>NZ_JBPYCU010000011.1:0-179366 GCF_051846955.1 Cellvibrio sp. ARAG 10.3
ATGCGAGTTTGGCGTTAGGCCTGTTGTTTCGAAACCTTCAAGTCAGGGACGACTTGAAGGAGCTACAGGGATGTATTCATGCGTTTTCGAAACAACAGGCCTAATGACAAACGGATTCCGAAGTGCCTAACGCCAAACTTGTATTGCGGTAGCGTCACGAATCATAAAAAAAGCCAGCGAATGCTGGCTTTGTCGTTACTTAGCTAAAGAAAGTTTTCAGCGCTGCGCCGGGGTCATCGGCGCGCATGAAAGCCTCGCCTACCAAGAACGCATTTACATTCTTTTCACGCATAACTTTTACGTCGGCAGGTGACAGGATGCCGCTTTCTGTCACAACGATGCGTTCGGGGCCGATCTGGTCGAGCAGATCAAAAGTGGTTTGCAGTGTGACATCGAAGGTGTGAAGGTTGCGGTTGTTGATGCCGATCAGCTTGTTGGGTAGACCCAAAGCGATCTCCAACTCAGCGGCGTCGTGGACTTCCACCAGCACATCCAGACCGAGCTCCATCGCCAGGGTATTCAGGTCCGCCAGTTTCTGCGGCTCCAGGGCGGATACGATCAGCAGTACGCAGTCGGCACCAATAGCCCGCGCTTCGTAGATCTGGTATTCGTCCACCAGGAAATCTTTGCGGATCACTGGAAGATCGGTAGCGGCGCGGGCTTCTTGTAAATAAACGTCAGCGCCCTGGAAAAAATCCACGTCGGTTAATACGGATAAACAGGCGGCTCCGCCCCGTTCGTAGCTGCGCGCCAATTCCGCTGGAACAAAGTGTTCACGGATGATGCCTTTGCTGGGGGAGGCTTTTTTTATCTCGGCAATGACGCCGGATTGACCTGCTGCAATTTTGTCGGCAATTGCCTGTACAAAGCCGCGCACCGGTTGTTGGTGTACCAGGCTTTGTTTGAGGTCAGCGAGAGAAACTGTTTTCTTGCGCTCGGCAATTTCTTCCCATTTGCGGGCAATGATCTTGCGCAGTACGGTGGGTGTCTGTGTCACGCGATTCCAATCCTCTTTGCGAGCACTGCTCGGCGCTCGCGTCGGGGTTCTTCGGTTAGCCGAAAAACTTATTCAAGATATTGAGTGAAAGCCGCCAGTTCGCGGATTTTCTCGCCGGCCAGGCTGCTGCCGATAGCGTCTCGTGCCATCTCTACACCGTCCGCCAGGTTGCTGGCAACGCCGCTGACGTAAATGGCGGCGCCAGCATTCAAGGTGATGATGTCGGCGGCTTTTTCGGCGTACTGGCCGCGGCGATTGCCGAGCGCGTCCTTGATCAACAACAGCGAATCTTCCGCGTTCTGCACACTCAGGCCAATCAAGCTTTTGCTTTGCACGCCGAAATCTTCCGGTTTGATGGTGTATTCGATGATCTCGCCATTTTTCAGTTCCGCCACCTGGGTTTCGCTGGCCAGGCTGATCTCATCCAGTCCGTCTTTGGCATGCACGACCATGACATGCTCACTGCCCAAACGCGCCAATACTTCGGCCATGGGTTTGCACAATTCACCATTGAACACACCGATAACCTGGCGTTTAACATTCGCCGGATTGGTCATGGGGCCAAGCATATTAAAGATGGTGCGCAAACCCAATTCACGACGCGGGCCGATGGCAAAGCGCATGGCGCTGTGGTGCGCCGGTGCGAACATAAAGCCCACACCGATTTCTTTCACACAACGGGCCACTTGTTCCGGCGTGATATCGAGTTTGATGCCCGCCGCTTCCAATACATCGGCACTGCCGGCGGCACTGGAAACGCCGCGATTGCCGTGCTTGGCCACGCGCCCACCTGCCGCCGCCACGACAAACGCACTGGCGGTGGAGATGTTAAACAGATTGGCGCCGTCACCGCCGGTGCCGCAGGTGTCGACCAGATATTCCACGTCGATGTCGACCCGGGTGGCCAGTTCGCGCATGACCATGGCGGCCCCGGTAATTTCGTCCAGGGTCTCACCCTTCATCCGCAACGCCACCAGAAAACCACCGATCTGCGCCGGCGTGGCCACGCCGGTCATCACTTCGCGCATCACCATGGTCATCTCGTCAGTCGAGAGATCAATGTGCGCGACTAATTTGTTCAGAGCTTGTTTAATGTCCATTGCCATCCACCTTGTTGTTACCATTCACGGCTTTGTGTGTGGGAAAAGCTTGTCAGCGACAGATTAAATTTACTTCGGTCAGTGCGCAATCGAGCGGTCCTGGACAGCCCGATTGCGCGTCGGTTAAACGCCATCTAAAAAGTTGCGCAGCAATTCGTGGCCCTGCTCAGTCAGGATAGATTCAGGGTGAAATTGTACGCCTTCCACCGCCAGGGTTTTATGGCGCACCCCCATGATCTCCGCCATGCTGCCATCGGCATTCTGGGTCCAGGCGGTAATCTCCAGGCAATCCGGCAGGCTTTCTTTTTCGATCACCAACGAATGGTAACGCGTAGCCTGCAAGGGATTTTTTAATCCGGTAAATACACCTTTATCCGCGTGATACACCGGCGAGGTTTTACCGTGCATAACCTGCGGGGCGCGAATAACCTTGCCGCCAAACGCCTGGCCGATACTCTGATGGCCGAGACAGATACCGAGCAAGGGAATCCTGCCAGCAAACGTCTTGATGGTTTCCACCGAAATACCCGCTTCATTGGGCGTGCAGGGGCCGGGTGAAATCACAATCTTTTCCGGCGCCAGGCGCGCGATGTCCTGCACGGTAATTTCATCGTTGCGCACGACCTTCACATCCGCTTTCAGCTCGCCCAGATACTGCACCACGTTATAGGTAAAGGAGTCGTAGTTGTCGATCATCAGAATCATGATTATTCCCCCACCATGTCGACGGCTTTAAAGATGGCACGCGCTTTGTTCATGGTTTCTTTCCATTCCAGTGCCGGTATGGAATCCGCCACAACACCCGCACCGGCCTGGACGTAAAGTTTGCCGTCTTTGATCACCGCCGTGCGAATCGCAATGGCGGTATCCATATTGCCGTTCCAGGCGATATAACCCACCGCGCCGCCGTAGATGCCACGCTTTTCACTCTCCAGTTCGTCGATGATTTCCATCGCGCGAATCTTGGGGGCACCGGAGAGTGTCCCCGCCGGCAGAGCTGCGCGCAGTACATCCATCGCGCGCAATTCGGGTTTGATCTTGCCGGTAACGTTCGAGGTAATGTGCATCACGTGGGAATAGCGTTCGACCACCATCTTATCGGTGAGCGTTACGCTGCCCACTTCAGCCACGCGACCCACATCGTTGCGACCAAGGTCGATCAACATCAAATGCTCGGCAATTTCTTTCGGATCAGCCACCAGTTCCGCTTCCAGGGCTTTGTCTTCTTCCGGGGTATGGCCGCGACGACGGGTGCCAGCAATCGGCCGCACGGTCACGTCGCCGTCTTCCAGACGCGCAAGAATTTCCGGGCTGGAGCCCACTACATGGTGATCGCCCAAATCGAGGAAGTACATGTAAGGCGATGGATTTAAATTGCGCAGCGCGCGATACAGGTTGAGCGGTTCCGCCGTAAAGTCGATAGATAAACGCTGGGAAATAACTACCTGCATGGTGTCGCCGGCCAGCACGTAATCCTTGATGCGATTGACCGCGTCCTGGAACGCCTGCTCGCCGTAATGCGAACGGAATTTTTGTTCGCTTGCGCCGTTCATGCCCAGTGTTAAATCCGGCGTCGACGGCACGGGACCGCGCAGCCGCGCTTCCAATTCATCCAGGCGTTGCGTCGCTATCTGGTAGGCATTGTCGATCTCGGGGTTAGCGTGAATCACCAGAATGAGTTTGCCGGCGAGGTTGTCGAATACCAGCACTTCATCGGACACCGTCAGCAAAATATCCGGCGTGCCGATAATATCCTTTGGCACGCTGGCCTTCAGATGCGGCTCCACATAACGCACACAATCGTAAGCAAAATAACCCACCAGACCGCCGGTAAAACGCGGCAGGCCCGGCAACTCCGGCGCGCGGTAGCGTTGCTTGAATGCTTCAACAAATTCCAGCGCGTCGGCCTGGGTGGTTTCCTCAACCACTACACCGTCGCGCTCAATACGAATGTGTTCACCAAAAGCTTTTAACACGGTGCGCGCCGGCAAGCCGATCATGGAATAACGGCCCCATTTTTCACCGCCCTGCACGGACTCAAACAGATAGGAATAAGGCCCACGGGCCAATTTCAGATAGGAAGATAAAGGAGTATCAAGGTCAGCCAGCACTTCGCGCATCACCGGAATGCGGTTATAGCCTTGCGCGGCCAACTCAGCAAATTGTTCAGGAGTCATGGATTTACCTTTCAGGTTCGCCCGCAAGAGGTGGGCGAATCACGCTATTTTTATCGGGTAATTCATCTGCGCCTGACGCGGCATGAAAGATGTCGGACAACAGATGAGGTGAAGACAACCCGGCTGCTGACAGACTGCGAGGCTAGATAGATAAGTGCTAGCTAGACAGACTGCGCGCGGGCAGATATGGACTAGCGACGCCATCGGGCGACGAGGGCGGCACGCTCTTGCAGATGTAAGCCTGAAAGTTTCACAGGGCTTCTCCTAATGGACTGGCGGCCAGTTTACTCAAATAAAACCGGACTGCCTATCCCCAATATTTCACAATTTAACCGGTTACTTAATCCAACCCCGGCGGCTGCAACCGGTTCAACCTTTATTGGCCAATGCCAGTTCCGCACGCATGGACGCAATGGTCGCGGCGTAATTATCGGTATTAAAAATGGCCGAGCCGGATACAAAGGTATCGACCCCGGCGGCGGCCAGTGCACGGATGTTTTCGGTAGATACACCGCCGTCGACTTCGAGGCGGATGTTATAGCCGCTGGCATCGATCAGCGCACGGGCTTCGCGCACCTTATCCAGCACATAAGGAATAAATTGCTGCCCACCAAAGCCTGGGTTAACCGACATCAGCAACAACATGTCCATCTTTTCCATCACGTATTTGACTTCGTCGAGCGAGCTGGCGGGGTTCAGCACCAGCCCGGCAAAACAACCGCGATCCTTGATCAACTGCAGAGAGCGATCCACATGACGCGAGGCCTCGGGGTGAAAGGTAATAAACGTCGCACCGGCATCGGCAAACTGACCGATCAGGTCATCCACCGGCTCGACCATCAGGTGCACATCAATGGGCGCGGTTACGCCGTACTTGCGCAACGCTTTGCACACCATAGGGCCAATGGTGAGGTTGGGGACGTAGTGATTATCCATCACATCAAAGTGGATCATGTCAGCGCCGGCGGCCAGTACCGCATCCACCTCTTCCCCGAGGCGCGCGAAATCGGCGGACAAGATCGACGGTGCAATTCTGTAATCCGCCTGACGTGAATCCTTAAAGTTCTGCATAAATCACCCGATGACTGTTGTGACAACGACTAAAATGTCGGCATTGTACTGAAAAATATCGCGCTGGCAGCAGATTGCGCACTAATGAATCACTATCCATCTGAAAAACCGGGACTATGAACCGTCTTTTGACTCGCCTGATCTACCGGGATTCACTCCGGCTACGCCGACTCGGTGTTATCGCCTGGTTGGTGCTATTTGTCTGTCCGCTGGTGCACGCCCAGACCACCGCGCCCGCCAACAGTGCGGCTAACCCGGCCGTTGAAACAACGGCACCCGCCGCTGAGCCGACACCGGATGCAGCGCAGGAAGTCTCGCCCCGGGTATCGCGGGAAGAAAACTATAACCAGCTACTGGCGGCAGCCTCGCCAGACGAGGTGCGCTGGTTGGATACACCGGAAGAAAAAATCCTTGCCCTCTTTCGCCCTACCGAAGCGCGAACTACCAAAGGCGCAGTATTGATACTGCATGCCGCCGAAATACCACCAGGGTGGCCGCCCTCCTTCGATAACCTGCGCCGTTACCTGCCGCGCTATGGCTGGGTTACCCTGGCGGTGGCGCTGCCAGCGCAAGCAACCCAACGGGTTCCCCGGCGCGAAATCCCCCCGCCCGCACCGGAAGAAGAACAAGCTGATCAGGACGCGGCCACCGAGCAAACGCCCGAACCTGCCGCCGAAGCAGAGGCAGAGACTTCAACTGAACCCGAGCCCTCCCGCGCCGAGGTTATCGCCCGGCGTGTCGGCGCCGCCGCGGCATTTTTGCGTGAGCAAGGCCAACAGAATATTGTGGTATTAGTGGATAACAGCAGCGTTGTTGACAGTATGACCGGGCTGCAAACCGCCGCCGGCGATGCGCTCCAGGCGTTGGTGCTGGTTAATTTGCAGATACAGGAACCGCTTACCAAGCCACAACTGGAACAACTGTTTTCCAACCCTGGCCTGCCGGTGCTCGATCTGTTCACCCAACCGGATAGCGATCAGCAGGCCAGTCTCCGTCAGAGCCATCGCGCCGCCGCACTGCGCAATAAAATAGAGCATTATTACCAGCTCCGACTGCTACTCTTGCGCCCCCAAGACAGCGACAATCCGCGCAGTTTTTGGCTGGAGCGAACCCGCGGCTTTATGGAACGGCACGCTCTGGGAAAAGAAACGAGCAAGGATAAAGAGTAAGGGTAATCCCGACAAAGCGTTAAAGCCGTCGCATTTTCCAACACCCACACCACTTCTCCTGAATGCCTTTAGGCGGTGATCGTGTTACTATTTTTCGGCTATTTTTGGCGTCAGCCACAACGGAATTACCAATAATCAACATCTGGAGCAAAGAGGAAGACTAGCGTGTCTGAGAAGAACGATTCAGCCAACACGCCCGACCCGGCCGACGATAAAACCCGCCTTGCTCGCCCGCCCAAAAAGCCCGCAGAACAAGCCACGGTGATGGCCAAAAAGCCTGCGCCCAAAGCGGATGATGCGACCGTCCTCGCCAGCAAATCTCGCCCCAGGGCGGATGACGCGACGGTGCTCGCCAAAAAATCGACCAATGCAGCCGCGACGCAATACACCCAATACCGTCCCAACACGACCAATAATTCATCCGGCTTTGCCAAAGCCAGTGAGCTGGCTGAACAGGCATTGAGCGGCAGCGGCGCGGGCACCTTGTTAAAGAAACGGTTTTTGCTGGAAGAAGCGCTGGGCCAGGGCGGCATGGGGACGGTGTATAAAACCCGCGACCTGCGCAAAGTTGAAGCGGAAGATCCCAATCCCTACATCGCCACCAAAGTGTTAAACCAGGATTTCCAGAATCACCCGGACGCGTTCGTCACCCTGCAACAGGAAGCCGCCAAATCCCAAACCCTGGCGCACCCGAATATCGTCACCGTGCACGACTTTGATCGCGACGGCGATATCCTGTTTATGACCATGGAGCTGCTACACGGCGACCCTCTGGATAAATTGCTTAAAGACCACCGCAACACCGGCCTGCCGGTTAGCACTGCCTTGCGGCTGGCGAAAGATTTATGTGCAGCCTTGATGTACGCCCACAAACGCCATCTGATTCACGCGGATTTCAAACCCGGTAACGTCTTTGTCATGCGCGACGGTTCGGCCAAGGTGCTGGATTTCGGTATCGCGCGCGCCGCCTCAAAAGAAACCCAGCGCCACCAATTTGATGCGGGACAATTGGGCGCACTGACACCCGCGTACGCCACGATTGAAATGATCAACGACGAGCCGATAAGTTTTGCGGATGACGTCTACGCGCTGGCCTGTGTGATTTATGAGATGCTCGCCGGCCGCCACCCTTATAACAATGTGTCCGCACTCGATGCGCAGCAGCAAAAACTGAAACCCAAGCGCATCGAAAAATTAACGGCCGCACAGTGGAAAGCCCTGAGCCGCGGCCTTGCACTGGAAAAGGCACAGCGTACCCCCACGATCGAACAATTCCAGCACGAATTATTTCCACGTCGTAAACCTTTGGCTCTAAAAGTGGCAGCAGTGCTACTGCCGGTTTCACTGATCGGTTTGGGATGGTTTGCTTACAATCACTATCAGGCCGAAGCGCAGATTCAAAACACCATCAACGAGAAAATTGCCCTGGCGCAAAGCTGTTTTGCGCAGAGTGATTTTGAATGTGCGATTGAACAAAGCCTGGTGGTGACCAATCTTGAACCGGGTAACCGTGTCGCGCGCGATTTACTCAACAGTGCGCAACTGGCACACCAGAAACAGGAAGATGCCGCTCGCATCGCGCGGTTGCTAGAGGAAGCGGAAAACTGTTTTAACCAACAGGATTTTGCCTGCGCACAAATTAAAACCCGCGAGTTGCTTAAACTCGATCAAACCCACGCCGCCGCACAAGCATTATTAAACGATGCCTCTGAGTCGATGGAACTCTCCCGCATTGCACAACGTTCCGACAGCTGTTTGGACAACGGCGACCTGGAATGTGTGCAGGCGCTGGTTAACGAAGCCGTGGGTGTAAACGCAAGCCATCAAACCACGCTCTTGTTGCAAAACCAATTACTAGCGGCGCAGACCGGCGCGCAGGCACAACAGGCCGAAATTAACGACGCATTAAATAAAGCGCGGCAATGCCTGAATCAAAAGCAATACGACTGCGCGATAAATCATGCCGACAGCGTGACGGCTAATCATCCGGGCAACCTCCAGGCACTGGAGATCAAACAGGCCGCCACCCTCGCCAAACAATCCGAAGCGCGCGTGCAAAGTATTCTTGCACAAGCCAAAACCTGCCTCGATAAACAAAAGAATTACAGTTGTGCCATCGCTAAAGCCGAAGCAGCACTGGACCTGGTTCCAGGCCACGCCGAAGCCGCTGCGATAAAACGGCGCGCGCAAGATACCCAACAAAAACTCAAGACCACCGGTTTTACCATCCAATAAGCCAAGGAGGCTTACCATGAAAAAAGCACTATTGATTGCCCTGATTTCTTCCCTGGTCGCAGCACCGTCTTATGGGTTCGGTTTGAACGATCTGAAAGACAATCTGGACCGCTCGCACAAATGTAAAAGCGGCGACCAAAGCTGCAAAAATCGCGAGAAGTTGAAAGCCGCCGCGCGCGTTGCAGCGGTCTCCATCGCGGTAAAATTGATTGCTGATATGGTGATCGACTACCGCTCCAAGAAAGTTGCCGACGAAGAGCAAGTGGCGACTGAATACCGCACCAAAAATAAAACCCTGCAACCCGACCCGGTTGCCGAACGCTACGACACTGAGACCTTACCGGGTAAGATCATAGAACCGGGAAATCAGGTGACGGTTAAATCGGATATCGTCGTGGTGCCGGGCAGCTTGCGCCAGGAAGCGTTGATTGAAGAACGCATCACCATCTTCGACAATGAGGACCACACAAAGCCACTACGCAACCTGACCAAAGCGGTCAATGGCGATAGCCGTCGCGGCGGTCACTACCAAAATGAATTTGCGTTCACCCCGCCGGAAGGTCTGCCCCAGGGCGTTTACCCGGTTAAAACAGAATTAATCCTCAACGGCGTCATCGCCGACACATCCGACAACGACATCCAACTGGTTTTGCACGTCGACCACCTTGGCGCAATGCAACTCCTCGCCCTCGCCGACTAACATCCCCGCCTGAAAATCACTCTCGCAAACCCCGCGAGAGTGAATCCCAACAACCATCATGTAGGTCGGATTAGCCAAAGGCGTAATCCGACTTGGGTAACGTAAGATATCAACATTCATCATATGATTCGTTTACTTGAGGATGTGTAATGGAAACAGCGCTTTTTTCTTTTTTTGGAATCGTAATTGGTGCAGCATTACAATACATTTTCACCCGACATCTCGACACCCAACGGCATCATCGAGAACTTCGGTCGCGAGCCTACATAGATTATCTGAGATGTGTATCAGAGCACGCCAATTTAGGTACGAAACGACATACTGACGAAGGCAAACAATTAGGCGTTAAAACAGCCGATGCGAAGTGTCGAATCTGTCTTTATGGTTCACGCGCCACCATCGAAGCTTTCGCTGCATTTGAGCGACTTGGCGCAACAATGAATACAAAAGAGCAGTGCGAATCCTTCACCAACATGGCTGTCCTTATGCGCCGAGACTCGGGAACACAGGAAGAGGCAAAGCTTGCTGATTTAGAAATCGTTCTTTTAGGAGCTTAGTGACGGCATATAGGCTAAAGACATAATGAGGATATTGTTTGCTGAGAAGTAGACCTCCCATAAACCAGAGTCAGAAAGGGACAGCTAATGCTAGCAACGCATATTGAAGCAGAGACCAGGTATGAGTCTTTCCGTAAGATGGCACGAGATGCCATCTACAGCGAGTTACCATATGGCGACCGTGGAAACATTAAATTAACTGAAATATCCCAAAGCGCATTAATATACTCAAAAACTTGGTCGGCGGATCCTAATCGGAAAGTTGATTGGCCGTGGCACGAAGGCTACAAAAGCTATGCATTTAGGTATCCAAACCGATTTGAATTAGCCACTTGGTATGGGAGTTCGCTTGCTGGTTTAAGCTTAGGGCGCCCATCGTATGCTGGTACCCGCCTGCGCTTGGAATTTATTGAGGCGAATCCATCGGGAAGCCCTTTAAAAGGCAGAATTGTCCCAATTACAATATCCGTTGCAGAACTCTATGCGAATATCATAGGCGCAGCAGAGTTACGCATTATTGATCCTATAGATAAAAAACTCATTGAATATTACTCCTCCTTCGGTTATCGCTACTGTAGCGGAAGAACGGAAAGCAATCAGAAACATTACCTGGTTAAGGTTCTATCATGAGCAGAAAAAAAATAGATTCAAATTTAACGCCAGCCGAATTAAAAAAACTGGCAAAAAAAATTATTTCTGAAAATCCGATATACATGCCGGATGAACCTACCTCGGTAGGATCACCCGACAATATTATTGACGAAGAGGAGAACATTGAAGATGAAGAATCAAGCGCAAAAAAGTCCGAAAGAAGCAAAAAATAACGAAGCAGCACAAAAAATTATCGACAACAAGATAAAATCCCTTCCCATCAAAAGTAAGCCACAAGGGCCATCGAAATAGGATTTACTCTTAAGCTCTTTAATGAGCAGGAACATTGCCTCGGCAAAAAGTGAAGTAAAACCTCAAGGATGACGCAACTCACTATCCAAACCCACCAACCGCTCCGGAGTCCCCACATCACTCCAAGCCCCTTGATAAACCTCTGCCGTTAATCGCCCGTGTGCGATCTCATGTCGTAGCACTTCACCCAAGGGAAATTTTTCCCGGCGTTGTGGATAGTCCGCGATCATTTGCGGGCGCAGCAGGCTGATGCCCGCAAAGGTGTAACGCGGTTGGTCGGCGCCGGCTAATAACAGACCATCTTGCGCTAACGCAAAATCGCCGGCCGGATGAAATGCCGGATTGGGTACCAGTACCAGATGCCCGTTGTAGCGCCGCTCCAGAGAATGACGAACTAAATTCTGCAACGGGTAGTCACTCCAGACATCGCCATTGACCAACACAAAGGGTTCGTCGCCCAGCAGCGGCAGGGCTTTTAAAATGGCACCGGCCGTTTCCAGCGGTTCCGGCTCTTCGGAGTATTCCACCTGTAAATCAAATCGGCTGCCGTCGCCGACAAAGGCGCGAATTTTTTCGCCGAGGTAGGCCAGGTTAATGACTACCTGACGAATACCCGCCGCGTGTACATGTTCAAGGTGGTATTGCAGCAGCGGTTTGCCACCCACGGACAACATCGGTTTGGGTAAATGATCCGTCAGGGGGCGCATGCGTTGGCCGAGGCCGGCGGCGAGGATCATGGCTTTCACGCGTTTACGTCTCCGGCACGGCGGTAATCGGTATACCAGGGTTGTTGTTCGATCAGCGGCAGGAGCTGTTGCTCGAACCAGGTAACAAATTCGTCCAGTTGCGGATAGTTCCGTGCAACATCGAGGGTGTAGCGCAATACCAGCGGCAGATCCGCCAGGTAATGGTGCTTGCCATCGCGCAGGTGCAGCCGTGCAAAGATACCCAATACCTTGATGTGTCGTTGCAGGCCCACCCAATCAAACCAGCGCAGGTAGGTTGCTTCATCAACGGCGGGGATCACGCCGACATCCATGGCCATATTGCCGTAACTGAGTGCCCAGCGCCTGACGTCCTCCTGCGGCCAGCGGATGTAACAATCGCGCAATAAGGACACCAGGTCGTAAGCAAAGGGACCGCGCACAGCGCCCTGGAAATCAATAACCCCGATCTGGCCCGAGTCGCACAGCAGCAGGTTGCGGGAGTGGTAGTCGCGATGAACCAGCAGCTGCGGTTGTTCCAACGCGGTGGTTTCGAGCTGTGTGAATACACGCTGCAACAGCGCCTGCTCCGCCTGGCTCAGGGAGTAGCCGAGCAAGCGCGCCACAAACCACTCACTGAAGATCTGCAGTTCGCGGCGCAACATCGCCTGATCGTACTGTGGCAGCTCTGCCGGGATGTCGGTGGCCTGCTGCAAGCGCAGCAACACCATCAGTGCCTCGCCGTATAAGGTGCAGGCAGTGTCCTGGGTTAACTCGTTACGCAACAACCGATCGCCAAAATCTTCCACCACCAGAAAACCCTGTGTCGCGTCGGCGGCAATCACCGTCGGCGCATTGACACCCTGGTCGCGCAGGTAGCGCGCGAGCTTGACAAACAGCGCGGTGTCTTCGGTCTCGGGCGGAGCATCTACCGCCAGGAATGGCGGCTGGCCGGTCACGGGAGCTTGCGCGCGGTAATAGCGCCGAAACCCGGCATCGGAACCCAGGCTTTCCAACACCAGTCGCCCGGCCTCCGGTATGACTCCCTGTAAATTCTGACGCGCCCAGTGTGTTAGCGCTTGCTTACGGCTTTCTATGCTATCTGCTGAAGGGTCCCGGGTATCGCTCATCCTGACTCCGTTAAATATAAGAATTGTGGCGGCTGCAGACCCAGGCCTTTTCACACCGGAATCCGGCCAGGCCAGCAGCGCCGATAAAACGGCTCCCATAAAACCCCAAATCCTGAAGGCTGACAAGGTCTGCCTGACGGCGCGCGTCACACACCCAACCAATCGGCTTCGCTATTGTCAGAGACGGATTCATTCCAAGCACCGGCGTATTCAAGTAGAATCGCGGCTATTTCATCCACGGAAACCGCCCAGGATCGCCGGCCGGATTAATTGATAAAGCGATAACAGCCATCAATGAAGACATCTTCTCCCGCTACCGCTCTTTCTGTACGCGCTTCCGCAGGCACTTGTCGCCGCCCAACTTTTCTATCGAGACGCTGTTGATGGCTGTAGCTACGCGCACTTCTTCACTATTCCGCCCCTCCCTGTTAGCCGCCGCACTGGCTGAACAGTGGCGACCCGCCAGTGCGCTGGTGTTGTCGTTGGGCTTGATGACCGCCCCCGCCTTCGCTGACGAATCGCACAAGCAAACGGAATCCGGGCGCAACCTGGATTGGGTGCCCATGGAGCAACTGACTGAGGCTCAAAAAGCCGCTATGCCCAGCGGTTGCTGCGGTGCTTATGTCAGCCCGGAGCGCACCGACCCGGATGCCAGGCTTGAGCCGGCCAACGCCTCGGTCCGCGCTACCGCCGATTCATCCGAAACCCAGGGCCAGACCACGGTCATCATGAGCGGTGATGTGCAGCTGACCCAGGGTTACCGCTCGCTGAATGCCGACAAAGCGGTTTTTAACCAGACCACCCGTGAAGCAGAAATCACTGGCGATATCCAGATTCGTGAGCCGGGGCTGCTGTTACACGCCGAACAGGCACAGATGCATATCGACAGCGGCGATGCGACCCTGGAGAACGCCGAGTTTGTGCTCTATGAATCACGTATTCGCGGCACCGCCGAAAGCCTGAAAAAATTCGGCAGCAACATCATTGTGCTGAATGACAGCCGCTTCACCAGTTGTGAGCCGGACAGCAACCTCTGGTCCGTGGCCGGTTCAGAAGTGAAGATCAACCAGGAAAAGCGCTACGGCACCGCCAAGCACATGCGCATCAATATCAAGGATATTCCGGTGATGTACTCGCCCTACCTGCGCTTTCCGGTAGGCAAAGATCGGCTCACCGGCTTCCTGTTTCCCTCGATGAGCTTTGACAGCGACACCATCATCGAAGACTTCTCCTTGCCGTTTTACTGGAACATGGCGCCCAACTACGACATGTTGATCACGCCCCGTTACGTGGATCGCCACGGCACCGGCGTCGATACCGAATTTCGCCATATGTCCGCCCAATTCGACACCATCATCAATGGTGCTTTCCTTGCCGATGATGAAGGCGATTACAGCGCGCGGGACCTGGAGCGTATTGAAGAGGGCTTGCGCGATGATTACACCGGCAGAGACCGCTGGCTTTACAGCCTGAACCAGACCGGTGGGCGCGGCCAACGCTGGGCCACCACCATTGATTACACTGAGATCAGCGATATCGATTACCTGCGCGACTTCAACCGCAGCGGGGTCGACACCAATCGTCAGCCCAACATCGCCAAGGTAGCGACCGCCAGCTATCGCACTGACAACTGGCTGGTGAGCGCCAAGGCGCAGGAATTTCGCGTGTTGGTGGAAGAGAGCCAGATTCCCTACCGCGAACTGCCGCGTATCAATGCCGACGGCAGCTACCGGTTGGGCGACTGGCTGCTTGAGTTAAACAACGAATACGTCAATTTTGATCTCAACAGCTTCTATGAGCTGGATACCACCAATACCTTGCTCGGCGAGCGCTTGCGCACCGACTACGGCCTGACCTGGGACAAGGAATTTGCCTGGGGTTTCTTCAAGCCCGGCGTTGCGGTGAAAACCCTGAACTATGAGCTCGACAGCGGCGCGCTGAACGAAACGGCCGATAGCTCACCTTCACTGACTGTGCCTCAAGGCAGCCTGGATATGGGCTTGTTTTTCGAGCGGGAAACCAGCCTGTTCAGCAACAGTTTTATCCAGACCCTTGAACCGCGCGTCTTTTATTTTTACAGCGATTATGAAGATCACAGCGCGCTGTACAATCTGACCGCCAATAATCGCTACGTCAATTTTGATACGTCTGAACTGACTTTTACCTACGGGCAGCTGTTTCGCGAGTCGCGTTTCTCCGGTGGTGACCGCATCGATGATGCTAACCAGGTTGCGGTGGGATTATCCAGTGCGCTGATCTCCAGCAGCACCGGTATTGAACGTTTACGGATGAGCATCGGCCAGATTTATTATCAGAAAGACCGCCGTGTCGTGGTCGCCACTACCGCCGATGAAGACGATAAATACTCGCGCCGGGATTCGGAACTGGCGGGCCAGATCAGCGGCCAGATCAGCGATTCCCTGCGCTTCACCAGCGACGTCGCCTACGACCATAAAGATGCGCACCTGACCAGCGCCAGTGCCAGCCTGAATTACATGGACGATGCCTATCGCATCTTCAACTTGTCTTACCGTTACACGCGCAATCCGCAGATGATCAATCCCTCCAATCCGGTCCCCATCCTGGAATCCACACTGGATCAGCTGGATGCATCGATGATCGTACCGGTGAACGACCAATGGAGCCTGATTGCGCGCAGCAACTATGACTTCACTTACAATCTGGAACTCGATACCTTTGCCGGACTCGAATACAGCGATTGTTGCTACCGCATCCGTTTGCTGGGCCGCCGCTGGTTGAACTTTGATTACAACGCTAACTTCCTGAAGACCGCCACCCAGGACGATTACGATCAAGGATTCTTTGTTGATATCCAACTGAAAGGTCTGGGCAGTATCAGTGAACGTATCGGCAAGTTACTCGACAAAGCCATCATCGGTTACAGCGCGCGGGAAGAATCCATGCGCTAAACATTTCAGGGCCAGATCAATCCGGAACCTGTTATTCATCGTTAAGACAGTGATTATTTTATGAAGAAGAATGTGTTTAAACGTTTTATTACCACCGGCTTTATCAGCACCCTGCTGTTACTCAACGCCGGTCTCAGTGCCGCACAAACCGTTATGCTCGATCGCGTTGTGGCAATTGTGGATGAGGACTTGGTACTGGAAAGTGAACTTAATAGCCGTACCGACTCCGTACTGGAACGCCTGCAGGCACAGTACAGTCAATTACCGCCGAAAGAAGTTTTGCAAAAGCAAATTCTGGAGCAATTAATCCTTGAACGCATCCAGTTGCAACTGGCCAAGCGCTACGATATTGACCCCAGCGCTGAAGAAGTTGACCAGGCGATCGGGCGTATTGCCCAACGCAATCAAATGACCATGGAGCAGCTCGCAGCAGATTTGCAACGGCAAAACTTATCCCTCAATGAACTGCGCCAGCAAATCAAAACGGAACTGGTCATCAACCAACTGCAGCAAGGCGTGGTTAATAGCCGTATCCGCGTGACTGAACAGGAAATTAATAACTTCCTGCAATCCACTGATGGCAAATTTGCCACCTCGCCGGACTTTCATCTTGGCCATATTCTGATTGCGGTGTCCGGTTCGGCCGACCCGGCGATGGTCAGCGCGGCGGAAAAAGAAGCGCAGGAAATTTACGAAAAATTGCAAAAAGGCGGTGACTTTGAGCAGCTCGCCATCAGCCACTCCAATGATCAGAGTGCATTGCAAGGTGGCGACATCGGCTGGCGTAAACTGGCGCAACTGCCCGAGTTATTCGCAAAAAAATTGGAAACCCTGGGTACCGGCCAGGTGACCGAACCCTTCCGCAGCGGAGCGGGTTTCCACATCCTGAAAAATATCGAACAACGCGGTGGCGGTGCGCAGTTGGTTGAGCAGACCAAGGCGCGTCATATCCTGGTAAAAACCTCTGAAATTATGGATGACGGCCAAGCCCGCGCAAAATTGGCGGCGCTGAAAAAACGCATCGAAAGCGGTGAAGATTTTGCCAAGTTAGCGCGCGAAAATTCTGAAGATACCGGTTCGATGCTGAGTGGCGGCGACCTGGGCTGGTCCATGCCCGGCATGTTTGTGCCCGCATTTGAAGACACCATGAAAAATACCGCCGTCGGCGAAATCAGTGAACCCTTCAAGAGCCAATACGGTTGGCATATCCTGCAAGTGCAGGAGCGTCGCAAAGAAGACATGAGCGAACAAATGAAACGGAACCAGGCTTCCAATCTGATTCGTTCGCGCCGCTTTGACGAAGAGTTCCAATCCTGGCTGACCCAGATTCGCGAAGAGGCTTACGTCGAAATCAAGATTTAATATCCTCGCACTGTGCGGCCTGGCTGCGCAGTGCTTTTCCTTCCGGTTGACCTTATGAACGCTCCCTGTCTACGTATAGCACTCACCCCGGGCGAACCCGCCGGTATCGGGCCGGACCTGGCTATTATGCTGGCGCAACACGCACAGGCGCACGAGATCGTCGCCATTGCAGATCCGCAGCTGTTGCAACAACGGGCGCAGGCGATGGGCTTACCGGTGCGATTGCGCGAGATCAATCCGGCGGAAAAACCCGTCGCCTCGCGCGCGGGTGAGCTGGCTGTTTTCCCTGTGGCACTCGCTGAAGATGTTATTCCCGGCACACTCAATAGCCGCAACGCCAACTACATTCTCAATACCCTGGATGTGGCCATTGCCGGTTGTGTCAAGGGCACTTTTGCCGCGCTGGTAACCGGCCCGGTGCATAAAAGTGTGATCAATGACGCGGGCATTCCGTTCAGCGGCCACACTGAATACCTTGCCGAAAAAACCCATACCCCCAAGGTGGTGATGATGCTGGCCACACAAGGTTTACGTGTGGCTCTGGCAACCACTCACCTGCCGCTGAAAGACGTGGCGGCAGCCATTACCGCCGATGAGCTCACCCAGGTGATTAGAATTCTGCACCGCGACCTGCAACAACAGTTTGGTATCCTGCAACCCCGCATTTATGTGTGCGGGCTGAATCCACACGCCGGCGAAGGCGGTCATCTGGGCCGCGAAGAAATTGAGGTGATCGAACCCACACTCAACAAACTGCGTGATGAAGGTATTCACCTGATCGGCCCCCTGCCCGCCGATACGTTATTTACACCGAAATATCTGGACAACGCTGACGCGGTGTTAGCGATGTACCATGATCAGGGCTTGCCGGTCTTAAAATACAAAGGCTTTGGCCAAGCGGTAAATATCACGCTGGGGCTGCCGATCATTCGCACCTCTGTCGATCACGGCACGGCACTGGACCTCGCAGCCACCGGTAAGGCTGATCCGGGCAGTTTGCACACGGCACTCGCCTACGCGATCGATATGGTTCAGGCGCGCACCGCGCGGTAATTCACCCCGCAGCGGCCACAACACAGCCAACGAGTTGACACACCTTATGGCAAAGTTTCACAACAACGAAGCGCCCCACCGCGCACGCAAAAGATTCGGACAAAACTTTTTGATTGACCACGGTGTGATCCGTGAAATTGTCCGCGCTATTCATCCGCGCCCGGACGATTGCATTGTCGAGATCGGACCCGGTAAAGGGGCCATCACGGCATTATTAGCCGATGCCTGTCATCACCTGCGCGTGATTGAACTGGATCGCGACCTGGTGCCCTGGCTCAAGGTTAAATTTGAAAAGCATCCCGACTTTCAATTATTTCAAACCGATGCCCTGCAATTTGATTTTGCGCAACTGGTACAAAATAACCAGCCCTTGCGCATCGTCGGCAACCTGCCCTACAACATCTCCACACCGTTGATTTTTCATTTGCTGAGCTACAGCACCCAAGTGGCAGATATGCATTTTATGTTGCAAAAAGAAGTCGTAAAGCGCATGGCTGCGCAACCGGGTGACAGTGCCTATGGGCGTCTGGGTATCATGGTGCAATACTATTGCGCGGTGGAAGATTTATTTGAAGTGCCCCCTACGGCTTTTGATCCGGCCCCCAAAGTCGATTCAGCGATTGTGCGTCTGGTGCCGCATCGGGTATTACCCCATGTTGCGCACAATATTAAAACCCTGGAGCGCTTGGTTAACACCGCGTTTCAACAACGCCGTAAAACCCTGCGCAATGCACTCAAGCAATGGGTGCCGGCAGATATTCTCGATGAGCTGGCGATTGACGCGAACGCGCGGGCAGAAAACCTGTCGCTGGCGACCTTTGTTGCGTTAAGCAATACCTTGGACGCGCGCGGCTTGTCCGACGCGGATAAACCGGTGACCAACTCATGAACACACCGATTCATATCACCGTACAAACCAGTTATATCGCTGCGCAATCCCGGCCGGATATCCAGCGCTTTGTGTATTCCTATACGATTACCATCACCAACCACAGTGACACAAACGTGCAACTGATCAGTCGCCATTGGCGAATCAAAGACGCCAACGACAATCTCCAGGAAGTCAAAGGATTGGGTGTGGTCGGCGAACAACCCCGGCTCGCGCCGGGAGCCAGTTACACCTACACCAGCGGCGCAATCCTGGAAACCGAAACCGGGATGATGGAAGGTAGCTACCAGATGCGACGGGATGATGGAAGTACCTTCGATACGCCGATTCCACTCTTCGCGTTGGTACCACCCCACGCGATGCATTAATCTCTTCACACTTTTTCAGGCGTTTTCCTATGAGCACTTATGCCATCGGCGATATACAAGGTTGTATGAAACCCCTGCAATGCTTGCTGGAAAAAATCCAGTTCGATCCGCAGAAAGATCACTTGTGGATCGCTGGCGATTTAATCAATCGTGGCCCGGATTCTCTCGCCGTGATGCGTTATTTATACAAACTGCGTGACAGGATTACTCTGGTACTGGGCAACCATGATCTGCATTTTCTGGCAGTTGCATTTGGACTTCGCAAGGCCGGAAAATCCGATACCTTGACAGCGTTACTCGACGCTGAAGAGTGTGATGATTTTATTGCCTGGCTGCGCACCGGAAAACTGCTGCACCACGACCCACAAAAAAGATTTACCATGGTTCATGCAGGCATTCCTCCGCAATGGGATTTAGCTCAAGCCATTGCCCTCGCACAGGAAGTGGAGCAGGTATTGCAAAGCGAGCACCTTGAAGAGTACCTGGCCAACATGTACGGCAATATTCCCAACATCTGGCAAGAAGAGTTACGCGGGGAAGCGCGCTGGCGAGTGATCACCAATTATTTTACGCGCATGCGTTTTTGTACTGCCGAAGGCGAATTGGAACTGGAAACCAAAACCGAAGCTGCAGAAGCACCGCCAGGGTTTTTGCCCTGGTTTGCCCATAGCAATCGAAAAACCAAAGACAATAAAATTATTTTTGGCCACTGGGCTGCACTGGGTGGTGAGGCAAAAGCAGCTAATGTCTATGCACTGGACACCGCTTGCGTATGGGGTGGCTCATTAACCGCCATGCGCCTTGAGGATGAAAAAATATTTAGTTGTGAATGCTAATAATTTTCAGGAATTTTTTACCAAACTGAACAGAAGCTGAATAAAATTAACATGCGTATTCAGCTTCCATTCAGATTGCCATCAAGCTCTGTGTGTTAACCCACCGATTCTTTCGCTAACTTTTTGTAAAGTCCCCCCGTCTGCGCGATATGCCTCTCATTTTGCGTATTATCGGATGACACTTTAACAATTTACGGACTAAAATGACGCACCTGCAGAACAAGGTGCAGGTTGATGTGATTACACAATGGAGAACTTCATGAAACTCAAAACTTTAGTAGCAACCATGGCGCTGACCTGTGCATCCGGTGTTGCACTGGCCCAGAACTATAACTTTGAAGTGGGTGTGAACTACACCGACATCGACTATGATGCTGGCGGCAGCGAGGACTTTTTTGGTGTCTACGGAGAGTACCACTTCCAGGAAGTCCGCCCAGGCAACAACCCGTTAGCTGAAGCTGCTTTTATTAACAGATCAAGCAACATCTATGTCACTGGTGACAACGATCTGGATTTAGTTACTGCGGGTGTTGAGTTCTACATCCCGGACACCATCTTCTACGGTGCCGCAGAAATTGTTCGCGATGATCCAGACAATGGCCCGACCAACAATGACTGGGGCGTTCGGTTAGGTTTGACGCCAATCACCGGTTTATTGGTGTGGACTGAGTATTATGACGAACCAGGCTATGATGCCAACATTCATGCAAAATATGTTGTGCCTCTGGGTGGCGGCAACTTTGTCAACGTAGAAGGTGGTTATGCTGACTACGACGAAAATGATGTGTTTGATATAGCGGCTGACTTTTACTTTGACAGAACCTTCAGCGTAGGTGCTGGTTATATAGATTACGATTACGACGATGCTTTCCTTCTGCGTACCCGTAAATTCTTTACACCGGAAATCAGCGCTGAGTTAGCCTACACCAAGTTTGATGCTGCAGATGTTATCACCGTAGGCGCCAGCTTCCGCTTCTAATTAACATCCTGTTAATTACGCGTTAAACAAAAACGCAGATGGTGAAAATCATCTGCGTTTTTTTATTGCCCCTCACTGCTTGGCATGCATATCTTTATTCACCCCTGCGCTATAAAAATTTTCGTTAGTGCATAAAAAGTCTATTTCCGTTACCGGAATTCCTTACCTCCTGCCCACTCTAAAACATCTAGCTCTATGCGGAGGATGCGCCATGAAAAGCCTTGTAAACCGAAGCGCCGCAGGTAAGGCGCTTGCAGCACGCCTGACCGGATATCGCGATAGAGAGAATGTGATTGTTTTAGCCTTACCGCGTGGTGGGGTACCTGTGGCCTATGAAATTGCCACCGCGTTACATGCACCGCTGGACGTACTGGTGGTGCGCAAACTCGGGCTGCCGCGCCACAAGGAATTTGCTATGGGCGCTATCGCGCACGGCGGCGTGCGCATCCTGAACGAAAACATTATTCGTTCCTACCGCATTACCGACGACGTCATCGAACATGTCGCGGAAACTGAAACAAAAGAATTGCAGCGCCGTGAACAGATCTACCGTGAAAATCGCCCTTGGCCCTCGTTGCGCAACCAGTGTGTCATCCTGGTAGATGACGGATTGGCAACCGGCGCGACCATGCGCGCGGCAATTGAGGCGGTCCACATAGAAAAGGCAGAAGAGGTCATCATGGCGGTTCCGGTTGCCGCCACTCGTACCCTGAATGAGTTAGCGAAATGGACAGATGAAACCGTATGCCTGTTAACACCCGATCCTTTTTATTTTGTCGGGCAATGGTATGAAAATTTCGATCAGACCACCGACGAAGAAGTGGTCCGTTTGCTCGCCCAGGCGCGCTCTGAACGCGCCCAGGATCAAGGCAATAAAGCGGGCATCAAGCAAACTATTCAATATCCACCGCAAATGACTTCGTGATGGTGGAGCACGCCGATAATGACACAGTACGCTCAAATCACTGACCTTATTCATAAGGCAGCTTATCCACTACCGCCGGTACCACAGGACTTTACGCCGCTACTACGGCAACTCGCACAAAAACGTTTTGTGCTACTTGGGGAAGCAACCCACGGTACCTACGAGTTTTACCAGACGCGCATCGCTATCACCAAGCAATTGATTCTTCATCATGGCCTCAACGCCATTGCTATCGAAGGTGACTGGCCTTCAGCCTACCGCGTCAACCGGTATGTGCGCTGGCAAGGCGACGATAAAAATCCCAACGACGCATTGAGTGACTTCAAACGTTTCCCTTTGTGGATGTGGCGCAACACGCCCATGCTCGATTTTGTTTTATGGTTGCGCCAGCACAACGAGGGATTGCCATCCACCCGGCAGGTAGGTTTCTATGGGTTAGATATGTACAGCCTGTACGAATCCATCGCCGCCGTGCTGGAATATCTGGATAACGTTGACCCGGAAGCGGCGCTTGCCGCGCGCAAGCATTACGCCTGCCTCGGTCAAGCCGGTTATGAGGGATATTACGGTTACCACATTCAATCCGGCAAACGCCGTTCCTGTGAGGCGGACGTCATACAGCAGTTGCTGCTGTTGCGTGAGAATGCCCTGCGCTACACCAAACCCGGTGACGACGCATCTGAAGATGATCAATTTCAGGCTGAACAAAATGCGCGGCTGATTCACAGCGCCGAAAATTACTATCGCCAGATGTTTGATAGCCGCGTGAACACCTGGAACCTGCGCGACAGCCACATGATGGAGACGCTGGACAACCTCCACCAACACCTCACGCAACGTTTACAACAGCCTGCCAGAATCGCCGTATGGGAACATAACTCACACGTCGGCGACGCCCGTGCCACTTATATGGGCCCGCGCAATCAGCACAATCTGGGACAACTGGTGCGTGAACGTCATGGGGCGCAGTGCGCATTGATAGGCTTCACAACCCATAAAGGCACGGTGACGGCGGCATCCACCTGGGACGGCCCTGCCGAGCGGAAAAAAGTCAGGCCGAGTTTGCCCGACAGTGTCGAATACCTGTTCCATTCCCTGGAAATTCCAAATTTTTTATTGCCTTTGCACGGCGAGGTTGCGCAAGCCTTACAAGCGCGAAAACTGCAAAGGGCCATTGGTGTGCTCTACCTGCCGGAAACGGAGCGCGCCAGCCACTACTTTCACTGCCATCTCAGTGATCAATTTGATGCAGTATTGCACCTGGATACGACCAATGCTATTGAACCTCTGGACCCCACATCCGAATGGCTCGCGGGCGAGCAGAGTACATTTCCCTTCGGTGTGTAATAGGGCATCTTTACGTTGCAGGTAACGGCAATGGCAACCGAACATTGCGTAGCAGGAAGGGCTTTTTAGGCAAGGCGGGCATACGGCGCATATCAATGTCGGTGTCTTGCGCGATCACGTCATAATCCATTGTGTTAATCAGCAGCTGCACACAACGCTTCATCAAGGCAATGGTGAGCTGTTCGCCGGCACAACGATGATTTACATAATAACCACCGCCGCCTTGGGCGATAAATGAAAAAGCATTGTCTTGCCAATCGCGAAAACGCTCCGGCTGGAATTGATAAGGCGCTTGCCAAATGCGCGCATCATGATTGGTGCCGTAGACATCGAGCATGATACGAGTGCCCACTGGGAAGCGGCAGTCACGCCAATGAAAAGCCTCACGCACCACACCACCAATAAACGGAAAGAACGGATAGAAACGACGCACTTCCTGCACAAAGTTTTCAAGGTATTCCTCTCCACCACGCGCCAGTTTCGGACGGCATTCCGGATACTGATGCAGAGCAATCGCAGCAAATAAAATAAAGCGCCCGACAGCGACGGTAGGGCGCAGCATATTAAGGACTTCAACGGCGGCAACTTCGGGCGTTAACAGCGTGCCGTTGGCATCGCGATGGGTCGCAATGACATGAAGCGGATCAGCGCTATTCGCCGGTGCCTTTTTCGCGCGTTCCTCCTGAATTTTTTTTGCAATCCACTTCTCACTGCGTCGCCGCAACAAAGCGCCGCGCCACTGCCGTGGACCTATTGAGCCCGCGCCATCAATCATCGCTGAGATTTCACGAGTGCGCTCGCTTAGCTCACCATCCGCCACACCGACACCACACCATTCACATACCGCCCAACAGAGGATGCGCTCGATCTCGTCAAACAGGTCCACTTCATCCCTTGCCTGCCAGACATACACGCTACGCCGCCAGCGCTCATCGACAAGGTCAACCAGACGCTGGATATTATCCGGCGTCATCAATGACATCATCATCCGTTTGCGCCAATGGTGTGCTTTATCGTCCAGGGTGGCAACGCTGCCCTTATCCTGCAACAAGTGCAATACCGTGGGCGGTATTGCACCCCGGCGGGTTAGCCGCCCTTTACAATAAAAAACCCAGGCGGCTTCCTCACCCACAATGCAAAACGTTTTTTTGAACAAGAGCCGAGTGGAAAAGATATCGGTTTGGTAACGCTCGCAGCGACGAGTGATATAAAGGTTGCCATCGCGCAATAAGCCCAGAGCACCGTCCATGGCTTTTTCGCGTGGAATCGCAGACATATCACATCCTGTTAAAGGTTAAATTTTTACGCGGCCATCTTGCGACATTCAGTGGCGCATTTGTGACAGGCTTTAGCGCAATCCTGGCAATGTTTGTGTTCGTGCTGCTTACAAATATCACCGCACTTCTGGCAAATATCAGCGCACAGGCGACAGATATCCTTTGCAGAATCGCTGTCGCGCGCCATGGCTGCGGCGGCCAGCCGACAGATGGCTGCACAGTCCATATCCGTGCGTATACATTCTGCCATTCGTGCCACATCCGGTTCTGACAAGCAGGCAGTAGAACAGTGATCACAAGCCACCGCACAGTCGAAACATGCATCAATACAGGTGGAATACTTTTGAAAACTCATGCGTTATTCTCCCGATTTTTAAGATTAACTAGCGTTTGGCGTTCATGCCTGGCGTAGCCGAACGCGCTAAAAACGCTTGGGTAACCTCTGGCAAGTGACCACGCAGCCATTCCGCCATGGCTATTTCCTGTTGCAAAATTGATTCGCAAACGCGCTGGGTTTCGTTGTCGCCAATGGCCCGGGCGGCGGCAATGAGGATGGTGTAAGACGCAATTTCCATGTGCGTAAACACATAAGTACTCATTGCGCCTTTTACCACTTCATCACTCACCGCCATACCCGATACGGATTGACCAAAGGCCATAACCCTGCCCATCAAATCCTTGAGCATAGAAGGGCTGCTACCCAGACGCTCGATACATCCTTTTAATAACACTTGCTGTTTGCGCGTATCTTCCAGGTGATCTTCCATATGCGCACGCAACTGCGGATAGTGCTCCAGTCGCTCCACCAGATCCTTTAGCATCACCTCTGCTTGTTGCTCCATTGCATAGGCGTCGCGCAGCCAGTCCAGAAGGTGACCTACATGTGCCGTTGTCATCGCAGACTCCTTTATTGCGAATAGATAAGGTAGGTTATTTATTGCGGGCTGGTAGTGGTACCGGGTCTCGGGCGAGTATTAACATTATTGTCATTGTTAATACCACGTTCGTTGTTGAATCCCCGGTCGTTATTCATGTTACGGTTTTCGTCTACGCCGCGGTTGTAATCCACGCCTTCACGATTCATACGGTCCGCTTCGGATGCACCGGTCGCCGCCGCCAAATCCTTCGCCATGCGCAGATGGGTTTCCAACTTGGGTAATGTTTTATTTACAAAAGCGCGCAGTTCCGGATCGCGCAGTTCCCTGGCTTCCCTAAACAACTCGATGGTTTGTTCATGGGCAACGACCTGATTGTTGGCGTAAGCCTGATCGAAGGATTCACCATCGCGTTGTCTCAGAATAAATGCCTTGGCTTTATTCATTAACTCCGCGTCGTCTGCAATCTCCCAATCTTCTTTTGCACGAGCGATGCCGGATAACTCCTGATTAGCCGCCGTGTGATCATCAATCATCTTCTGCGCAAATTCCTTCACCTGGGGCGAGGTGCCTTTACGTAGCGCCATTCGGGCTGTTTCAATTTCCGCCAGGCCTTTTGCTGACGCTTCCTCAACAAAATCTTCAGCATCTACATCAGCATTAGCGGTAAAACTCAATATTGCTAATAACAGAACGGCCAAGCCGCCCCAGATCATTTTCAACGAGCTCATAATGTTTTCCTCTTAAAAGTGCGATGCATTTGGGTTTCAATTTTTTGTCGCTGAATTTATAAACAGCCTGGACAGCTAACAAAAAAACCAAAACAATGGGTTATAAGGTTAAGCTAAAACCATGCCGATTCTTAAAACAAAAATCGTGCGCCAAAAACGCAATCAAGCGAAACATAGTGGTTAGAGGAGGTGTCAGAAAGGTTGGATTCGACGATAGCCGGATGGCCAAAGTCGCTACGGCTGTGTAAAGCTTACAAGTCGGTTTTGAATTAATATTCAATTTCACCGCTAGCGTACAAATCACCGGCGGTTAAATAACAACGAACAAACGGAGCCTGCTATGGATGATGATCTGGAAACCATGTCCCATGACGAACTTATTAACGAGGTGAAAAAATTACGCAGCGTTATTCGTGAACATCGCGACCACGGCGGGCAGGATTTATGCTGGCATCATCCATCGCTATGGGAGGCCTTGCCGGAAAAATCAGATCCTTTACCGCCCCTGCCCGACTGGCCTGATTTTATTCGCGGCTGCGTCAACTACCGGCAGTCACTGGACAACCAGTTACGCAACAAACGTAAAACCGATATCCCCGGGGAAAAGCAACCGGCAGCCTCGCGCAAATCCCCCGACGGTTTAGGTTTTTCACCCGAAGACCTGGTAAAACTTGCAGAACTCAAGACAGGAGCGAAGCGGTTGCGATAACCAAGGCAATCACCGCTACGGCAATAGCGCCATAAGCCAGGCGCTTGAAGAATATTATCTTTTTCTGCAAGTCGATTCCGGCAGCCTCAATACCCTCAATTGTCTGCTGGAGTTTTTCTGCCAACACATGAATTGACTCAGCGTTTTGCGTCGCAGCAGATTGCAGCTCCGCAATTTGCTGCGTTGTAATATCATCGGTTTTTTCTTCTGCCGGCTTGGCAGTAAACGCCGGTATAGCCGTTGCAACAATCTGTGTGACGTAAGGCAATGAAGCCTTGAGCAAAGGAAGCCAGACGGGCATAGGTTGTTCCTCCAAATCGTTTTAATCCAGCCATTACTTTAGTCGATATTTGCACGACATTGCACCTTTTAATTGCTGCAACTTTTGTTATTTTTATCTGCCTGGTCAGAATTTGTTATCGAAGCCAATGTCACATCAGATAACTGATGTTTTCAGTTAGACCTATAATTTCACCAACCGTTAATGGAGATGACCATGGCCAGCAAATCAGGTAATAAATCGCAAGTGCATGAATTGTTGTATCAAGCATTGGAGACTGAAAAGGGCGGAATATTGATTTACCAAGCTGCCATTTCCTGCGCGACCAACAAAGATTTACGCAAAGAGTGGGAGAGTTATCTGGAAGAAACCCAGACCCATCACGAGGTACTATTGAATGTGTTTAAAGAGCTGGAGCTGGACCCGGAAGCGCAAACACCGGGGCGGGAAGTAGTTGCCCATCTCGGCGAGTCCCTGCTCGCTGCAATCAAGTTAGCCAAAGCTTCTGGGGATGCCCAGGCCGCGCAACTGGTAGCCGCCGAATGTGTGGTACTGGCCGAGACCAAAGACCATTCCAATTGGGAACTGATCGGTTTACTCGCGGATAAATTACCCGCAAAAGAAGCCAAGATCTTGAACCAGGCATACGAAGCAGTTAATGAGGATGAAGAGCACCACCTGTATCACACCAAGGGTTGGGCGAGAGAACTATGGATCGAAAGCCTTGGCTTCCCTGCGGTATTGCCACCACCGGAAGAAGTGAAAGATGTGGAAACCGCGATCGGTGCGGCGCGCGCGCAACAATCACGGGAAAAAATGCTCGGCAAACGTCATTAATCCCGTAATATAAAAAAGGGTGATAAGACATGATCTTATCGCCCTTTTTACTGCGCCATTTATTAACGGCGTTATGGCGTTATGCTTCGGCAGCAAGTTCCAGCTGCTCTGACCGATTCAAAAACTCCCGCGTAATCAATGGCAAATTCTCACGCAGCCAATTCGCCATAGCGACTTCCTGGGCGAGGATGGTTTCGCACACGGCCTTGGTTTCGTGATCACCGCGCGCTTCCGAAGCGGCGATCAGGATCGTGTAAGAAGAGATTTCCATCTGCTTGAATACATAGCTGCTCATGGTGGCTTTCACCACCTCATCGCTGACGCTCATCCCAGCCACCGATTGACCAAACGCAATGACCTTGCCCGCCAGATCTTTCATAATCGACGGACTGCTGCCCAGGCGTTCGATACATCCTTTGAGCAACTCTTGCTGTCGGTAGGTTTGCTCCAGGTGCTCTTTAAATTTGTTTTTCAAGCGCGGGTATTCTTCCATTCGATTAACAAGATTGGTGAATACCCGGCCCGATTGCAATTCCATCGCAAATGCATCGCGCAACCAATCCAATACTTCATTAATTTGATCTGTTGTCATCGCGGACTCCTGCAGTCAATAGTCGTGTGTAAAATTTTCAAAAAGGAGCTCCGATGAATTCGGCGCTCCACGTATTCTCTGGCATTTACGCCAACCATGTAGTTGCCACTCCTATAGAGTGATGCCTGAATATGACGGTAATCTTAAAGTGATAACAGCTCTGTTAGTTGCCTAACAGAGCCTGACTTTTTTGTGAAATATAAGAAGCAGGTGCCCACCTGGAAGTGGCGCACTTATTTACCACTTCGCCTAAAGCACTATTTTTGACCGCACAGAAATAAGCTGATGTAGCCTGGCGTGGGATATTTGATTTGTTGCAATCTGATTTCACTGCCTGTGATTTTTTGCGCATCCTCCTGCAAGGCCTGTGCAACTTCGCGCTCATCTGCATTAAACCGGACCGTATCAACCGTAAGCCGATAACCTTGAGTGGCATTGGTTGCCGCCGACAATTCCCGCACGCGCCACCGCCCGGCAACTTTGCCCTCATTCAGTGCCATAATGTCTTGCGCCAGTGCCCTGTTTTTGGGACCGGCGTCCGCACAATAAAAAATATCAACACTCATCGCACCGTAGCGGCTACCGGTAGCGCGATAAGTAGATTGCGACACCTTGGCCGTTGCAACGGCCAGGGAAGAATCAATGGTGGCCAATTGGCTTAATGCCGTTCCGATGTCTGCATTGCCCAAGGGTGAACCTCTTTCGGATAGGTCCGCCAGGGTTTTATTCAACGCATCCAGCTTCGACTGGGCAAGATCAATGTCGCCCTGGATTTGCGCCAGGGTTTGCTCCGCCACGGCCAGTTCGGCGCGAGCATCCTGTAACGCGCGCGCCGAAAAATACAACGCGGCCAGAATACCGAGCACGCCGATAATGCCAAAAGGAATTGCCATGCGCGATGAACGCTCCAGCTTATGGATGCGTTGCAAGAGTTCATTATTGTTTTCCATCGTCATCTCCTTGCGATACTTTTTGCATGACAATGGATTCAACAATACCGAAGGCTTTATTCAGGAAATACACCACACGACTGGAACAGGCCGCCGAGATACCGGTCGCGCCCAGGACGATATTCATATCGGTTGAACTGATAGTGCCCGAAGAAAAAACACGGTAGGCCGCAAAGACAAACAGCACCAGCGATGCAATACCGAAGATCAGATACAGGATTCGCTCCATCTGAAACAATCGCATCAGTCGCTCCATCGCGCCGATCACATCATCCAGGGAAGGGCCTTCCTTATCTTTATCGATAACTGGCTTATTCATACATACACTCCTTATTTGATCCGACAAGTGTTACCCGGAGGACAACGCACCTCTCCTTCCTGTTTATGGTAATCCTCCAATAATTTATTTCCAGATAAACCGGACGGATGGCCAGGAGACTGACCAGGGCTGAATAGTTACCTGCTTTGTTTTGGTGCCTCTCCCTTCGGGCGGTTTGGTAACCCCGAATAGCGATTGCTGGCTATAATAAAAACTCCTTCCGTCATTGCAGCAGGGCATCGCCATGCCACACCGGGCTCACTTATTTTCGTTACGTATTGCCCATGCCTTCCGCGAAGCTTGCTTGCAGGATGCTTACACACGGGTTCATTTTCGTAAGGATGTCTTCGCCGGGCTGACCGTCGGCATCATTGCCATTCCCCTGGCCATGGCATTGGCGATTGCCAGCGGTGTTGCGCCGCAGTATGGGTTATACACCGCAGCCATCGCCGGCTTTGTGATTGCGCTCACCGGCGGTTCACGTTTCAGCATTTCCGGCCCGACCGCTGCGTTCGTGGTGATTCTTTATCCCATCACCCAACAATACGGTTTGGGTGGTTTGCTGGTGGCGAGTGTGATGGCCGGGATGATATTGATCGCCATGGCGCTGCTGCGCCTGGGGCGTTTGATTGAGTATATTCCCGAGCCCGTCACCCTGGGTTTTACCGGCGGTATTGCGGTGGTTATTGCCGTGCTGCAAATCAATGATTTTTTGGGGCTGGCCATCGCCACCATGCCGGAACACTTTACGGCCAAGCTCAGCCTGTTAGCCGCAAACCTGCACCATATTCACTGGCCCAGCGTGTGGGTGGCGAGTGCAACCCTGGGTATTATGCTGGTATGGCCTTTGTTGAAACTGGCTATCCCTGCGCACCTGCCCGCCGTTTTTTTCGCCGGTTTATTCGCGTGGTTGCTCAGTTATTTGGGAATGCCGGTAGACACCATTGACTCACGCTTTTCCTACACCGCAGCCGACGGCACAGTGATGCAAGGCATCCCCGCCATCCTGCCGCAACTGACCTTGCCCTGGGCGCAACCCGATGCAAACGGCCAACCCTTGGGTATTACCTGGCAGATGCTGGGCGATCTTTTGCCGGCGGCGTTTGCCATCGCCATGCTCGGTGCCATTGAATCCCTGTTGTGCGCCGTCGTGCTCGATGGCATGTCCGGTAAGCGCCACAGCGCCAACAGCGAACTACTCGGCCAGGGTGTCGGCAACATTGTCACCCCTTTTTTTGGTGGCATTACCGCAACCGCCGCCATCGCGCGTTCCGCCGCGAATGTAAAAGCCGGCGCGCAATCGCCGGTAGCGGCCATGATTCACGCGCTTGTTGTGCTGCTCGGCCTGGTGATGTTAGCGCCGCTGTTGGGTCATTTACCCATGTCCGGCATGGCCGCTTTGTTGATGGTAGTCGCCTGGAACATGAGCGAAGCACCTAAAAGTGTTCACATGATTCGCAGCGCACAAACCAGTGACCGCTGGATATTTTTTACCTGCTTTTTACTCACCATCCTGTTCGACATGGTGATTGCCATCACCGCCGGCATTCTGTTGGCGGCGGTGTTATTTATGAAAGATATCGCGGCGTTAACACGCGTGGTGGAGATCACCGGCAACAGACAATATGTGCCCGATACACTACCGGCCAACTGGCGGGTGTTTAAAATTACCGGCCCCTTATTTTTTGCCGCTGCCGATAAAATCTTTGGCGAACTCACCCGCTATTGTGAAGCGGGCAAAGGCGTGATTGTGTACTTGGACAACGTCAACCTGCTGGATGCCGGCGGCGTGGCTGCGCTGACAAAATTGATCAATCACTGCCGTAAAGAACAGGCGCAACTCATCCTGACAGACGTTCAATTTCAACCGCTCAAAGCCCTGGCCAAAGCCCATATTGAGCCGATTGAAGGCGTGTTTCGGTTATACCCGCAGTTGCAGGACGCCTGCGCCCACAGTGCACTAACCCACAAACAAGATCAGGCGGACGTGCTTCAATAATCCTAGTTAAACACTACGGAGAAAAGCCTGTGCGGAAAACCCTCTACCGCCGCTGGTCTGCCTGCCTGATGCTGTTGTTTATCATCCACCACAGCTACGCGGATGCTTTGCGTATCCAGCACCTGGAACGCTGTGGTGATATCTTCAACGAGCAAACACACACCTTTTGCCTGACCCTTGCCGAAGGTGCACCCGCCGGTAAGCTCAAAGTAAAACTCAACGGAAAATCCTTGCCCGCTGCACAGGTCCAGCGTGCAGACAATCAATTGCGCATCACCCTGTCCGGCCGGGTTAGCAGTGGACCCGTGTGGATTGAACACGCCAGGCACGCCAGCAACGCCGTCTGGCTGAGTATGGGTGGCAGCAACGTGGTGGCCGCTACCGAGGCGGATGTAGCAAAAAATATGGATGGATTAACAACTTACGTCAACCTTGTCAGTGTGATCATTGAAGAACGCTACGATGGTTTAACGGAAGCCCGCCGGCTTGCAAAAAAATATAACGCCAGCATTGTCGGGATGATTCCGCCGCTCAATACCTATCAATTGCGCTTGCCCGCCAACAACCTGATCGAACGCGATGCGCTCGTGCTGCGCCTGGGCAGCGAGGTAAGCGTCGATGCGGTTGTCATTGAGGAAACCGATCCGGAAAAACACGCAGAACAACATTTTCCTGCGGAGGGCGAAACAGAATTAACGACCGACAAACCTGACGAAACGGAACTCATCGCCAACCGTTTTTTTGACGCCGTGGATTTTTATAAGCGGCACTTGAATAGCGCAGAAAAGCCCAATAAAACACACCCGATACGCATCGGTATCATAGAAAGAAATGTCGACTTTGATTCACCGGATTTTTCGGAATACCTCGGCGATTGCCGCCACTCCAAAAAGCGCACCTGCTTATATGGGCGCGACGCCGATACGCCGGACTCCCACGGTTCAACCGTGGCCGGTATTCTTGCCGCTACCTGGGACAACGGCGGTAACAGCGGATTTCTACGCGGCTTTGATAATATGGGGCCAGCATTTGATGTTATTGTCGAACGCAATTCTGACGCGGGTATTACCGCCAATATCGCCGCCTCGGTAAACCTGGTGGAAGACGGCGTGCGCGTGTTGAACTGGAGTTGGGGCATTCACCGGGTGGGCACCAAAAATATTGATGGCGACGCTATTGATTCGCTAGTCCGCTCCGGGCTGGCCATGAGCGGTTACGAAGAATTGCTGGAGGAATTTTTTTTGTGGCTGCGGATGAAACACCCCGAGGTTGTGGTTGTTAATTCCGCGGGCAATGGTGCGTCTTTTTCCGGGCGTGACGAATATCGACTGCCCTCGTCGTTTATTACTGAACAATTGATTGTCGTCGGTGGGCACGAACGCAGCAACAACAAAAACGCGCAGGTTGATGATCCGGATTTTGTTATCAAACGCGACGCATCCAACATCGACATGCGTGTGGACATTACCGCCGCTGCCTGTGTTCACAGCTCAACCCTGAAGGCAGATAAACCTGGCGAGATTCATTGCGGAACCTCTTACGCAACGCCGCTGGTGGCTGGCACGCTTGCCGTCATGCTCTCCATCAACCCGGCGTTAACACCGGAACAACTACGCATGTTACTGCGCCGCAGCGCCATGACCATCGGCCAGGACCCGGACTTTGAACCGGCGGACGCCGACGACCTGACCTCACCGATCTTGCCGTCGGAACGCAACAACCAATTACATCATCCGGATGTTGGTCGCTCGGCGCGGCTGGATATGCGCAAGGCATTGGACCTGAGCGTGCAAAGCCTGACGCGGGTGAGATAGCGCTAAGCGATCAACCAAACAATAACGCCTGCAATCAACACGCCCACTGTAAATCGTGTATAACTGGCCGGCTTCATCAGTTGCCCGTGAACCGGCGTTGTGGTTTTTCCGTGGATCATTGCGGCGGTTAAATTCTGGCGACGCCAGATAAGGTAATAAACCACCGCCACAATATGCAGCGCAATAAAACCCAGCAGCACATTAAAGGTCACTTCATGCCACTCGGCAATTTCACGACTGGTTTTAAAACGCAGATAATCCGCAAAAGGCCCGCCGTCGAAACCATCGACGTCGATAGAAAATAATCCCAAACCAATTTGCAGCAACATCAGAGCGAGAAGCACCAGCACACTGTAACCACCCAAGGCGTTGTGCCCGGCTGATGCACCCGCTTGGCGCTGCGGCAGGGTTTTTACATACTGCGCGACGGCAGAAGGCTTTTTTACAAACTGGGAAAACCGTGCAGTGTTGCTGCCAAAAAATCCCCAGTAAATGCGGAACAACACAACGCCCAGTAATCCATACGCGCAATAACTGTGATACACAATTTCATGATTTTCTGCTGTCCACCAACAGGCGGCTATTAACACCACCATCAACCAGTGGCACGCGCGCACTTGCCAATCCCACAGGGGTTGTTTTACTGGCGATGTCGTTGTAGCAGAGACGTCCGTCGTCATCGCAATCAATCCACGCGATAACTATCATGGCACGACGAGCAACTGTCGCGAACCACCAGGAGTTGTTTTTTTAGCGCCGATAAATCCCCACTGGTTGTAAGCGGCACCATGGCTTTGGTTGCACTGATAAGTTCATCGGTGATCCGATCAAACTTTTCCTTGTTGGTCCAGATGTAATCGCGGGCGTCGGTATCCAACCCGGATTCCGGGCCACTACCAGCGGGAAACCACGCGGGAATTTTTGCAGCGAGCGCGGCCATTTGTTCTGCGGCGGCAGTCATCGCAGCGGTATTGGGTTCATCGCTTTTTAATTCATCACGCAGGGTTTTCATGGCGGCGCCCATGTCTTCAAAACCGGCCTGCCGCTCGTCGATGATGGCTTGCTGCGCAGCAACCGGCCCTACGAATATCACTTGCATTAACAAGCCAGCACAAAGCAGTGCGGCCTTTGAAAAAGAACAGCTTTCACGATTGTTAACCATCATAGTGTTACACCTTTATGTAAACGAAAGACCTCAGTGAGCGTCATCTTCCAACCGATATGTTTTGTCGGCACCCGCTGCAATCAGGGCGTTCATCATCTCGGTAGAACCCAGCTCGGTCGCCAGCAACAACGGCGGCTTTGCGTGCGTCACGTAAGGCCGGCTGGTGAAGTTGACTTCGTACCGCCATACCACCTGGGAAGTACCGGTCAGCGCATTAGGGTCAGCGCCTTTTTCCAACAACAACGCCACCAGCGCCGGTTGTTGATTAAGCACTGCCGCATGCAATAACTGATGGCCGTTGCGATCATACGCGGTCAGGTCCACACCGCGTTTAATCAATAATTCCGCAAAGGCAAATTGTTTCTGATACATAGCCAATTGCACCGCCGAGGTACCGTCCGGTGTGCGGTAATGGATATCACCACCCGCCTCCATCATCGCCACCGGTGCGCGTGGGTCGCCGCTTTTTATCGCAAAAAATAACGGCGTAAAACCTTGCTCGGTTTTTCGGTTGATATCGGCACCGGCGTTGAGTAATACCGGCATAACCTCAACCTGGCCTTTAGCGGCAGCCCACATCAACGGCGTCTGCCCGTTTTCATCCGCAGCGTCCACGGCTGCGCCCATCTCCAATAAACGTTGCACCACCGACGCGCTGGAATTTCCCGCACACAATGCCAAGGGTGAAATACCGGAAGGCGCGGTACGATTTACGTCAGCCCCCGCATCAAGCAATGCGGTAACAATGGCCGGGTCACCGCGTTGACAGGCGGCAATTAACGGGCTGAAATTTTGTGCGGCGATGGTATCCACATCCGGCTTTGCACCCTGCGCCAACAACAACTGAACCAGTTCAGGGTTTTGTGCATCCGCCGCCCAGGCCAAGGGCAAGGAACCATCGGGCAATGGCTGATTCACCCTGGCGCCTTCGCGCAATGCCTGTTGCGCTTTTACGGCATCACCCGCGTGAATAGCGCGCATTAATGCGTCGTCCGCGGGGCCAGCCATTGCGACCGTCGACAACAATAAAAACGCACAGGCCAGCGCCATCGATAATGTCATGGCGAACTCCTAAGCGCTGAGCGCATTGATCACACCGGTACTATCACCGAAGCTGTCAACCGGTACGCCCATCTCGTGCATGAGTGACAACATTAAATTACTCATGGGCGTATGTTTGGGCTCGACGATATGGCGATTACCGCGCAAACCTGCGCCCGCCACAATCGCGGGCAGATTCATATTGTCGTGATCGTTAGGTTCACCGAGGCTCGCACCACCCATCACCAGGGTGCTATCCAACAGCGTGCGCTCACCATCGGCGGTTGCACTTAAGCGGTCGAGCAAATAGCCGAACTGTTCCATATGCAGGCGATTAATTTTTACCAGCTTGGCAATTTTTTCTTCATCGCCGCCGTGGTGGCTGAGGCTGTGATGCGCGTCGGGCACGCCGATCTCGGCGTAGGCGCGATTGCTTAATTCACGGCCCAACATAAAGGTACTGATGCGCGTCATGTCGCTTTGCAGTGCCAGCACTTGCAAATCAATCATCAAGCGCACATGTTCTTCAAATGACTCCGGAATGCCGACCGGTAATTGCACATGACTGGTGTCCACCTGGTGCGCTTGCTGGCTGGCTTTTTGAATACGTAATTCCACCGTGCGAATCGAATCAAGGTATTCCTCCATCTTGCGCCGGTCGTTCATGCCCAAACGCGGCGACAAACGCGATGCATCTTCCAACACAAAATCCAGAATACTGGCCTTGGTGGCCAACTGTGCCTTGCGGGATTTTTCATCAAGCACGGTGGTATCGCCAAACAACCGTTCAAAGACATCGCTGGGTTTTACCTCCACCGGCAAGGGCGAGGTGGGGCTGCGCCAGGACAGCGTATTGGTGTAGGTACAGCTGTAACCAATGTCACAACTGCCGAGCAAACTGGGCGGTTCAATACCTAATTCCAGGGAAGCCAATTGCGTGTGATGACCAAGATGATTCGCAATAACCTGGTCCATTGAAATGCCACAAAATATATCGGCACCCTCGGTGCGTTTGGGATGCGCGCCGGTTAAATAGGCACCACAACTTCGCCCGTGGCTGCCAGGTCCATCGCCTAACGCATTCGCGTTGTAGTGAGCCAAACCGGAGATCACCGTAAATGTTTGTTTGTGGCGGGCAATGGGCTCCAGTATCGGTGTAAGCGCGTAATTCTCACCGGCTTCCGCTGGCGTAAACAGCGGCATACGCAGCCCGTTCGGAATATAAAAAACGCTCAGGCGTTTGGGCCGATTGTCCATAACGGTTGTGGCCAATGCCGACGGAATCATCGACTCCATCAACGGCAAGGTAATGGTCGCACCCAACCCGCGCAACAGCGTGCGACGGTTTAGAACAGGTTGTTTACTCATGATGTGGCACCATTCGATAGTTAAAGGGTTCGCTGGTGAGAATGCCCCAGATGATGGTGTGAACCCGGTAATTGTCCTGCGCCGCCGCGCGCACAATCTGACGCACCTGCGGTTGATCATTCGCCTCCAGACCGCGCCCCAGTGCGTAAGTCATCAAGCGTTGCACAAACGCCCCGGCGAATTGTTCTTTGCGTTCCAGCAATACCGATTGCAAACCGTATAAGCCTTCAAATATTTTTCCATCGGGCATGTTGGTGGAAACATCAATGGGACGGCCCGCATCCGTTAACCGAAAGCGCCCTACCGCGTCGTATTTTTCCAACGCCAGACCCAAAGGGTCCATGCGCACATGGCACGATGAACAGGCTGGGTCCTGGCTGTGCAAGGCCATTTGTTCGCGCGCATTCAAGGCTTTGCCCGCCTGTTGGGTTTTGAGTGCGGGAATATCCGGCGGCGGTGGTGGTGGCGGTGCGGCCAATAAATTATCGAGAATCCATTTACCACGCCGCACCACCGAGGTGTGATTGCTGTAAGAAGTCACCGTTAAGATACTGCCCTGCCCCAACAAACCACCGCGCATGGATTCCGCGTCGATCGCCACTCGGCGAAACGCCGGGCCCTGCACACCCTCAATGCCGTAATGTGTAGCCAACCGTTCGTTGAGGAAGGTGTAATCACTCTTGATAAAATCCAGGATGCTGGCATTTTCACGCACAATGGAACTGAAAAATAATTCGCTTTCGCGCTTCATGGCATCGCGCAGCGGTATATCAAAATCCGGAAACTCTTTCACGTCCGGGCGCTGGAATTCCAGGTTGCGCAAATACAACCATTGGCCCGCAAAATTTTGTTCCAGTGCTAGCGCACGGTCATCGGCGAGCATGCGTTTTATTTGCTGCTGCAAGACTTCGGGTTTGCGCAACACATTTTTTTCAGCCAGGGTTAACAACTCTTCATCGGGCAAGCTGCTCCATAAAAACAAGGCCAGGCGTGATGCATATTCAAGATCAGTAACGGGATGAACAAAACCCGGTTCGCTGTGCGGCGGATCGGTTTCGTATAAAAATAAAAAGCTCGCCGAAACCAGTATGGCCTGAATAGCCGCCGCAATACCCTGCTCAAAATTCGCCGACTGATGCGCTTGCGCATACACCGCCATCAAGCGCTCAACATCTGCATCGGTCACCGGCCGACGATAGGCTTGCCGTGCCAGGCGCGCGATAATCTTTTTCGCACAATAGTTTTCGGTAAACGGCCAGAACGACGGCTGACAACTGAAGATTTTTTCACGACTGGGCGTGATGCCGGGGCCGCTCGCTTCATAGGGCCCCGCCACGTTAATCTCCAGCACATCACGGGGAAAGTTTTTCTGCGCGAAGCGCGGCGACATGTAATACGACCGCACGCGGGTACTGCCCACACGCGCACCATCAACAATAAAATCCAATGTCAGCGGTGTTGGGGGTTCTGTGGGCAGCGGGACGTCCTCGGTGGTGTTACGCAGCGTTTGCACGCTTTCATCCAGCCGCAATTGTTTGCGAAAGGTAATGCCCACCGTGTGCGAACCGGCGGTTAAGGGCACGCGCAAACTCACGCGATTGTCTTCCAGGCGATCCACTTCATTGTTGGTGTTGGAATTTAAATAACCGTTGATTTCGTATACACCATCGTGGGGCGCGTAGTAGTTAAAGGCACCGCCACCCCGGGAATCGAGCGGTAAATCCGTGCTCATGCGTTCATCGTATGACGGAATTCCCTGATTGAGAATCGAACCCTCTTTGGGTAATAAATAGGTTGTCGTAAACGGCTGGTCTGCACCGAGCCCCACCGCCAGGCGACTCACTTTACCGGCGACGACAATATAACGATCCATCAAGGTCGGCGACACCGACAACACATCGGCAATGTTGTCAAAACCATAGCCGGTATCGTCGGTCGGCAACGACTCGCTGACGTCTACATCGAGGCTCAACAAATCGCGCACCGCATTGCTGTATTCGGTGCGATTCAAACGGCGCAAGGTCGCGCGGCCAGGGTTGGGATGCGCCGCCGCATAACCATCCAGCGAACCTTCGAGCCAACTCACAAAACTTTTTAATTCTTCATCGCCCGGCTTGGGTCGGCTCGGCGGCGGCATCTCGCCGCGCCCGGTAACGCGCAGAATACTTTCCCATTCCGCCAAGCCTTTGCCCTGACCAATATCCGCCACATTCACCATCGACAAGGACCAGTTGCCGGACATGCGTTCGTCGTTATGGCAACGCGCACAATGCTTGTCCAGAAACGCTTCAGGGTCATAACTGCCGTGACCATCCGGATTGGCCACCGCGACATCACACATCAGCGCGCTTAACACAAACAGCACTTTCCGGATTCTTACCGCCATCATAGGATTTCTTTCAGCTGGACAAATTGACCCGCATAGCACGAGCGTTTGGAGATAACGTTTCGAGGCAAACAGGTGCGACAAACGAACACTGGCGTGAAAAAGCAAGAAGCAGTCCAATTACATGACCATATGGTCAGAATTTAACTGAAATAGAATTTTATCTTTGAAATACAGTGAGTTATAACGACAGGTTTCCTATCCCGGAAAACAGAAAACTGAAGAAGCGGTGAAATGAAAACATATAAATGCACAAACCGGTAGCCAATTACTACAGGTGCCGACCCAAAACTGGGCAAGGTGAAAGGCTACCTGGAAGCAGCCTGGTGTTTTAACTCAATCCACACCGGCGCATGGTCACTGGTCTTTTCCCAACCGCGCACATGCTTATCAACACCGCAACTGCGCAGGCTTTTTTTCAAAGCTGGATTTAACAAAAAGTGATCGATCCGCAAGCCCGCGTTGCGCCCGTAGGCGTTGCGAAAATAATCCCAAAAGGTATAAATCACCTCATCCGGATGCAGCGCACGGACCGCATCCGTCCACCCTTGCGCCAGTATAGTGGTAAACGCTTCGCGCACCTCCGGCCGGAACAACGCATCATCCAGCCAGCGCTCCGGCTTATACACATCCAGGTCCGTCGGAATCACATTGTAATCGCCCACCAACGCCACCGGCGCATCGGCCTTGACCAACTCCGCCGCATGGGCCGTCAACCGCTCAAGCCATTTTAATTTGTAGTCAAACTTCGGCCCCGGCGCCGGGTTGCCATTCGGCAAATACAAACAACCCACCACAATGCCCTGCACCGCCGCCTCAATGTAACGGCTGTGCACATCCTCCGCATCCCCCGGCAACGCACGACGAACCTCCACCGGCTCACCAACGCGCGACAAAATGGCTACACCATTCCAACTTTTCTGCCCATGCCAGATGGCCGCATAGCCCGCATCGCGAATCGCCTGCTCGGGAAATTTTTCTTGCGGGGCTTTTAATTCCTGTAGGCAGACGATATCGGGGTGGGATTCTTCCAACCAGCGAAGCAGGACTGGCAGGTGACCGTTAACGCCGTTGATGTTGTAGGTTGCGATTTTCATGGGGCCTCGCGATAGGGATTTGGATGTATTGGATAGACCGTTTGTGTCGTAAAAGATCTTAGCCAAAGGCGACTCGCTTTCAGAAAGCTGTGTAATCTCGTGTAATTGCATTTTTAGGAGGTGGGTCTGATGAATAAGTAATAAAGAATCAATTGCTAATTGTTATTAAAAAATAAATTTTTCTGCTAGCACCCTAGTAATCTATAGGTTTAAATACAGTATTCAAGCATATGCAGATTTTTCGTTTTTAGAGATTACTCAAGGAAATTATCAATGCCTCCCCGTCGAGAATTATCAAATCTCTCTCCATTAGGTAAGTCTAATTTGTACCCCAAAGTAGACACAGATTAAACTGGAAAATTAATTTTATTCTATTGGCATTGTTACCCAAACCTCATAAAACTAAAGAAAGCATACACCATGGCTCTCATTGAAGAAATCGAATTCAATAACCAGAATATTAGGCTGGCCATTCCAAACTCGGATGATTATAACGAAAACTATTTTTCCGTAATTGTCGGAAAGAATGGTGTTGGGAAAAGTAGGATTTTATCGAAGATAGCAGACAGCGTGATGAAAACTCCATACTTATTCGGTGGTGAATTCAAAAAACTAATAGCAATTTCTACCAGCCCTTTCGATAAATTCAAAGCAAATTATAAAACCGATAACTCTCCGTTCTCACCTCGCTACTCTTACATTGGCATAAAAAGTAATGGCGCATCCAGATCTCCAGCCATATCCTTGATTGCTGCAGCATCAGAAGGGATTTTTGAAAACTTTTTGAATCAAAGAGGGAATGTAAAACTCAGCTCTACGTTTGAATCTTTAGGCTTTCATCCAGAGGTTGTGCTTGCATTTAAAGTAATTTCCTCAAAAGACGACAGACCCCACTTTTACACCGAACAAATTCTTAACACAGATGAAATCAACAAAAGTCAACTTAAAATCTCAGCGGAACCTAAATATATAAAACGATCTTATATGCCAGACTTGTTTTCCATACCAGAGTCCTCTGATGCTAATAAAATGGAAACATATCGGCAGCTTGAAGAGGTTTTTAATTTTTTAAAAAATTATAACTTAGATGCTTCAGAAAAATTAATATCAAAACTTATGGGATTTAACACTCCAGAACGTTATGAAATTTTTGATTCCATGGCGGAACTAACCTCCGTTTTTCCGCGACACAAACCTTTCAGCGTAACACTGGATTTTTTTAATGGGCTGGTACTTTCTTCAACCGAATCCGAGTCAATGTTCAATCATCATTCGGAACGATATCAAAGAGAAAATTTAGTTGACCAACATCTACTGCTACATATAGCAAGACTTTTGCATGCCGATATAATTCAAATTAACGACATTAGATTAAAAAAAATGGAAACTGGCACTCTATCGCTTCGTCGTGCCAGCTCTGGTGAGCAATGCATAATGGTTATAATGCTTGGAATAGCAGGCCACATTGACAATGACACCTGTATTTTGATAGACGAGCCTGAAATTAGCCTTCATCCCGAATGGCAGGAGCGGTTCATGGATCTGGTAGTTAATTCTTTTTCTGATTACAAACGCTGTCACTTCATCGTTGCAACCCACTCCCCCCAAATTGTTTCTAAATTAGACAGCCGAAACTGCTTTGTTACATCGCTAAATTCTGGGCAAATTTATAGTTCCAACTATTTTCAAGGAAAGTCATCCGATTTTCAGCTTGCCGAAATATTTAATTCACCGGGCTCAAACAATGAGTATATTGCTCGACTTGCCTTCACTCTTTTATCAAAAATAAAGCACAATAAAAAAGTTACCGACTCAGATATTAACGAATATAAAAAACTGTTGACTCTTAGAGAAAACATTGCAGTAGATGACCCAGTTTTTCATCTGATTGGGTCGATTAAGCTGGTATTGAATCATTATGCCACTGATAAATAACGTCATTGAATTTAACAAAGAACAACAGGCAATAATAAAGACCCCACTGGGCAATTGGGATTTAACACCTGATGCGTGGGGATGTGATGAGTTATTGCAGATTCGTAGGGCAATCCGCGAATTTTATTCAAAAGAACAAGGCGGAACTTGTGCATATTGCCAACAAAACATTTCATTACAATCAACCCCAAACGCGCAAATCGAACATATTATCGCAAAGTCAATAAAATCAAAATTTATGTTTGAACCAAAAAATCTTTGCATCATCTGCGCAGACTGCAATGAAATTAAGAGAGACAAAGAAGTAACAAACCAAGAAGAGCTGGTATGTAAAAATGAACCCAAGATATATCCCCGGTCTTCCAGCGCTTTTAAGATAGTTCACCCACATTTCGATGATTGGCATGAACACATAGTCATGATCGGAGGTATTTATCTGGATTGGACAGATAAAGGGGAATTTACTATCAGATGTTGTCGACTAAACCGGCGCTTCAGGGAATACGGGTACAAACAGGAAATGGTTGACGACAAGGACTACATGGAGCTAATGAGTACGTACATGAAAACAGACAGTCCACAGTTAAAAGCTAAAATTCTTGAAACTATTGTAAGAAAATCCATTTGGGGAAAGGAATAATATGTGATTGAAAAAAGCAAGAAGATACATCCTTGGTCGATATCACCAGAAGCTAAATTCTTACATGCAGCTCTTGCAACCAATTGTCGAAATATTGAGATTTATCTCGCATCGCTCGGGCAAAACGCTCCAACCCTTGAGCACAGGTTTTATCCATTGGCTTGCCGCTCTTAGCATGCAGGCTTATAGATTCACAAAAGAAAGCGCAATAGTCATTGTATTCAGAGAACTCATCGCATAATTCTACAAATCCACTTTTAGAATCCTGAGGCTTGTCTTCCAGTGTTTGGGTATTGGTATTGGTTTCGCTTAGCACAATCCGTCCTCCATAAAGTCTCAAACTCAAATAGTTATAAAAGTCACTGACTGCGTTCGATCCGATGACAAAGAATGCAGCCATACTGCACTCTCAAAAGTACTCTGCCCCCTAGACCTCCGAAGATCCACACCAACAGGAGCATATAACAGCCACCAGGAATTGCTCCATTATCGGAGCAATATTTGCACCTTTTCTTGCCAAAATCAAGCTCCGATAACGGAGCAAGGCAAAAATGAATATTATTGGCCCTAATGTAAAACGACTGCGCGAAGCTCAAGGGCTTACGCAAGAGGAATTAACTGCTCGCTGCAACCTGATCAAATGGGACATTAGCCGTGGCACTCTGGCGAAGATTGAATCACAGGTGAGGCGCGTTACGGATGATGAGGTGCAATTGCTGGCAAAGGCCCTAAAGGTTGATATTGACGAGCTTTTTGAAAGCAAATGAATGAACCACCTAGCTTCTACGGGCCACCCTGTAGGACATATCGCATTTGGTCGGCATCCATAGATAGTTGCCCACCGCATAATCTATTGCTGTGACAATAGTCATATCGATTCTATATTCATTCCAGATACAATATCGTGGCGCGTTACTTTGAATGTTCGGGCGACGCAACATTGGCAGACTAATAAAGCAGCTCCAATCGAGTATCTAAAGGGAGAAGAATTTGATAACTCAATTTAAAACCATTTCTGATCTTAGTAAGATCATCAAAGAGTATGAAGAGAAATTATTGCTTCGACCGACGAGGAAGTATAGCCATCCCACGTTATATAGGAAACGCGACATCGGCGAGAGAGAAACTCTTTTCCGTGGAGTTAGAGATGGCGATTGGTTTTTCTCTGAGAATAAAGATTGGGTTTTACCGCATGATCAAATGGGGCTTTCATTTTCCTCCACTTTTAAAAACCTTAAAGACGTGTATCGCTTAAAAGGAAAATGGAGTCCTGGAGCCCAAGTGGATGTACACTGGATTATGGAACGACCTGATCTTCCTGCCGGGTTAAAATTCGTCGCGGATAGAAGTAAAAAAGGACACTATTTCCTAACCGTTACGGAACCCATGCTGCTTTCAACATTAATCAAGAAATTAAAGATCATTGCCCGCCAAATGACAGTTATAAGAGGATGCAAATAAGATGAGCATCATATATAGATTCCCCGAAGAGATTGAATTTGCGAAACATTATGCTGAAAAGCTCAATGATGAATTAACGCTTTCGATCTTAAATGCTGGCGAGGTTAAGAACTCCGCAGAAGCCAGGCATCTAAGCATGTTTTTTTGGCATATGGTGGATAGGTCTATTGAGGATCGGAATAACAAAGTGCTTTTGCCTTGGCCGGAAGGAGGCGAATTTTGGAGCGAGAAGCTAATGTATTCATTTTCGGGTTATCTGGAGAGAGCTGGCTTTGAAGATGAGTGGGAGGAAATCTCCGATATGCAGGATTAAACGCGCTGACAGGATCATTACAAATAAAATACCGCTGATGCTGCAATAAACAACCCATGAATTCCGTGTCATAACCCTGTCACGCTTCCCCCCGATACTTCAAGGCTTTGATTATTGGGGAATGCTCACATGCCTGATGTATCCAGAAGGGGTTTTATTCGTGCCGGGCTGTTTGGTCTTGGCGGTATTTATGTGACCTCCGTGCTGACGGGCTGCGGCGGTGATGACGATGGCAATAAATTGGGGATGGGGCGTTTTGCCCATGGTGTGGCGTCGGGCGATCCGCTGTCGGACAGCGTGGTGTTGTGGACGCGGGTCACCCCTGCCGATACCAGTGCGGAATCGGTAAGAGTCAGTTGGGAAATCTCCGATGCTGAACTTAATGTGATTGCCAAGGGCGCGGGCGATGCGCATATCTCCCGCGACTTCACCATCAAGGTAGATGTGCGCGGTCTGAGTACGGATACCCATTATCACTACCAGTTCAAGACAGCTGATCACACCTCGACACTTGGCCGTACCCGTACCCTGCCGGACAACACCAGCGACAGGCTGACACTGGCAGTGCTGTCTTGCTCCAATTACCCCGCCGGTTTTTTTCACGTTTACAACGCGGTTGCTGAAAAGAATGTGGATTTAATTCTGCACCTGGGTGATTACATTTATGAATACGGCCGCGAGGGTTATGCCTCTGAGTTAGCTGAGCAGATGGGTCGCTTGTCGGTGCCTGCACAGGAGATTCTGAGTCTGGACGATTACCGCGCGCGTTATGCGCAATATCGCAGCGATCCGGATCTGCAAAAAGCGCACGCGGCTGCGCCGTTTTTGGTGGTGTGGGATGACCATGAAATTGCCAACGATACCTACATTGACGGGGCAGAAAATCACAATGAAGGCGAAGGTGATTTTAATGAGCGTAAGCTCGCCGCCATGCGCGCTTATTTTGAGTGGCTGCCGATTCGCCCGAATAGCACTACCGGCGATAGCGAAGCGCTGGCGATGCCGTCCAGCATCTATCGTCAATTTCAGTGGGGTAATCTGGTTAACCTGCTGATGCTCGACACGCGCAACGAAGCCCGCGCAAAACCGCTATCGCTGACTGATTACGTTGACACAACAACCGGCACGTTCGATTTTGAGGGTTTGTTTGCAGACATCAATGATCCCACGCGCGAGTTGCTTGGTGCGCGCCAGCGCGACTGGTTAAGTGCTGCGTTGGGCACCTCCAGTGCAACCTGGCAGCTGCTCGGCCAGCAGGTGTTGATGGGCCGCATGAATTTGCCGTTTGCCATTGCGTCGCAACAAATGAGTATTCCCGATTACGCCGAGCTTGGCGCACTGGCTTTATTGGCTGCGCGCGCGCAACAGAACGACCCGACGTTAACCGCTGACGAACTTGCTTATCTGCAAGCCAACCAAGCACGTTTAACACCGCAGGTTTTGGCGTTACTACAAGCGCCCAACATTCCCTACAACCTGGATGCCTGGGATGGCTACGGCTATGCGCGCGAACAAGTGCTGAGCATGGCACGCGAGGCCAATGCCCGGCTGGTGGTGTTGGCAGGCGATACGCACAACGCCTGGGCCAGTGAATTGGCCGATGCTGAAGGCAATCCTGTGGGCGTCGAGTTGGCGACATCCTCTGTCAGCTCGCCGGGGCTGGAAGAATATCTCAGCATTCCGGAAGCGGCTTACGCGCAAACCGAAGCGGGCATTATCAATTTGGTCGAAGGCCTGAAGTATCTCAATACCGGTGATCGCGGTTTTCTCACGTTGGATATCAACCACGAGCGCATTGTGGCTGACTGGGAGTTTGTGTCGTCGGTCAAAGAAAGGGATTACAACATGCTGGAGGGTCGTGCCATGCGTATGATGGTGCAGGCCGATAACAGCAGCGTGTTGATACCTTACGCAGATGTTGATGAACAGGTTGCGCGCAACCTTGGCTGATTGGGTGGCAAGAAGAGCAATACTGAAAATAGCAAAACAATCGGCGCTGCATTTGCAGCGCCGAACATTATTTAAATAATACCGAACGCAATCATCGCATCCGCTACGCGCCGGAAGCCGACAATGTTTGCACCCATCACGTAGTTATTCGGCGAACCATATTCCGCGGCGGTTTCATAACAATTATCGTGGATATTTTTCATGATGGTTTTTAACCGCTGCTCGGTGTGCTCAAACGTCCAGGTATCACGGCTGGCGTTTTGTTGCATCTCCAGCGCAGAGGTTGCCACCCCGCCCGCGTTCGCTGCCTTGCCGGGGCCATAGGCAATACCGGCTTCAATCAGCACCTTAATACCTTCCGGCGTCACCGGCATGTTGGCACCTTCAGTGACCGCGATACAACCATTCTTTACCAGGGTAATGGCCGAACTTTCATCCAACTCATTTTGCGTCGCGCAAGGGAATGCCAACTGGCAGGGAATCGCCCAGATGTTGCCGTTTTCCAGATAGGTAGCCTGCGGATGATGTTCGCAGTAAGTGCTGATGCGCTCGCGCTTGATTTCTTTTATGTGTTTGATCGTCTCCAGGTTAAGGCCAGCCTGATCAACAATAACGCCGTTTGAATCTGAACAGGCCACCACATTTGCGCCGAGCATCTGCAATTTTTCAATTGCGTAGATCGCCACATTACCGGAGCCGGATACCACACAGGTTTTGCCTTCCAGCTCATCCTGACGTGCGCGCAACATTTCCTGCGCAAAATACACTGCGCCATAGCCTGTCGCTTCGCGGCGGACCAAGGCACCGCCCCAGGCGGGATTTTTTCCGGTTAATACGCCAGATTCGTAGCGATTGGTAATCCGTTTATATTGGCCAAACAAATAACCGATTTCGCGCGCGCCCACACCGATGTCCCCCGCCGGTACGTCGGTAATTTCACCAATGTGCCGATAAAGTTCCGTCATAAAACTTTGGCAGAAGCGCATGACCTCTGCGTTGGATTTTCCTTTGGGATCAAAATCCGATCCACCTTTTGCACCGCCAATCGGCATACCGGATAGTGCATTTTTAAAGGTCTGCTCAAAACCCAAAAATTTGATCGTGCCTAAACGCACCGAGGGGTGAAACCGAAGCCCACCTTTATACGGACCAAGCGCACTGTTAAAACCAACACGAAAGCCCCGATTAATTTGTACCTGGCCTTTATCGTCCTGCCAGGGTACACGAAAAATAATTTGCCGCTCCGGCTCACAAATTCGCTCAATGATTTTCTGTTCCGCATATTCGGGGTGTTTATGCAATACCGGCCCTAATGTTTCTATCACCTCGCTCACCGCCTGGTGAAATTCGTGCTCGCCGTAATTGTGTTGCACGATGTGATTGAAAATTGTATGCAGTCGTTCATTGATGGATTTCATAAGCTAACCTTTTTACCCTAGCGGAAATTAACACCGTCAGTTTGAGCTGATTTTGTCGCAAGTGCCAGCTCTACGATGCGATTTTTTCTTTGACTATGAAAGACACCGCGCTATCCCGAAAACGCGCAAAACTAAAAACCTGGATTGACACCACAGAAAATAAAGCTATGATTGATCCGAACATCATTTTTTATGCGACAGAGTTATCCATGAACGCCTTGCTTCGCTTTATCCTCAACAGAGAAACCCTCGCCTTTCCCTGCTAACCGGGCGGATTCGTCGCTCGCTGCTGCTTAAGATTCGCCCTGCACTTTTCTATTAACGATGACATTTTTTGTGTGCTATTCGATGCGCCCACGCATCGCCGTGGCTGCGCAAACCTGACCGTCAATTGAATTTGAGGAGGGCATTACGCATGCATGTTTTAACTCGCCGCTCGCTATAGGTGTTTCTATAGGAAATAGCTTCCAACATTAACCTCTGACGATGATCCAGCGGCAATCGGCGCAGAGGTCTTTTTGTCCGGAGTGAAACATGTCTAAAGAAAAAGCCAAAAAAGAACCGCAAAAATCCCTGAAAGATAAACGTCGGGAAAAGAAGGAAAAACGCGCAACTCAATCCATCGCTTCGCTGTAACATGATTCACGGCTCAAGGATGAGCCGCCCCGCAAAACCCCTCTATTAAAAACCCGGGCACCGGAGTATCTTCTTACAACGCATCTCACGCCGCTATATATGGAATACTTGCTGATACGTTTCCCGCGCCGGAGGAATGGCTATGCCTTACGACATCCGCCTTGATCGCGTTTATACACCCGTCACCGACGCCGACGGCGCCCGCGTATTGGTAGACCGCCTTTGGCCGCGCGGCAAACGCAAAGCCGAGCTGCAACTGACCGAGTGGTGCGGCGCGGCAAGCCCGCCGTCATCCCTGCGCAAAAGCTGGCACAGCGGAAAGATCGATGACGCCACCTTCACCCGGCGTTACCACGAGATGCTGGCGGCGAATGCCGATAGCCTCACCCCCCTGATGCGCTACGCCCGCGCCGGACGATTAACCCTGTTGACCGCCAGCCGCGACCCGGAGCACTCCCACCTGCCGATCTTGAAACGTGCATTGCTCGATGCATTAAAAAAGGAGGATGACGAAGCAGACGGCCGCGAACCCAGTTCGCCGACGTGTTATCAATAAATTCCTGCCGTACGCCCCTGCCAATACGCTCATTATCTTGTACGGAAATTACCTCCCCCCTTCAGAAACCAACAGCCAAAACATTAACCACTTCAAACTCTGAAAAATTTGGCTTTTTTATTCATCGATTGACAGATCCTGATCTTCGCCGATCCTGCCGTCAAATTCCCTCTAAATGCCCTGAAAACCCCACGCTCAATACATAATATAATATCAATTATACTTGTATACTAGGCTACTAGAATGTTGACACCGAAAAATAGTCTGTGTGACTATCCAGAGGTAGCAGTATCAAGTGCCGACATTTTCGGTTTATTTCTAATAATTAGCTGCCAAGGTGTCTTCCAGAAGGTGTCGCAAAGACGCCCAGCGGCAAACATCGAAAAGGAGGAGCTGCCATGCATGGCGGCTTGAGACAATAATGAAAGAAAATCCCTTTTACACCTGTAGTCAACCAACCATCGTTCGTCGTATTCCTAACTTTCGGCGCTCACTATTAACAGTGGCCATCGCGGCGTGTGCGCCGGCGGTTTTCGCGCAAACAACCCAAACGCAAAACGGTGATACGCCGTCGGTTGAGGAAATGCTTGTTACTGGCCAGCGCCAATCGCTCGAAAGTGCGATGGAACTTAAACGCGCTTCGGACACGATTGCCGATTCGATTGTGCTGGATGAAGCGGGCAAAGTGCCCAGCACTTCGCTGCTTGAGATTCTGGAGCGCACGCCCGGCGTGACCATGAACCGGATTCGCGCCGGTGCCGAAGGTTCGCCGGATGGCTTTGCGTTCGAGGGGTCGGGCGTTCAGGTGCGCGGCCTGAACAAGACCAAGACATTAATCAATGGGCGCGAGGTATTTTCCGCGAATGGCGGGTCTGGCTTGAGCTGGGCGGATGTCGGGCCGGAGCTATTGTCAGCGGTGACGGTTTACAAGGCGAGCCGCGCCGATTTGATTGAAGGTGGTGTGTCGGGCACCGTCAATTTGCAAACGCGCATGCCGTTTGATTTCGATGGCTTTAAAGCCAATGCGGCACTTTCCGGTAGTTATGGTGATTATTCCGAGGCGGTCACGCCGGCGGCTTCGGGCATGGTATCGAATCGTTTCGATACCGATTTCGGTGAGATCGGTGTGCTGCTCAATGTGGCCTATTCCAAGATCGAGTCGCACGACAGCAACATCATCGTTCCGCCTTACTACGCGACTCAATATGATCTTGATGGTGATGGCGATAATGAGCGGGTTTATGCACCGGGTGGCATTCGTTATTCTCAGGATCAGTTCGAGCGGGTGCGCGAGGGTTATTACGGCGCGCTCCAGTGGGCGCCCAATGAGAATCTGGAATTTTTTCACACCACATTTATTTCGGAGCGCGAGAGCGACCGTGACAGTCAGATCCTTTCGCTGGAACCTGGCGCCCCTGTTGGCGTGTTTGATGGCGCAGAATTTGATGATGGGGTCTTCGTCAGAGGCACGATCTCCAGCGCCAACCTCACCTCCGGCCTCAACGTATCGCCGAACTCAAGTTTTACGCCCTCCTTCAGTCGCACAGCTGATCACAGCACCGGCTTTAAACTTGAGCAGGACGGCTGGGACCTGAGCGGTAGCTATCAGTATGTGAAAGCAGAGTCGCGTTCGGGCAAATACAGTCTTGGTAACACTGTTATTCCAACAATCCTTGAAACCTACATGGATATGTCCGGCGACCGGCCAACGATTCGCTTCGGCTCAGAACTTTCAACAAATCCGGCTGATAGCGGGTTGTCCCGTATTAACTGGCTGAATATGTCGAATGAAGGTGAAGCGCATGCCGTCCAACTGGATGCCAACATCGACATCGGTGATGGTTTCTTCCGCAAACTTGCTGTCGGTGCCCGCGCTGCAGATCGCGAAGAATCCGATAGTTTTGTCGGCACCTGGTGGTCAGCGAGCGGGCGCGGCTGGAATCCGGTGCAGCGACCTTTCGTGAGCACAGCGCCCGAAGGCGATTTTTACCTTGAAGATTTTTCAGATTTTTTTAAAGGCGAGGTTCCATCGCTCGGCAGCGTGTGGATCGGAAGCGAACAGGTGAACTCCTCAGATCAATTCGAGCGCGTCGTTAACACCTACGCGGCTTGCGCGCCGGACCTGTACTACCAGTGTGGCAATCCGGAAGAAAGCTTTTACATGTACGGCAATCCGCCTAACCCTGCTTTTGATCAGTTGCCCTCCTTTTACGAAACGCAACACAAAACGCAATCGCTTTATGCCATGGTGGGTTTTGAAAATGAAGGCGATTCGTGGCTGACAAACTTCAGCGGTAATATCGGCGTGCGCTGGGTCAATTACGATATTGAAAGCGCGGGCAATTTCACTTACAGCGCGGGTGCGCGGTATTACGCGAGCCTTGCGGATGCGGAGGCCTCTGTGGAGGCGATGGGCGGTATCGAAAATGTAGCAGCCTGGCAAACAGCTAATGAAGGCGAGCAACCACCATTTACGATGGAGAGCGTCGGTTATGAAAATGATCGCGCGGGCAGCTTCGAAAAAGATTATTTTCTGCCGTCGTTTAACATCAAGTTCGAGCCGGCGGATGGCTGGGTTTTTCGCTATGCGTTGACGCGAACTCTCACGCCGCCGCGTTATCCTGACATCCGGGCGCAAGGCTCGGCCGGTGTTCAGACAACGGCAAACCCCCTCAACGACGCACTGGCCGCGCAATATCCTGACCAGGATGTCTCGATCCCCGCGATCTTCTCCGGCTACACCAATACCACGGGCAATCCGTATCTTGAGCCGGAAATCGCGTTGAACCACGACCTCTCGTTCGAATGGTATCCGCGCAAGGGGTCTTCGGTGCACATGTCGCTGTTCCACAAGACCATCGACAACTACGTTACCTTCAACAATTTCTCGTTCCCGGCGACCGAATTTTTCGCCGAAGAATATTACCCGCAGTCGGCACCTGTCGACGGCAGCGGTAGCATCTTTCTCGATGGGACTGTCACCAGCCGCACCAACTTCAATGCCGAGGAAGAGACGGTCATCAGCGGCTTCGAGCTCGGCGCGCGAACGTATTTCGATACACTGCCCGGCTGGCTAAGCGGATTTGGTGTCGAAGCAAATCTCACATTTATCGACAACGATGCACCGGATGCCTTTGCGCAGGACATCAACGGCGATCAACTTGAAGTACCGGTGATCGGGTTGTCGGAGTGGGCTTACTCAACCACCCTGCTCTACGATTGGGATAAAATCAGTGCGCGCCTGGCGTGGAACTGGCGCGACCGCTACCTGACGACGACCAACGATTCGGGCACGACCAATGTCTACGAGGATCCCTTTAACCAACAGCAGATTCAGTTTGGTATGCCGGTCTATGCGGCGGCGTCCGGTCGGCTTGATGGCAGTATTTCTTATAAACTGACCGACGCCATCAATATCAAACTGGACGTGCAAAATATCACTGACGAAGATCAACGAACCGAGATGGAAATTCTGGATGGGCGGTTTGTTGATCGTGGGATCTTCGTGACAGACCGCCGCATCAGCCTGCACCTTGGGTTTGAGTTTTAGAAGTTTGCATTTTAGGGAGCGGGAATGAGCAAGCGCGTTTTGATTGTCGGCGGAGGAACCGCAGGGTGGATGACGGCTGCCTATATGGCACGGATGCTGGCAGCGGATACGCCAGGCGGAATTTCCATCACGCTGGTTGAATCGGATGAGATTGGTATCCTCGGCGTTGGCGAGGGTACCTTTCCGATTATTCGCAAAACCATGAGCCGGATCGGCCTCGATGAAAGCGAATTGATTCGCGAGGCGGATGCCACCTTCAAACAAGGCATCCGCTTTAATCACTGGAAAAAAAATCCCGCCGATTATCCGCACGACACCTACTTTCATCCTTTCCAGGTTTGCTCTCAACACACAGATATGGACCTTCTGCCCTATTGGCTGCTTGGCGTTGCCGGCGATGTGCCTTGGGCGGAAGCCTGTACCGTGCAGGAACGGGTTGTGGATGCGAAGCTCGCACCGAAACTGATTACGCACCCGAATTACAACGCACCGCTGAACTACGCCTATCACTTTGATGCCGGAAAACTTGCAAACCTTGTGCGTCGCCGCGCGATGGAGATGGGCGTGAAGCGATTGGTCGACACCATTGATGCGGTAACACTTGACGAGCACGGCGCTATCGCGTCCGTACAGGCGCGCGCCCATGGCGAACTCACGGCCGATTTATATATTGATTGCACGGGATTCCGCGCGCGATTGATTGGCGAAACACTCGGGTCGGAATTCACGTCGTACAAGGATCAACTTTTCTGTAACCGTGCTGTGGCGATGCAGGTGCCCTACGATCAACCGGACGCGCCCATTCCCTCTTGCACTTATGCCACCGCACAAGCAGCCGGATGGACCTGGGACATCGGGTTGCACAATCGTCGCGGTGTTGGCTACGTTTATTCTTCTGACCACTGCAGTGATGAAGCCGCGCTGGACAATTTGAAGCGGTATATCGGGCCCGCCGCGAATGAATTGACGCATCGGCAACTGAAGTTCGAAGCCGGATTCCGCAAGATCCAGTGGCATAAAAACTGTGTGGGCATTGGCCTGTCGGTCGGGTTTATTGAGCCGCTGGAAGCCACCGGTATCAGCTTTGCCGAAGTTGCCGCGCTGATGCTCTGCAATTTATTTCCCTGGTCGGGCGATACCGAGCGCTCGGCCCGGCAGTTCAACGACGCCATGACCAAACGCTTCGAACATGTCATCGACTTTATCAAGCTGCATTATTTTTTAAGCCAACGAACCGACACTGATTTCTGGCGCGACAACCGGGCACCCGCGTCGGCTTCTGATTATCTGCAAGGAAAGCTGGAACAGTGGCGACACAGACCACCGTCGTTTCTCGACGTTGATGCCAGCCACGACATCTTTGACGAGAACAGCTGGCAGTACATCCTCTACGGCATGGATTTCAAAACCGACATCACCGCTCGCGCGGGTGCCTTGCGGTTTTATGATGATGCCAAACAGGAATTTGAAAAGATTCGCCAGCAAAGTAAAAACGCGCTGACGGCAGTACCCACGCATCGCGATTTGATTAATGAGGTGGTGGCGCGTGGCTTTCGGAAAGTAGCGAGCGGTCAGCGATGAGTTCTTTCAAAATAAAGCCAGGCAATTGCCTGGCTTTACATGTGTGGTTCGTGCAATTAATCCGCTACAGGCGGTACATATTCCACCTGAATTTCCTTCTCAACGGCTATGGCTGATGGAGAATAAAGCCGCAAGACTAACGTCTGCGCGCCTTCTTCGAGTGTTTTATTAATCGAAAACCTCGCCACGCCCTCGGTGCTCAGGTCTAGCGGGTAAGAATCACCATCCAGCAACAACAATAAGAACTCGAAAGGCCAGGACGTTGTTATTTCTCCCGTCACGACAATTTCATTCGTGTTTAATACGGTTCCGTTAACAGGCAATACATTGTGAAACTCCGGCGGGAGATAGTATGGAATGTATACTTCGCGGGTGTATTCGTTTCCATACAGATCTTCCAAGGTTACCGTAAAATAGTTGTCACCTATCGCCAGTTCAATCTCAAAGTAAGCGGCTAAACCATTAATTATTTCCGGATGAAATTCTCCTGATATATTGCGTACCGTCGCTCGTGTGATTTGAATGTTGCTTTCGGTTCGTGAATCAAGGCTTGCGTAGATTGGCGCTATGTTGTTTGTTACTGTCGCAGGGTCATATTCAATGAAAACAGTGCGAGGAAATATCGGGGTAGAACGTTCGCCATAACAGAGGTCCGTTATATATATACCCAAAGCAGCTGACTGATCGAAAATCACTTCGCTTTCACTTTCCAAGTGAATGTATTGACCCACCACGCCCCCATAAATTTTTGCACCGTGACTCAGGATCAATTCATTCTCGGTCACAATAAATGCATGAGTTTTACTGAGCACATGAAATTGCGAAGAGCTTTCCGTGTAGATCGCAAGGCGTGAAGGATCTTTGGTGTTGGCATTGATCTGGGCTTTGAACGGAACGTCAAGATGGTTCTGAACAAATAGGTTAACCGCTCCATCACCAATGACTTCAATCCTGCTCTCCACTTCCATGCGAAAATCGCGCACATAGTAATTCCCTTCCGGTAAACGCAGGGTACCTTTAAATCCGACGAACAACCTGTCGATAACATAACGATTTCCGCGCGAGGAAAATTCGCCGGTAGCATATTCCTTGAGCTCCACTTTACCGATATCCTCAAAGTCCTCACCGATAATCATCTTCTTCCCCGCAGGGACAAGATACTCAAGTGTTGAGTTGGTTCCAGGAAGAGAGTCAAGCCATAGCTTAACCACAGGGTCACCGCCAGCAGAACAATGCTGGCTGCCGCAGCTTTTTATTAGTGACCACTGATTGGAGGTAACCGTAGGCGCTCGAAGTTGCTGACTGTACCCATTGGCAACTCTTGCGTTGTAACCAAAATTAATAAAGTTTTGATAACCACCGTGGGTCTGGACACCGTCTTGAAATATTCCATTGCAATAGGGAAGCTGCGCTACCACCGGGTTACTGAGAAACGAAAAAAATAACGTAAGCACAGCAAAAACTGCAACACGTAAAGGGCGAGATAACATTTCTATTAAATGATTCATACTGGACTCCTTGAATGACTGGTATAGAAGTGAGAGAGGTTAAAGACTTCTGCATAGGTCTCCAAAATTGAGTTCCTGCACAGCAAGAGCGTCATACCTCACTTGACTTTGCGCCAGCAATTCCAGGTTTCTTGCAATTACGCCGCCTGCAACGGCTGCGGTGTAATGCAAAGTCGCCCAATCCTCAACATGCGCAAACGCGTAGGTTTTACTGCCTACATAAAAGACAAGATCGCTATATGCGTAAATGGCAAATTTCGCCGGGTTTTTGCTGCCTTCGTTGACCCGAAAGTTCAGTGGCAAGGTCAGTGGTGATTGCACAAACAGCGTTACAGTCCCTTCACCCAACACGTCTATTTTTCCGTCAACTTCAAGTTTTAGCGTTTTAATCCAGTAGGTACCGGCAGGCAATCGCAGCGTACTTTTATGACTCATTTCAAGCGTATCGATAACGTACTCGGTATGCGCCGTTGAAAATTCCGCTGTACCCCATTCGTCGATACGCACAGAAGAAAATTCATTGTCCGCTTGCCCTAACGTCTGTTTGACATGCGGCGGGACCACGGCGATGCTGGATGATGTGGTCGTTTTGAGTGAGCCTGCGTAAAGGCGAGGGCCAGCGCTACCACTTTCGCTACAGTGGTTATTTCCACAACTCTTGATGGCGGACCAATCGTTGACACCAACATAGGGCGCCAAGAGGGTGTCAGAGGAAGGGTTAACCAGCCGACTGTTGTAATTAAAACGAACGTAACCGTCTCCCCTGTTCGATTGCAATCCATTCTGGAATATATCCTGGCACGCCGGCGGCACGGCGTGAGCAGAAGAAAACGCAAGAAAGGTGAACAATGTAGGCAAGATAAAGCGTGTGAGAATTTTTTTACTCCAGCAGATGAAGATATAACTGTCTAGCGAGAGCGGTTCCTTATGGCGCATTTTCATAATTGACTCCTGAAGGAAAAATGAATAGCAATTATGTACATCAGGATATTCCTACCCTACCGCTAAAGACTTTTAGTTCCTGAAGATGACAAAGACAAGGCAGCGCAGCGAAAGCAGCGCCATTAGTTTTTGGCTTACGCCAAAGCAACACAGAAAATGCCACCAAGATGAGTGCCGCGCCACCGAAAAATCATTACCGGCTTTAACAAGATAACAAAAGGGAAATTTTAAATACCCTGATGATGCAACCACATTAATCAAAGTTTATCGAGTCTTTGGTTCCGTGATATCTGCCAACAATCCACGCGTATCCGGCAGCAACCGCCCTAACCCTTCCTTCATCTTCTCGTTATCCTGTCGCATACGATTAAAAATCGCTTGTTCATTTTCATTAAATGAAAATTGCAGTTCCGGCTTTAAGCCCATGCCATACAAGATGTATTGATAACTGGCCGCAGGGAAGACTTCCTCTTTATGCAGAAAATCTTTTTTGTAAGGCACATGGTAGTGCCACAGTTGCAGTGACTCTTTTAATGAATCCGATAACGTGGCGGGGTCTCTGTTGTCTTTCCAGAAGTCGGTATTGCGCTGACTCAATACGTAGTGGAGTTTGAGGAAGTCTACGATGTTGTTCCAGCGGTAGGTTTGTAAATCGTTGAATCGTTTGGCGACGATGGGCATGACAGATGTGTGTTGCGGCAATTGGTCGCGGATGTAATTTGCGGCGAGTTCTACCATGACCAGGGCGGAGGCTTCGAGGGGTTCGATAAAGCCGGCGGCCATGCCGATGGCGACGCAGTTTTTTACCCAGAATTTTTCGCGATGTCCGCAAGGGATATTGAGTTTTCTTGGGGTTAATGTTTCAAAGCCGGCGCCCACATAATTGGCAAGAATCGCGGTGGCCTGGTCTTCTGACATATGTCGGCTGGAATAGACGTGGCCGATACCTTTGCGGCTGTAGAGGCCGATGTCCCAGATCCAGCCGGCATCTTGTGCGTGGGCAAGGGTGTAGGGAAGTATGGGCGAGGTATCGCTGGGGTAAGGTGCTTGCACGGCCACGGCGCTGTCGATAAACAGTTGATCGCTTTTGTCGATAAACTTAGCGCCCAGTGTTTCGCCGAGCAGCAGGGATTTTAAACCGGAGCAATCAATAAACAGGTCGGCGTGGAGATGTTGTTGTTCACGGGTTTCAATGCTGGTGATGCCGCTTTCGTCCTGATTTACTTTATCGATGGTGCCGATCACATGTTTTACGCCTAACACGGTTTTACAGTGTCGGCTTAAAAAGTTTACAAATTTTCCGGCATCCAGGTGGTAGCCATAATTGACGTGGGATTTGTATTCCGGTGTATCCGCGGTGCGCGGTGCGCGATTTTTTTCGCACAAATATTCCTGTGCGCAAACCGCATCGGCAAACGCGCCCTGTTGGCCGCCAGCAACCCACCAGGTAGCGATGTTCCGCTCAAGGAAGCCAATGGGTAATGAAAAGGGGTGATAGTAAAAATTGGGTTCGTTTTCTGAGCGCCAGTTTATAAATTTAACGCCCTGCTTGAATGACGCATCGCATTCCTTAAAAAAGGCTGTTTCAGAGATGCCAATATCGCGCAGGGTATTGCGCAACGATGGCCAGCTGCCTTCGCCGACGCCGATGATGGGTACGTCTGCCGATTCGATTAAGGTTATTTCCAGAGATTGGCCATAGCGCGCAGCGAGGATGCCGGCGGTGAGCCAACCGGCAGCACCGCCACCAACAATCAGTATGGATGTAATGTAATGGGCATTCATAAAAAAACCTTACGGTAAAAATGCAAAAAGGCCATTACTGGAATGGCCTTTTTGTGTTGCTAATACCCGTGAGAATTAGAAGCTAGCTCTCACACCCAGGGCATAACGACCTACACCTTCACCATTGTAGAACATCTGGTTGCTCTTTCTACCGTGAATGCGTGAGCCTTCTTCGGTCACGTTGATGCCTTCGAGGAAGACGCTGACATTTTCCGTTAACTCGTAGCTCATGGAGATATCGACCTGCGAGTAATCTTCCACCACTACCGGCTCGTTACTGGTGCTGGAGTAGTAGTACTGGAAGCCACGGATAAAGGAATCTCTCCAGTTGTAAGCAATACGGATCTGGAATGGACCGTTTTCGTAGAAGCCAATCAGGTTAGCGGAGTCACTAACGCCTACCACAGCATCCGCCGTCGGGACTTCGCCCCAAGGAGTGTCATAATCGTAATCAGGATCAGCAAACACAAAGGTGGCATTGGCGATCATGCCGAAACCTGATTCACCGAAGAAGTGCTGCCCACCCACTTCAATACCAGATACTTTTTTGGTATCAAGGTTGCGCGGACGGCGAATTTCATACACCACGTCCTGGCCAGTGGCCGGATCAGTCACACCGGTGATGACTTCAGGTGCGGCTTCAGTAACCACAAAGTTATCAATAGATTTTGAGAATGCACCGATGGAAACGTAATCAAAATCGTTGATATACCATTCTGCCGACAGGTCGAAGTTGTCGGACATGAACGGCTCAAGGTTCGGGTTACCCGCGCTACCGATACCGGATTCTCCTTCACGGATATCACCGAAATCACGCGATGATCTCATGTCGGTCAGTTCCGGACGGGTGATGGTGCGCGATGCGGCAAAACGCACAATGACATCGTCGGTCAGATCGTATTTCACTGACAGGTTCGGCAGGAATACGTCGTAATTACCTTGGTCGGTAAAGGGTACGTTTTCAGCAAATTCGCGAATGTAGTTTTCACCCTCCACTGCTGGCGGTGTCAGTGATAGCAGTGTTCTTTCCAATGACGTGGAATCAATTTTAGTGTCTTCATAACGCACACCGGCTACTACCGTCAGGTCGCGGCCACCGAGGTCGTAAGACTTGGTTCCTTCCACATAAAACGCTGCGGTTTCTTCATTGATTTCAGACCAGTTGGGCTGCAACACTAACTTCGAAGCGCTGAGGTCTTTTTGCGCATTGGTAGCCGTTGGATCTTGTTGCGCGTGTTGCACCCAGCTGTTAAACGCTAATGGGTCGAAAGAGAAATAGGCCAACTCACCCAGCACGCCGTGGTCCATGGTTCTGACTGCATAACCTGCTGCGCTCGCTTCTTCGACGGTACGGAACAGGCTGGTGGTTGGGTCATCACCCACCAGGGTGTACTTACCTTGCAACACGCCGCCACCGGTTGACTGGTACTGCTGAATGGTTTTGGTTTGGTCGGTAAACATCACCCCGGCTTTCAGCGTGAAGGTGTCCTGGGTGAAGGTGTAATCCACACGCGCCTGATCGATTTCATCGGTGCGCGGATCAGAGTAACCGTCGTATTGCCACACGCGTGCATTGGCGAGAGAGATGTCATCGTTGTCGTAATAGTGGCTGGCTACATCGCCACGAATTTCAAAGGTGAATGACAACGGCGCTGCCTGCACGTCTGAACGGCTGATGTTGGCCTGGTTATCCGGTTGCGCTTCAGCTTTTGAGTGGCTGTAGGCGATAACCAGATTGGACGAATCGGTAATGTCCCAATCCGCCTCAAAGCCGGTGCTCAAGCCGGTTTCTTGCGTGACGGGGTTGTTAACGAAAAAGTCCAGGCCCGCGTCGGTCACGGTGCGGCTGACAATGGTGCCGTTGCCATCAATTTCATATTGCTCGTTGTCGCCGTAGCCATACCAGGCCGCACTTTCATATTCCAGACCTTCCTGTTGCAGGTCTGAATATTGCGCGTCCAGTGTCAGGGTCAGGTTATCCACCGGCTCGTATTGGAATACCAGGCTACCGTTCAAACGCTCACGCTCAAAGTCCTGGCGCTTGATGACGGTTTGCGTGGGGTAGAAATCCACGTTTTGAATGTTGCCCTGTGCATCAGGCAGCGGTAGGTAAGTGCCCAGCGTGGCCGGGCGGCGTGAGCGCCAATCCCAGCGGCGTTGCTCTACCGAATCACTTTGGTAATCGCGCTCTTGAAAACTGATGGCAGCCAGCACGCCGAAGTTGTCGTTGAAGGTGGTGCTGAACAGGCCGGAAACCGACGGGGTAACATCATCCACATTGGTTTCTTTCATGCCTTTGATAGAACCGGCCACCTTGGTGCCCAGGTCCAGCGGACGCGCGGTTTTAACGTTGATGGTGGCACCGATACCGCCTGATTGTGTCGCAGCGGTTGAGGTTTTATACACTTCTACACCGCTCACCATTTCGGCGGCAACAGTATCGAAGTTGAAACCGCGGCTGGCGTTAGCGTTAGGCATTTGCCGCCCGTTAAACAGCACGGTATTAAATTGTGGGCCAAGGCCACGAACGGTGATCTGACGACCCTCACCACCACTGCGATCAATCGACACACCGGTGATGCGCTGTAAGGATTCCGCCAGGTTGGTATCAGGGAACTTACCGATATCTTCAGAGCTGATTGCGTCTACCACACCATTGGAATCGCGCTTGGTGTCCAGGGCACTTTGTAAACTCGCTCTGTAACCGGTTACCACCACTTCCTCGATCAACTGCGCGTTAGCTTCAGTTGCCGTGGCGATAGCCAGGCTGAGCATACTGATTTTAAACATCGGATGCGTGTATTTTGCGTTCATAGGATTTCCTGCACTGATTATTATAGAGGGGACTGATAAATGCTCGTCCGGAGACCCGGGTAAACACCCTCAGACTTCTTGAGTACTTGTATACATGTAATGCGGGCCCGATGATAATACTTGTATACAAGCAGTTCAATGGTGTATTGGCAGGAATGTTTGAAGGTGGTTGAAATTTGAACGGGAATTGCTGGGGGAGTTAAATACCATAGCTGTATGTAAGGATTCGCGCCCGGAAGACGCGAACCGACGGTTATTGAGGAAAGCTATAGAAAGCGAGAGAAATTATAAATATTTACCACCGTGGCTCGCACAGGCGGTTGGCTTTTCTAAGTCAAAGTTGCCATTTTATTCCCACATAAACTGAACGCGGTTCACCCGCCTGAAGTATGGCAGCCTCCGGGGAGGTGATCTCTTTAACACTAAAAACCGAAACATATTTTTCATCAGTAAGGTTACGAGCCTCACCAAATATTTCCCACGATTTTCCCTGGAAGCCAGCACGCAATCCCAGAAGGGCGTAAGCATCAATGGTGTAAGTGTTGCGAAAATCGGCGTAGCGCTCATCAATCACGTCGAAAGTCGGGCCGGCGAAAAAGCCGTTAGCGTGACGGTAGAGAATTTCTCCTTTGATCGCGTAGCCTGGCGCTACCGGCAGTTGGTTATTGCCGTATACCGGATCATTATCAAAAGAAAATTCGTTTATCGTTAGATTCACCAGTGGTTCAATACGATGTGTACCGCCAGCATCTAATAAAAAACTCGCGCCGATCAGCGCTTCAAGCCCTGCATGAATCGTGTCATCTACATTGCTGGAAAGACTGGTACCGGGTGCGTCCGGATCTTCTATGGAAAGAATTTCATCTTGCAATTGTGCATAGTAAAGTGCCAGTTCCCACTGCCATTGGTGGCCAGCGCCAAGCGCCCCGCTGCCGCGCGTGCCCATTTCAAAAACGCTTCCATGCATTGCGTCCAGCGCCGCATCACATTTACAGGCATCGTCTTCCAACTCATAGTTGGTTGGCGCTTCATACAAACGACTGACATTTGCAAACAGCTCACTGCTTTGCGCAAGCTGATAGATCACGCCCACTCGCGGATTGATGCTGTCGTAATCGCCACGGGGATTGTATAACTCGCCGTTTGCTACGGTCGTGTTTCTCACCTCACGGTCAGCCACAACCGCCTGCACGCCGTAGATCAACTTCCATTGCGGCGTGAGCTGCCAACGATCCGCCAGAAATAATTCCATGCTATCCGCATTGTTATCAACGCGCGTCGTCAGGCCATTGCGGCGCCCTGAATCATTGCGATAGCTACCGCCTTTAACCGTTGTCTCGCCATAGTTAATGCCGGCAAGTAAATCGTGATTACCCAAACGCAGGTTGTAGCGCAAAGTTGTGCCCACGTTGTTTTGATCGGTATTGATCAGCAAGCTGAAGACTTCCGTCGGCGGCATGGGACCGGGACCATCGAAATCCACCATCACTTTATCGACAATGGGGTGGTAAAGCGCTTGCTCTTCGTAGGCAATACCGATAGATAAACTGCTGTTATCGTTGATGTCCCACTGCGTTTTATTGGCGACGCGCCAGGTTTCAACATTGAACTGGAAGTGACCGCTGACTGCCGAGGCCTGCGCCTGATAAGGATCCTGATCGAATTCTTCCCTGCTTAACGCGCCCGGCAGCTCCTGATTATTTTTAACATAGGTGAAGTAAAACCGGGATTGTAATGCATCGCTAACTTGCCAACCGGTATTCGCATAAAGCCCTTCACGTTCCTGTTGATGGTGATCGCGAAAGCCATCCCAGCGTCTCGCCTCCAACGTTATCAATCCGTCAACATTACCAGCGACGGCACCTGTCGTTATTCGCCCTTGCAGTTGGCCATGGCTACCACCGTTCAGAAATATTTCCTGCTCGGTATCGCGCGCCGTCGGGGTTACAAAATCGATGGCACCGCCGAGTGTGCTGGCGCCATAGGTCAACGCGTTTGCACCGCGTGCCACAATGGCATAACGCGCCCCCAAGGGGTCCAGAGCACGATTATGATTGTTGCCGTCCGCCGCTGTTACCGGTAGGCCATCTTGCAATAGCTTGATGCCATTGCCATCGTAATTCGTAGCATCCAGATTGGAGCCACGGCTGGAGAAAAATGTGGAATCACCGGTGGAACCACTCGCAACCCACATGCCGGGCACATAGCGCAGCATATCTGCCAGATTCGTTACATTTCGTTGGTATAACTCGGCACCATCCAGCAAGGTCACGCCCCCAGGTGTAAGTGCCTGTTCGGTTTCAAGCCCTAATTTGATTTGCTCGCCCTGCACCAACATGGTTTCGAGCGAGCCGGAGTTTTCAGGTATATCAGCAAACACGGTAAACGAAACACTGAGACCACAGCCAAGAATAAAAAAGAGCGGTTTGCGTGTGCACAGGTGCATGGCGATTTCCTTAATGTGTAGTTCTTATCAGCGCTGTAAGGCGCAAAAAGCCTACTACATCAATAAGGCGTGAAGAATGCGACAAAATGTCGCGGGGCTGAGAGGGGGTTGAATATGGTGGTGTTTATCACGCTGAGAATAAAAAATTTTCCTCCAGATCGTAAAGCTTCATCAGCCGGCTTACCGCTTCGGGCAATTGAACGATGCGCAGGTCAGTACCGGCGTCTTTGGCAAGACGTAGCGCAACCAGTATGAATGCCGTAATGGAGGAATCAACTTTGGTGACGCCACTGCAATCCATGGTATGCGCGCCGGCTTGCATCAACGCTTGCAATTGCCGGTGCAGGTTGGTGACGGTTGCAAAGCTTACCTCGCCGCGCAGGTAAATAGTGCCTTGATCTAATGAGCATTCACTCATCCACGCTGCCCTCCGCGCGATTATTCTTTTCCGTCAGATTGCTCAGAAAAGCATCCAGGCCTACTTTTTTTATTTCTTCATCAAAGACGCCGCGCGTGGTAATCACCAGGCTAACGCCCTCTACGTTGATATCGACAATCTTCCAGTTATCGTCCTTGAGTTCGAGCCGCAAAAATAATATGACCGGCTCGCCCTTCTCATTGGTAGCGCGCAGCTTTAGTGTGGCTTTTTGATTATCTTTGTCGTTGTAATGCGTCCCCAACATTTCCGCTTTGGTATTGCGGTAGATAAACAGGGTTTCGGTATAGGTTCGGATTAAATAGCGCTGGAATTCACGCACATACGCGTCGCGTTGTGGTGCTGTTGTGTTGCGCCAATGTTGCGCCAGTGCCAGCTGGGCAATACGGGCAACGTTAAAATGCGGGAGTACTGTGTCGGCAACCATAACGCGCAATTGTTGCGGGTTATTCTTATACAGGGCTTCATGGTTTTTTAACTGCGTCAGAACATCATCAATCGCCACCTTCATTACGGCGGCGGGGTCAGGGACTTGCGCTGCTGTACTTTCGGCACAACTTACCCATGGCAGAATACAAAGCAATATCCCGATGATGCCGCAACGGTAGCAATGCAACAAGCTGTTCACCCAATTGGTTTTCATATGCGCTCACCTGTGTGACATTGCCCGCTATTCATCGGCGGGTTCTTTATCTCCACTCACTTGATTAAGTCCAAATGCACCGATCAACTTTTCCAGCAAGAGTGCTGAAGACGTAAACTCTATGTTGTCCCCTTCGGCCAACAGGGTGTCATCGGCCCCCACTTCAATACCAATATATTGTTCACCCAACAGGCCAGAGGTAATAATGCTCGCGGAAGAATCCACACTGAAGCGATAGCGATTATCCAGTGCCATACTGACTTTGGCCTGATAACTGTTCGTGTCCAATTGAATGTCGGTCACCCGCCCGATGACCACACCGGCACTCTTTACTGGCGAGTGAATTTTTAATCCGCCAATATTGGTAAAGTACGCGTGCACTTCATAACTGGGGGCTGAACGAAAACTGGATTGATTAGCCACCTTCAGCGAGAGAAATACCACCGCCGCCAACCCGAGCGCCACAAAGAAGCCAACCCATAAATCGACCATGTTACGGTTCATTGTCAAAACCCTCTGAACATAAAGGCCGTCAGCACAAAATCCAATGCCAACACCACCAACGCCGACAACACCACGGTGCGGGTTGTCGCCCGGGAAACACCTTCGGCGGTGGGCACCGACGAATAACCTTCAAATACCGCAATCAAGCTGACGGCAAGCGCAAAGATCGCGCTTTTGATGATGCCATTCAAGATGTCCTGCCGAAAATCCACCGCGTTCTGCATCTGCGACCAAAAGGTTCCAGCGTCCACACCTAATAATTTCACCGTGACCAAATAGCCGCCGAAGATTCCTACCGCACAAAAAATAACATTAAGTAAGGGCAACGAAATAACACCTGCCCAAAAGCGCGGTGCGATGACGCGAGCCAGCGGCTGTATCGCCATCATCTCCAATGCGGTTAATTGTTCGGTGGCTTTCATTAAGCCAATCTCGGCGGTAATGGCTGAACCTGCGCGGCTTGAAAATAACAGCGCCGATAGCACCGGCCCGAGTTCGCGCACCAGGGCAAGGGCGACAACCATGCCAACACCATCGCCGGAACCAAAACGCTCCAGCGTATCGTACATCTGCAAACCCAAGACCAGACCGACAAACAGACCGGCGACGGTAATAATCAGCAACGAGAATACACCGACAAAATAAATCTCACGCACTACCAGCCAGGGCCGACGAAGGCAGGTGCCCGACATAAAGAAAATGGAAAATAAAAAATCAAACACCGCCCCCAGTAACACCAGGCGTTCCGTTACCTGATGCCCGAGCAACGTCAGGTAATCGGCGATGGATTTCATAATCCATCTCCTAACAGGTCGTGTGCATAATCCGGCGCAGGATAATGAAAGGGGACTGGCCCATCAGCATGGCCATTCACAAATTGCTTCAGGTAAGGATGGGTGGATTGATAAATTTCAGCGGGCGTACCTTCAGCAATGACTACGCCTTCGGCAATCATGTAAAGATAATCCACAATATTGAGTGACTCGGTAATATCGTGCGTCACAACAATGGAGGTAGCGCCCAGGGCGTCATTGAAGCGGCGCACCAACTGCCCTATTACACCCAGGGAAATCGGATCGAGGCCGGCAAAGGGTTCATCGTAAAGAATTAATTCCGGGTCCAGCGCAATGGAACGAGCCAGTGCTACCCGCCGCGCCATACCGCCGGACAACTCGGATGGCATTAAATGGTGAGCACCGCGCAAACCGACGGCCTGCAGTTTCATCAATACCAGATTACGAATTAATGATTCCGGCAAGTTGGTGTGTTCGCGCATTTGAAAGGCGACATTTTCAAATACCGTTTGATCGGTAAACAACGCACCCATCTGAAACAGCATGCCCATCTTGCGGCGCAATAAAAAAAGCTGATGCGTATTCAACGCGGCAACCGATTGGTTATCCACCATCACGCGCCCGGATGTCGGTTTAATCTGGCCGCCGATAAGGCGCAAGATCGTCGTCTTGCCACATCCGCTACCCCCCATGATGGCGACCAGCTTCCCGCGCGGAATGCGCAAGCTTATGTTGCGTAATATGGTACGCGAGCCATAGCCAAAAGAAACTTGATCTAACTCAACAAACGTCGATTTATCGTTCATGGCCTATGTTCCCTGAGTAATCACAGCTCTATCCTACTACCGGGGTCAACTTACCTCCAGCAATCACTTTGAAATTTTTATTCTGATAGTAATTTTTAAATGGTCCCATAGTTAGAAATGCAAATACGCACGCTGATGAATATTTTTATACTATTTTGCGAAAAACGAGTCCTCGAAAATAAGATGATTAAGCGAGGTATGTTTTACGCGTTTTTTATTTTTGGCGACAAGGTTATTAATAAAAAGAATCGTTTTTCACTCGACGTTAAATTAGGTGCCAATGTAGAAAAAATGGCATCACGCGCAGGGACCCTCAGCCTGTCAGTAAACGTTCCAGCCGACGATGTAACTGACTCATCACATATAAAAGAGGATTTTTTTATGTTCAGAAAAACGATGCCCGTTATCTCTGCGGTCGCTATGTCCGCATTAATAACTCTGCAAGCCGGCGCAGTGCTTGCACAAGACAACATGCCCACCACCAATAATTTTTGGTGGCCCGAGCAACTGGACCTGAGCCCATTGCGACAGCACGGTGCTGAATCGAACCCCATGGGTGAGGATTTCGATTACGCCGAAGCCTTCGCGCAGCTTGACCTGGAAGCAGTCAAGGCCGATATCAAAACATTGATGACAACGTCGCAGGATTGGTGGCCAGCGGATTTCGGTCACTACGGGCCTTTCTTTATTCGCATGGCCTGGCACAGCGCCGGTACTTACCGTGTTTATGATGGTCGCGGCGGTGCAGCCGGTGGACAACAACGTTTTGAACCGCTGAACAGTTGGCCGGATAACGTCAACCTGGATAAGGCCCGTCGCTTGCTATGGCCCATCAAACAAAAATACGGCAGCCAGCTTTCCTGGGCCGACCTGATGGTGCTGACCGGCAACGTTGCGCTGGAATCCATGGGCTTTAAAACCTTGGGCTTTGCCGGTGGTCGCCAGGACGACTGGGAAGTTGAAAGGGTGAATTGGGGCAGCGAAAAAAAATGGCTGGCCGATCAACGTCACACCGGTGATCGGCAGTTAAACAAGCCGTTCGCCGCCGTACAAATGGGTTTGATTTATGTAAATCCCGAAGGTCCTAACGGTGTGCCCGACCCGCGCCTGGCCGCCAAAGATATTCGCCAAGCTTTCAGTGGTATGGCAATGAACGATGAAGAAACCGTTGCACTGATTGCCGGCGGTCACGCCTTCGGTAAAGCGCACGGCGCGCACAAACCTGATGAATGTATCGGTAAAGATCCGGCCGCCGCCGGTATCGAAGGGCAAGGCCTGGGCTGGATCAGCAAATGTGGTAAAGGTAACGCGGAAGACACCATCACCAGCGGATTGGAAGGTGCCTGGACATCCAACCCCACTGCATGGACGACGCAATATCTGGACAACCTGTTTGCCTTCGAATGGGTGCAAACCAAAAGCCCGGCCGGTGCAATCCAATGGACTCCCAAAGACAGTCAAGCCGCCAACCTGGTACCCGATGCACACGATAAAACCAAACGCCACGCGCCGATCATGTTCACCACCGACCTCGCGCTAAAAGAAGATCCGGAATTCCGCAAAATTTCCCTGCGCTTTAAAGAAAATCCCAAAGAGTTTGAACTGGCGTTTGCCAAAGCCTGGTTCAAATTAACACACCGCGACATGGGGCCGCGCACGCGTTATATCGGTGCGGACGCGCCTAGTGAAGACCTGATCTGGCAAGATCCTTTACCGGCAGTTGACCACGAATTGATTAACGCGAGCGATATTGCAACCTTGAAATCCAACATCCTCAAATCGGGTTTGAGCACCGCTGAATTGGTGAGAACCGCCTGGGCTTCCGCCGCAAGTTATCGCGACACCGACATGCGCGGCGGCGCCAACGGTGCACGCATTCGCCTGGCACCGCAAAATCAATGGAGCGTGAATAATCCAAAAGAAACGGCGAAAGTGTTGAAACGTTTGGAAAAAATCCAGACAGATTTCAACAAGGCACAGCGCGGTAATAAAAAAGTCTCGCTCGCCGACGTGATCGTGTTGGGCGGCGTAGCCGCTGTTGAACAAGCCGCGCAAAAAGGTGGCTATGATATCGATGTACCCTTCACGCCCGGTCGCGTTGATGCGACACAAGCGCAAACCGATGCAGCATCCTTTGCGGTACTTGAACCCACCGCCGATGGCTTCCGTAACTATTTTGCCAAGGGTAACACCGAGTCACCGGCGGAGATGCTGGTAGACCGTGCCAATGTGCTCACTCTTACCGTACCGGAAATGACCGTACTGGTCGGCGGCATGCGCGCACTCGGCGCCAACAGCGACAACACCAAAAACGGCATCTTCACCAACAAACCGGGCACGTTAAGCAACGACTTTTTCGTGAACCTGCTCGACATGTCCACGCAGTGGAAAAAGTCTGAAAAAACTGAAGGACTATACGAAGGGCTGGACCGCAAAACCGGCAAAGTCAAATGGACGGCAACGCCGGTGGATTTAGTGTTTGGTTCCCATGCCGAACTGCGTGCGGTGGCTGAAGTGTATGCGGCAAATGACGGGCGGGAAAAGTTTGTGAATGACTTTGCCAAAGCCTGGAATAAAGTGATGATGCTGGATCGGTTTGATGTGAATTAAGGGAGCCTAATTGGTGTGGCTAATAGGAGCCTGCCGATCTTTGGTGAGAAGATCGGCAGGTTTTTTAGCAGCTAGTTGCTAAGTAACACAACACTACCGCTTTGGGGATCGACGACGTATAAGCCGCGATAAAAATTGTTGTCTGCAATATACAGCAATTTGTTTACCGCATCATACTCCAAATCTTTTTCCTGAAGAGAAAGAGAACCAAAGCCGGTCACCTCTTCCATAAGCAATACGCGATTTCCAGAATCGAGATCAACCGCAATTAACTGATCATCACCATCGAGTACCAGCAGGCGATTATTCGCCTCATCCAACGCAGTACCTTGAACCATTCTCTTCACAGCGGGGCCAGTATTGCCATTGCCCGTATTCATTGATAAGACATACGTCAATGGCGTGCTCTGCCAATCCTGAATACCCAGAAAATAATGATTATTAAGAATATTAGGCGTCATCACAATTTCATCGGTACTTTCAATCCAGGATGCAAACAGCGGAGCATCAATGCCATAATCAAGCGTGTATGCATCCGCGATAGTTGTGCGATCACCTGAAACAGGATTAACCATGATAATGCGGTGAGCCGTATTATCAGCCACCAGCAACTGACGGTCTTTACCCCACTCAAGGCTCACCGGGTTAACAAACGACTCCCCTGTACCCTGTTCATCACTGGATATAGTAGTACGAACACCGGTGGCCACATCCACCGCCACAATTTGCGGCGTGCCTTCGGCGGGGTTGCTGGTCAGTAGCAAGCGATCATTTTCGGCATCAAATAACATATCCTGGAATACAGCAGGCTGCGAGCCCAGTTCAGGATTGGTGAAATCGGTAATGGACTGACCGCGATGCCCGGTCGTGATATCCACCGGAACAATCATGATGTCCCTGACAAAAGCCCCACCAGTCAACACATACACATAGTCGGCATTGGGCACTACAGCAACTGCACGTGGCTCATTCCAGACTTCGCCACTGCCGGCACTGTCACCATCCCTCAACAAAATTGCAGAAGCCGATTGAGAAAGATCTTCACTGTCGGTAATGGTTGCCGTTACAGTAAACTCACTCGCACCCGCCGGCACGGGAATATTGTCCGCACGCCAGCTGCCGTCTTCTTCCACGTCCGCCATTACACTGGTGCCGCCAGCGCTGACTTCAACCGTTGCCACAGTTGCACCATTTTTTGTTTCTGAGGTTCCGAACGCACTGATGCTGGTTTTCGTATAAACACCGGTCGCTGGTGGAAAGATAAATGAAATAATGGGCGCGTTTTCCGGAGTCACCACAATAACTACCACATCGGTTGTGGTAGCACCATCAACGTCGGTGGCCGTCAGTGCAAATTCGAGGGTTAATTCTTCATTGGTAGAGGGCGCAATAAACGAAGCGGTTGCGCTATCTGCATTGGTGAGAGACACCGCTTCACCCGCAGTTTGAGTCCAGAGATACGATTCAACTTCACCGCTATCATCAGAAGCCGTGCCCACAAGGCTCACTTCCGACAAACCAATAACCGTTTGATCTGCACCAGCGTTCACTTCGGGCGCGGTGTTAACACGATTGATGGTGAACACCACGGTGTCCGTTGCCGTAGCGCCATCATTGTCGGTAACCTGCAAGCGGAATTCCAGCGTCGTGGAATTTTCTGCACCGGTTGATGGTGCTACAAAAGAAAAATGGGCCGCATCCAAATCAATTGCTGTCAGTGAAACCCTGGTACCGGTGAGCTGAGTCCACTGATAACCGGTGATACGGCCATCGCTATCGCTTCCACCAGCAACCAATTCAACGGTCGTGCCCGCATCTACCGTTTTATCTGCGCCGGCATTCGCCACCGGCGCAACATTACTCGCGGCACTGCTGGAGGAACCGCCTCCACCTCCGCCGCCACCACACGCAACAAGCGCAGCGGTAAATAATAAACCTGTCAATAATTTAAACGCAGATCCCGTCATTGACATTGTCGGTCCGTAATTAGCCATCCGTTTCTATCTCCATGTATTAAAAGGGCGCCGATTATACAAGCGCAGGCAGAAAATTATTAAAAACTTTTAGACTTTTTTGTGCAGAAATTGCCGAGATTTATCAAAATAGTGAGAAAATTTTTATACTTACTCCTTCAACAAAAACGATAGCGCCTGCTCACGACCTGGCTCGCGAATGATAGCCTGGTAATACGCCCGCACCTGACCACAATACAAACACCAATAACGATTCATTAATTGCCCGCACGCGGTGGCTTCCGCATCCAGCTCTTTCTGGATACGCTCCAACAACACCATTAACAACGGCAGGCTGATTTGTTCACGCTCCACCCATTGCACAAAATCCCCCAAGGGATAATTCGCTGTTAGTCGATTGATACAAATCTTCGCTTTGACTGCATCCTGCAACTGCATTACCACTCCTTACCGTCCTTGTTATCAATGACCTTGCGGGCTCTTGCCGCGACGCGTCACACCGGCGCCCTCGCGGCGCCGGTAATACGCTCGCAATTGCGCACAACGTAGGCACCATTGCTGGCGCAACTCGTGATGCAACATGGCACAATGAACCAACTCGGCCACCTCGCGCAGGTTGCGCTCTTCTTCATCCAGCTCTGTTTGGAGCGCATCCAGAAGCTTCAGCAACAGCGATTTATCCACCATCGCGGCCCAGCGGATAAAACGCCGCAAGGAAAAACCGGATGGTTCGCCCACCCTGCACACTTTTGACCTGACAACATCCTTCAACAACATACCCTGGCGAAAACGCCACCTCTGTAAAAAATGACTGGGGAAAGCCCCAGCCCAATAGCCGGTAGGTGAACTAGCAGGCCCAATGCTAAGTAATCCTTAGTATCGCGTCAACCTAAAAACTAAGAATCTCTTAGTCCTATTTTGACTAAGAGACAGGCACCCATGACGCACCAAACGCTGTTTGCCACCCGGCTGGCACAAGCGAGGAAGAAGACCGACCTATCGCAAAAACAGCTTGGCATTCAAGCCGGGCTGGACGAATTTACCGCAAGCCCACGCATGAACCACTACGAACGCGGCAAGCACCTGCCCGACCTGGACACCGCCAAACGCTTTGCCGATATCCTGAATGTGCCAATGGCGTACCTGTATTGTCCGGAGGATGACCTAGCGGAGTTGCTGCTGGAATTGAATAGATTGACCCATCAGCAGCGGGTGGCTTTGTTGAAGAAGATCAGGAAGGAATAAAATTCAGTCGCACCACTACACCACCGAACAGCCATCTTAATAGGGATATATGCCCTAACAGTATTTGATACACCCTTCACTTTAGCTTATCATCTGCTGATAAGTTAAAGGGTGCCAGGGATATGACGAAATCGAAAACAGACATAGGGCTTGAGGTGCTTCTGGATCTACACGGAACCGAATACACAGAAGAAAATGGCTACTGGTACAAAATTGAAGCCTGGAGAGTTATCCCCAGTAAAGAGGTTCCTCATGGTATTCGTTACAACCTCACGCTCCATAACAACTACAACAAGCGCATCTTGGGATTTGATAATGCGCACGCCGTAAAGTCACCAACGAGAGCGAAATTTAAAGGTCGTGTAATCACGTATGACCATAAACACCGCTCCTCAACGGATACAGGAATACCCTATGCATTTTCGAGTGCACAACAGTTATTGAGTGATTTTTTTAATGAAGTTAATCGTATAGTGAAAGGTGATGAAAAGTGATCAAGCTAAAAATCGGAATCATGCCCAGAGATCAGTTTCAACGCCGCACGCTGGATATTGCGGCGGGGAAAATTATCCCATCGCGCAATGAACCTAAAATATGGTTCAGCTCATTAAAATCATTAAGCCAGGTACTTAGTGAGAATAATGTCCGCTTGCTGAAACTTATGGAGGAGCACCATCCTGAAAGCTTGAGTGATCTCGCTCTGCTCAGCGGACGTCAACCCAGCAATCTCAGCCGTACACTAAAAACCCTCGAAAGATATGGTTTGGTTGAATTAAAAAGGGAAAACAAAACATTGAAGCCCATTGCAAAAGCTACGGCATTTGATATCCAGTACGCAGTTTAACAACCCGCAAGCGAGGGATTGGCTATTTCACCCTGCCCTCGCCTTTTCATCTCCTCCCTGAGATGAACTCAATATTAACTACTCTCCATCACAACCAACCGTCACAATATCAGCACGGGCAACAAACTCAGCACCGCCAACTATCGTGCCTTGCAAATCAATTGCAGTATCGCCGCAGGCAAGGCCGGTTTCGTTGATTCTAAATCTCATCACCAGATCGTGAATGCCATCTTCATTAAGGTCTATTCGAGTATATTTGAAAGGCGTGGCGCCAGCTGAGCCTAAACGAATTGTGCTGCGGTCAACATCCCAGATAGGTTCGAACGGATTAGTAGAATCGGCACGCGACAGCATGACCAAAATCATGGTGCCCGTTGAACCGGGCTGAATACCTGTTTGATTGTCAGTCAATAACAACTGCAGCGCTACCGGAGGCGTTTCAACAGTGGAGTCAACCGCACCAATATCGCAACCGGTTCTGGCATTGCCGTGCTGATCGATTAGAATTGGAAAGCCTTCAAAATCCGTGCAGGTTTTTTCTGCGTTATCAATCGCCGGGCTGCCTGGCAGTAATGCGTAACCTGGGGTGAGGCCACCATAATCTGCTATGGGACCAATGACGTCGGTGAAGGTGCTTGCTTCATCCACTACGATATCGGTACTGGAAGGATAGCAATTTGATTCTGCGGTAATCAGGTTATTTTCCAGCAAAAGATTTTTGGGCGTGTCGTTGGGGCCGAAGTCATAACAGGATTGCTCTATCGTCGTGTCCGCATGCCCTACAATCATGGAGTTCTTGATGTAGGTGTACGCAGATCCATCAGCATCAGACGTTGACGCGATCGCCGAGCCCAGGCCTTGCGATGTATTTGAAGCAATCGTCACATTCGCTAAATTCACCGTGCCGCCATAATTGTAAACGCCGCCGCCGATGCCATTACCTTCAACTTTTCCGCGCGCGTGGTTATGGCTAATCGTCGTGTTGATAATGGTCGAGGTCGCACCCTCAGCGCTATAGATCCCACCGCCTTTAATAGCTCTATTGCGGATGACGGCGCTTTCGCGCAGGGTCATTTCGCCGCCGTTATAAATGCCACCGCCTTCCGCCGCATCGCCATCGCGTATGGTGGTGCGCTCGACTACCAAGGTAGCGTGGTTATGGATTCCGGTACCATCACCATCTTCGATAACAGAGTCTGATATAAGTAGAGAAGCTCCAGTGGAAAAACCCGGCACACCATTCGCAATAGTGGAACCGTAGCCGCCTTCCCCACCGTTTTCATTAAAACGGCTTCGCGTGACCGTCATTACGCCCTCATTGAGAATAGCGGCGCCTCCGTAGTTCTGCGGTCCGACCCGGTTGTCATGAAACCCTGCATCATCCAGATTCGCTGTAGCACCTGGCGCGTTGTAGATAGCACCGCCCCCCGATAAAAAAACATTGTTCTCGACAACATCATTGCTTGTGAAATTTGTTCGCTCAACATGAAGAAGACCTTCGTTGTACACAGCCGCACCACGCTGCACTATGTCTGGGCCCACCCTGCTCCCAATAAGTTTCCCGCCAGCAACCTGAATATCGCGCAAGGTGAGCGAGCTTCCAACCGGGACATGGAAAAAAGCGCAGGCCCCTATCGCGTGAAGGTGTGTAGCTATACGCCCAGCACCTACAATAGTGATATCTCCCACAATGGACGGCGCGCAACTCAATGGATACAGCTTATTAGCGTAATGGTGGCCCTCAGAAAAACGAATAATATCTGGCTCACTGGTTTGATTGGCCGCAGCCACGGCGTCATAAAGACAATTGCGGTCGCGAACCTCACACGTGAATTCTGCCGCACCAACATGAAGAGAAACGGCGACCATCATGCAACCCGCTAAACCGCATAAACGTTTAATAAAAATTTTCATAGAAATATCCCTGCCTGTGTCCATTAGTAAAGAGCGATATGTGTCAATAACATCCTCATATTGATTCGCTCCTCCGGTAAGACGCGGCGGATTTTTCCTCCGCGTCGATTCAAGCTCAGCCTTGTTAGCAAAGCACAGAGCAAGCTAACATGTTGCTGATCTCACGAACCGTAACTTTTACTCATTGCGTAGCGATAAGTTCCGGTTCGTCTCGGCTGGAAATATTTTTTTAAATTAAATTATGAGATTGGCGACATCGTTGGCACGGGACATTACTTGTCACTACTATGAAAAATCACGACTCGCCGTTCTTTTTCACTGTCGTCTGAAGTTGATCAACGACGGCATCCATGTTTTCAAACTCCGTAACGCGCTTCACTATTTTCCCGTCTTTTATCCAAACCAGCGTGGGGATATCCCTGACTTTAAAACTATTAAACAAGACACCGAATGTATCGATACTGAAGTCAATGCGCAGATTATATTTTTGGGTAAACTCCTTTAACGCCTGCTCGTCAGTCCACAAATGGTTGACAACCCCGTGCCAAGGCATATCGGGTAAACGTTTGTGCAAGGTGTTGAGATCCGATTGGGCTGATTTACATTGCTGTGCCATTTCTGGTCGAGTATCTGCCAAATACCAGTCACACCAGGTCGCGGTAAAAAATATCAGGTGCTCACCTTGCGCCCAGGGCTCCAGGAGTTTCTTTTTTTGCTCAAGACTCACTGGCTCGGCACTGATTCCACTTTCACCGAACTTTCCTTCCGCGAGCATTGCAAGACGCACATCCAGCGCGGCATCGGATTCGTGAGTCGTGTACAACACCTTGCCTTCCGGATTGATAAGCACGCTGTAAGGCGTTCCGATTAAACCGAGCGCAACACCCAACGCCCCTTCATTGTCCAGCCAGACAGGCATGTGTAAATCAAAGCGTTTGATCACTTCGTCAATGCGCGCTGCCTCTTCATTCATGTTGATATTAACCGCAATAATATTTAATTCATCATGGTATTTTTGATAGATTTTTTCGAAGTGCGGCATTTGCTCCATGCAGGGCTTGCACCAGCTCGCCCAGAATTTCAAATAGGTCGGTTTCTTGTTGTCTATAGATGAAAGTGTTCGAGACTGGAGTTCTGGAAATTGTTTGAGTTTAATGTCCTGATATGGTTGATGTTGCGCTACTGTTGCCATCGATAACAAGATCAGTGCGCCGGCTACCCATTGACGGATGAACATAACGTCTCCTCGTGATGTAATTGATAAATTTTTTGGCTTTCTGCAATGAGCTAGCGCTAACACCACTCTGATGAACAAGCTCATTAACTTGCCATTCGCCGTTATCGCGCACTATAGCATTTCACCTGAGGATATAGCGGCTGGAGCGCTTTACCCTACATTTGGCGATAACAGAAATAAGGGGGGTATTGGGGGGGGAGCCATCAGGCCCATGAAGATTCCAGGGGTCTATCGGCTGTGGTTAACGTCGATGAATCGCTAAACGGTGCAGGCTGATCAAACTTGTCAAACCACGCCAGAATACTCAGCTGCTCTTCCACCTTCGCATTGTAGAACGCGTACAAGGTGTCAAAGCTCGCCGAGCTACGGCACAAGCCTTGAATACGGCTATTGAGCATTCGTAAATTCGACAAGACCTTTCTCTTCGCCGCCTTTACTTCGATAGCGTCCTTTCCAATCACTAATTTTGTCACGGTTCGTCCCAGAGATGATTTAAAGGGGCATATTAAAGGATAATGCTTTAAGCGCCAATGGTGAAAGTCGGTACTTTTTGTAGGATATCTCCTACAAAGAGCCTAGTGCCCTCCGCACCCAGGCGATTGAGAATCCAGGCATTAGCACCACCCGTTGCTATTTAATATTCCTACTGTGGCAGGCTGATTTGGATTGCACAACGCGGGTGCACATCCACTTGGGCTGTAATGCGGGGTAATTGATTTTTCTCAAAACAGTAATCCCAGAATAAATACCAAATAATCAATTACTAACTGATATGAAAAATCACCTCATGCGTGGTGGCATCGTAGTCAACTATAGGCTTAAATATTAATCTTGATGCCTATGACTGGCTGCTATTTCAATAACGCACTGAGGGAAAGTGAAGGAATCATGACAGATAATAACGCGCGATCAGTAGCCCCACCCTTTGAAGGCTGGCGCCTATGCGGCCACTGCGAGGGCCATGGTACCTGTCACTCAGGAGCCGAAAACACCAGCTGCTTTGTCTGCACAAAATCAGCAGGTATCACTAACCAAGACGAAACATATCGCGGCTTACCTTGTTCAATCTGCCATGGTCATGGCTGCGGAGCACCGACTGAAGTAAAAACCAATCGGCTTATGGGCGCTTATGTAACCTTTGCATGCTCTGCTGGGGTGTTCATTATCATCATAATGTCCGGGTTTTTCTTTGCAGAACATCTGGACAAGATATTGACATTCGGAGGTACGGTAATAGGGAGCATTACTGGCTTTTACTTTGGAGGAAGAAAAGCGTCCATCGAAACTCCGTAAAACAGCTATCCATCATTCTTTCATTTATTAACTCGTAACAACCGATCAATTTTACTTTACAGGGAGATCAAGCTTTGCCCGAATGGATATTAGTTTCAACTATCGCCATTGCCTTTATTGGTGGCTTTGTTTTCATCGCATGGGTATTGGGCAGTTTACTCGAAGATATTTTTGAGATGAGTTCAATTTCCAAATTTTCAAATGATTTTAAAGATACGGTCAAGCATTCACAGCCAACTTGGGACGACATTAAAGAAATAGCCTCAACACGGCATCTCACACAATCACAAATACACTTCACAATAAGAAAGTACTATCGAGAAATAATGGCAGGAAGAGACTCAGAACTGGAAGCTCATAAAGCCTTGATCAAAAGTTACATCGATCAATACAGAAAAGATGAACCTTTTGAAGGGCTTCCAAATGAAGTTCGTATTCATTTAGAAAGGCTAAGAGACCAGATCAATGGTAATGACCACCTCCTTGAGCCATTAACTTCGCAAATAAAAGACCTCCTGACCGTCAATACAACAGAAAAGAGAAATCAGAAATATTTTACTGTTGGCGGCTTCTTTGTAGGCTTAGCCGGTTTTGCCTTTGCTGTTTATACATATTATTCCGCATCGAATATGGATACCTTAGGCAGCACGAAACAAACGGAAGTACCAGAAGCTGTCGCTAACATGAAAGACATACCGAATGCAGAATGACTACTACCTTATGAAACGCCTCCATCTTACTGATTGCTTTACTTCAACCAAAACAAGGCACTGCAATTAAATGCCTTTCGTCGTATAAAAAGAGGAAAATATGGCAAGGATTTCTAATGTTACAACAGTGCCCGGCACGGTCGATGGGCGCGGCAACCGCAAGGTTACTTATACATTGATCAAGGACGACGGGAAGAGGACGGTTCTTACGCTTGATGTATCCGGTAATAAGCAAAGGGTGAGACAGTTGTTGGCTGCACATCACAGCATTCCGGAGGACAACATCACCTTCGATCCGCGGTACGGTGATTAGGATGTCCGTGTTGGATTTTTATTACGAGTTTCGTGAGGCCGAGTATGAACCTGGACTTACCAAGCTCAAGACCAAGCGCTTCCCGACCGGTGCTGCCGGGACACCTAATGATGTGAAATGGGGTAACAACGACAACGTCTGGTTCACCGGTGCCGCGAATTGCGTCGGCCGCTTCGACAATGCACGAAAGCTAACAATCTTTCCCCGCAAAGTCGGACATATGCCCACACTCATGAGCAGGGATCAGCATCCGCTCAACTTTGAATACGGATGGCGTTTCCTCGACCCGGTCAGTCGACGAATCGGCTTTATTGATCAGTTTGGAAAATACCACGAGGAACTCGAGCTGGAACCCGGCCTCACGCCTACCATGTTTGGACCCGGCAAGGGCTTGTTTCAATGCGGCTTGGTAGCGACCGATGCCGGAATCGTTGTCGATCTCGTCCAGAATAAACGGTTCCAGATGCGAACGCCCAAGGTTGATGCAATCGGACTCGCACTCGACTCTCTCTGGCAAATTTCTGATTCGCGCCTCACTTGCTTTGCCCCAGGTTACAGCACCGGCGGCAGGTCCCTTACGCTTGAGGGTGGTTATAGTAAGCCAGGTTGTATGGTTGCCGGCAGACCTAATACTTATCTGATCTACATGGACCCAGGGCGTGATGTCATCGGCTTCATTGAGGGCTATGACAAAGTCCTGGAGGTAAAGCTGCCCGCCGGCACAGGAATTCGCGCGATGCACGTCTCCACCGACATGACGATCTGGTTTACGGGCAAGGGAGGGAAATCACTGTTCCAGCTCGATCGCAAGCGCACAGTGATTGAATATCCCTGCGTAACAGATTCTGATCTTCTTCATATCGATAGTGGATCGCAGTGCCTCTGGTTCACCGAGCCGAAGCACAACTGTGTGACCTTTGCCGATATAAGCACGCTCTGACATCAGTCTGCACTGATTACCTGAGGCCGCCGCCCCACTCGAAAAGGAAAAATAAAAAAGTCATGCAGAATATAAAACAAAACAGCTTGGGGTTCGACGAGCTTCACGACCAGCTCGTAGCAGCTGGTGGTGGGGCGGTAGAGATAGCTATTGGTAACATTGCAGGCGAACTCGCTAGCGCGCTTCGGGACTATCTCGGAATAGCAACGCTGAAGCTTCAACAGTTCAGGATGCTTGAGCAGGGCGAGGCGGCGCTGCGTATCATTACCACAATCAAGCTGCCGGTCCCTGGCAATTCCAGCCGCAAGGTCGATATCGTTGTCGATGCCCGCTTCATGCGCGCGGGAAAAGATATTGGTTACACCATCGTCTTTGCCATATCCCCGTCAGCGGCACGTGCGATGCTGGGTGACTTGGGGCATATGCTGAGTACGCTTCCGCTCCAGATGAATGGGCTATGGCTGTCATTGAGTTCGGATACGCGCGGGACGCTTCGCATTGAAACGCCGGGCCTGGAGCTGGGAGAGGCGGTCATTGAGGCTGGCCGAGGCTATATGTTTCGCCTGGGCGGGCGGCTCCTGAAAAATCTCAAACTTGAGCAGACGATTTTCTATCTCACCAATTTTCCGGATTCACTGCGTTTCACGACCAAAACGTACGTTGTCATTCCGATAGGACCACTCCTGCAGTTCACGGTCCAGTCGATTGCGGTCGAGGGCGCAGAAGCCATTGGTTTTACCGGTGAAGGTCTGTTTGATTTCTTCGGGCAAAAGCTAGCCTTTCAAGCGATGATCCGTCTGACCGGGACCGGTATATCCTTCGGTATCGATCTTGGCCGATTCATTCCGCAGATCGATCAAGCGTTGTTCAGGCCACTGACGCTTACCCGTGCCGTTGCGAGTTTCAACGGCTCGCTCACAAGCTATGCCGTCGGCGTGGAAGGTGATTTCGTGATCGCAGGATCAGGGAACACCGGTGGCTTCTCGGTAAAATATTCGACCGGAACGCCGAACATGATCCCCGACCTTTTTGAGTTGGAATCGAATCGGCTGATTCTTTCTGATTTAGCGACGCTAGCGACCGGGTTCACTGTCACCCTTCCGCCCTTGCTTGATCGCATGATCGTTCTCGAAAAAAGCTATATTTACTTCGCCAAGCAACCAGGCCTTATTACACGATGCGGCATAGCCAGCGTAGCCGGTATCAGAGCACATTCAAATATCAACATCCTCGGATATAAAACGTATGGGGAAGTCAGCGCTGTCGCAGGCAACAAGATCGCCGCAAAATTCCAGTTTGCACCGATCAAGCTTGGAAAAATAATCGAGATCAGCGGTAGCGGGCAAGGAAGCCCGCAGCGCTTTTCGGGCCACCAGGTTGGCAAGAATGCCATCGCAATCGATATCGACAGCGAGAATCGCTCAGCCTCAGCCTCACTCAAGCTAAAGATCTTCGGGCAGAACACTATTGATGCGATTGGTGTGCTCACCGAACGCTCGCTTAACTTTATTGTTAAATCGAAACTTCCCATGCCGCTGGGTGATTCGGACTTCGCTGCCGCATTGGAGCATGAAACCGTGACCCTCACGACACGCGCCAGTATGGCGGTCGATGTTAAGGCAGAATGGTATGGCGGGGGCTTAGTTATCTCAAAAGCGGTGCAGGTCGATGTCGGTCTCCAGATTGTGGCCAAACCCAATAGCGCTACAGGCCGAGCAGATGTGCGCGCGTCGCTTGGCCCCATCAAACTGGCCTTTCCGATCGATTTCGATCCGCTCGATATGAATGGGCTCATCGAACAGATACGCAACATGGTGAAGCAACAGATACTCGAAGCACTTAAGATCGCTGTCGTCTGGCTGCGAGCGGTGCTTGATGGGACCATCGAATTTCTTCGTGATACTCGCGACCTCGCAGGAGCGATAGGCCATGAGCTTCGCAACACATTCAACCAAACAGCAAAGGAAGCCGCTAAGGCGCTGCGACAGGCGGGGTATCAGATCAATAATGCTTACCTCGTTCTTGAGGAAGGTTTTCGGGCGGGTTGGGACAATATCAAGGATTTTTTGCAAGACGCGGGGGGTTATGCTGAGCGCGAGGTCGTCGAGTGGATTCACAAAATCTGCGATGTCGATGAACCGAAATTCACCGCTAGAACCATTGCTGGTATCTTCCTGAACAACGGCTATGGCATGAGGCGTACGATCGAAGAGGTTCATCAAATGCTGAAGGATGTCAAACTGACTGCCGAGGTGATCGGGCAGCTGCGTGACTCGCCGCGCGAAGTTGCTCGCTTTCTTCTTCAAGCGCACGTCGATGCAAAAAAAGCCGCTGAATATATTGCTGAAGGATTCTACCATCTGAGCAAGGAAGCGGTGATAACGACTCTCACGGAGACAGGCTACGCAGCTCGCGAGGTTACGCGCGCGGTTGAAAATGTCTGGCGTGAATCTGGACGCGTGATCGACAATATTCGTAACGAACTGGGTCGAACCTGGAACCGCTACAAACCGCGGGTAACGATCCGTTGGAGAGTTAGTTGGTAACGCAGTTGCGCGCCGCAGTGCTCTGGCGTTAGGCGACTTACTTGGAGGATCATCCGATTTGAAAACATCGAAACGTCCAGTTTGGCTTCTAAAAATCATCATGGCTATCGTTTCGATAAGCTGTATTGTGATATTCGTGCCTTGGCTTGCAGCCTGTGCGTATTTGGCACCACTGCCTGATACAGTTCAGAAGCAAGTTGATGATGCTATTAATTATAATCTGGATGGCATCATTGTTTATGTGGATATAAAAGGCCAAAATCCTGAATTTTATTCTTCGGGCTGGAAAAATAGAGAGAATAAAGTTCCGGCTGATCCACACACTTTGTTCAAGATTGGCAGTATCAGCAAGTTATATATCGCTGCCGCCACTGCAAAATTGGTCAGTGATCAAAGATTATCTCTGGATGAAATTCTCACAGATTATCTACCTGAACTTGATGGGCGAATAGAAAATGCAAACAAAATTACCTTAAGAATGTTGTTGCAACATCGTAGCGGCATCCCCGATTGGATTGAAGATTCCGCGTTCCCATGGTCCACGTCGTTAAAGAATGTGAACGAGTATCTTGAGTTGGTATTCGATGACCCCGCCGAATTTGATCCAGACAGTCGTTACGGCTACTCCAATACTAACTACCTCCTGATTGGTAATATTCTCGATAAAACATTGGGCTATGATCATCAGCAATATATTCAAAGTGAAATTCTGGCTCCCCTTGGACTAACACATACTTTCGGAGTGTTGAGTGACGTTGACCCCGGCAAAGTCTCCAGTGGGTATTACACGAAATATGATGGGGATGTGAAAATGCTGGATATAGTAGTTCCAGGTGGGTCTATGATAGCGACAGCGGAAGATACAGGGATATTTCTTAGGGCATTGAATGATGGATCATTGTTCGATGATGATGAGCGGGATATCTATTCCTCTATTTATGTATATGAGCATACCGGTTTGTGGCCGGGGTATTCGAGCATTGCACGCTACCACAAAGATATTGACGCAGTGGTTATTCAGTTTGTGAATACAAGCGGTGGAAACTCGTGGATGATATCGGAAATCGTTTATAACCGTATCGTTCAAATTCTACGCAAGCGATAGTATCCACATTCTTCAGCCATTCGAACGGATGCGATGCCACTGGCCTAACGAGCCGCTGAAAAAGCATGGACTGCCCGAGCTATTCTTTTGTAACCCAGATAACCCAGATAACCCAGATAACCCAGATAACCCAGGCAAAGAAGATAAAGAAGAATACAAAAAATGGCAAATATTATCTGGAGGGAAAATGCTTAAAAAAGTTGTCATGCGCGACCTCCGTTCCGTCGCTTCTCTCGATATAAATATCAGCGATTCGGTCCTTCTTTCAATAAATCTCCCTTTCAGGAAATACTCACAAACTGGTCATCTACCGGTTCAATCGCGTCAATGAAAGGCAAATCGATAGGTACATGTTCAGCAGAATAAATCTTAAGGCTATGCGAAAAAATATCACTCGATAACGCATTCGTTACTGCGCATTCTGCATGTGCATCAGCAAGATGTAGTGTTAGTCTCGAATATCAAAACGCTTTATTTTATCCCCTTCCAGTTGAAAAATGTGAGTGACTGTTTTGTCCTTTAGGCCATGAGTTTGTCCACTTAATGGCTGGCCATTGAGATCGAATACTGATTGAATCACTTCAACAACAACGTCTCCATCCTGCGCGTATTGAAAGCTTATCGGCTCAACGTGCGGACTTACAACCGCCCATTGGCGCGTCCAATAATCGCGCAGAGCATCATGCCCATGAACATGGCCACCGTCCATTCCATTTGCCCAGGCAACATCCTCATCAAGTGCTACCAGCACACCATCAATATTTCGTGAGTTGAAGCAATCATAAAGTCTTTTAATAAGCTGGATAGCATCTGACGGCATGTTGATTTCCTCTCATTAAATTGAATTAATTTCTCGCACAAATTAGCTGACACTGCTAATATTTACGACAAATAAATACGCACGTATATAAATATTCGTGCGAATATATATGCACATATATATTTGTGTCAAATGTTATCGCAACGGAGGAAATATGCCTGAAGATGTACTGTCTACACCAGGGCATTTAATAAGTCTTGCCGCGAGGGGGTTCTCACGCCTCAGCGAATCACGCCTCAAGCCGCTTGGCTTCGGCATCGGTCAATTACCTGTATTAATAGCGCTCCAGGACGGAACTGCCAGCACACAGCGAGACCTGGCCAAATTCGCCAAGGTTGAGCAACCTCCGATGGCCCAAATGCTGACAAGGATGGAAAGGGACGGGTTGATTGAGCGGAGGCCTGATCCAGTGGATGGCCGAAGCAGCCGTGTAGTCATCACAAAGAGCGCAAAGAAGCGAATGCCAGAAGCAATTAATATATTGCTTCAAGGAAATAGCGAAGCGATGACAGGATTTACATCCGCAGAAAAGCAACAGCTCACGGACCTGCTTGTACGGCTAATCAGCAATTTAGAAAACATGGTCAATAGTGAGGTTCCAGCGCGTTAATGTGCAAATTTTATTTGCGGTTTTGATCGAAAAATAAAAGGATGACAGGCGCGAAAAGTTTGTGAATGACTTCGCCAAAGCCTGGAACAAAGTGATGATGCTTGATTGGTTTGATGTGAATTAAGTGAGTTGAATTGGTGTGGCCAGTAAACACCTGCCCGATCTGGGCACCGCCAAACGCTTTGCCGATATCCTGAATGCACCAACGGCGCACCTGTATTGCCCGGAGGATGACCTGGCGAAGTTGTTGCTGGAATTGAATAGGTTGACCCATCAGCAACGGGTGGCTTTGTTGAAGAAGATCAGGAAGGAATGAGAAGAGAAGCGCCTAAATAATCCATAATCGATTACCAACTGGTCTGAGAAAAATCCATAGGAATACCTATAATCAAGTGGCTTCACTATTTTTATGCGTGAAGACAACGCTATGTCTTAGCGGACTAAATATGGAGGTTTCCCATGCATAGAATCAGATTTGGTATTTTCTTCTCCCTGCTATTACTTTTTTCTTCCATAGCAAAATCACAACAAGATTACTACCCCTCATTCCATTATCCTCAGCCGCAATATGTGGGGATACTGTCTCATCAAATGGACTTTGTGGCTGCAGCTCAACGGAATTCACAATGGTGCTGGGCCGCTGCTATACAAATGGTCCTTAATTACTACGGCATAAACATCAATCAAGAACAGATTGTATACCGCACCTACGGTGCAGACCCTTATGGGCAGCTTCCCAATTGGGCAGGAAGCCTGGATGCAATAACAAGAAACCTTAATAACTGGAGCATCGATAACTACGGCAGGCCCTATCGAGTCATGGCATCACTTAATTGGGGAGCCCCCACACCCGAGGTGCTACTTCAGGAGCTGGGCCAAAACCGACCCGTCATTGTTGGCTATAAATCAGGCCCAGACACCGGACATGCCGTCGTTATCACCGCAGCCAGCTATGTTTATACTGCTCAAGGATTAATTATTCAGACCGTCGTGGTTAGAGATCCGTGGCCGTCATATATCAATATTCAGAATAGAGGCCGCGTAGAGTATGCGGGTGCAGATATCGCATCGCTCATGCAAGCCTATTGGTATATCCGGGTTCATTAATACTTGATCAAAATATTCCGGCGGAAACATTATGAACGAAAGTTTTGAGATTGTGCGCATTTTAGGGTTGGGAACTATCGGGCTAGGGTTCCTGTTAGCAGTGATGGCCTTCCGTTTACTAAACGCAGAGCAGAATTTGGATAATCCAAGGGAAAACATACTGAGTGCAACCAATCGTTTCATGATATTTTCGTTCAGTTTATGCATCCTGGGTATTTCGTCTGAACTCTTCCGAGCCTACCACACTCCAGCACCACAACCACAGCAAGGGCTCTTCGCTTTTCTTTCCCCCGGCGAACAACAAGGAGCAAAAAAATCAGCAGAAACGTTTTTGGAAAACATTGATAGTAGAAATTTTGATGCCGCCTACAGCGAAAGCTCAAAGAAGTTTCAACAATCCCTCTCATTGAGCGAGTTCAGCATGCAAGCTGAATCAACATTGAATTTTACTGGCGAACTAAAGGCCAGAAGATTTCATATGGCACAGAAGGGAACCGGGACAACACCTGATGGCTTGTCAACATTTTATTACATCACTTTTGCATCGTCATACGAGAAGATCATTAACGCCATAGATACCGTCACAATGATAAAAGACGATAACGATGATTTTAAAGTTATTGGCTATTACAAAAACTGAAAGTTATTTCCATGCGGCGGATGGACTTCCTGGATTTCACTAGACGCCCGGGAAGTCCAGGTTGATAAGTCGGTAACCGACGAAGCCTGATCAAACTTGTCAAACCACGCCAGAATACTCAGCTGCTCTTCCACCTTCGCATTGTAGAATGTGTACAAGATGTCAAAGCTCGCCGAGCTGCGGCACAAGCCTTGAATCCGGCTATTGAGCATTCGTAAATTCGACAAGACCTTTTTCTTCGCCGCCTTTACTTCGATAGCGTCCTTTCCAATTACTAACTTTGTCACGGTTCGTCCCAGAAATGAGTTAAAGGGGCATACTAGAGCATAACGTTTTGAGCGCCAATGGCAAAAATCGATACTTTTTGTAGGATATGTCCCACAAAGAGCGTAACGCCGATAGTAACAATCGGCTGTTGTCGCCACTGCGGGGCTGGGCTTTTGTGCGAGGGATAAAAGAGCCGTGCTACGACGCCTCAACAATAACCGCATGGGGCCGCTTGAGGTAAGGCACTAAAAACGCAGGCGCCTTATCTATATCCGCATATTGCGCCGGTACCGGATTCTTGTGTTTGATATGGGTAAAACCTGCTTTGGCGAGAGCATCGTATAACGACGCGAACGACCAATAACAAGCCGTGACCGTTGCATTGAAGTTGTCGTAAAACAGATCCAACCGAACATCGACATTTTCCTGATGCGCCGGTTGTTGTGTTAATGAAAAACCATATTGAGCGTAATACTGCGGGTCAGGCTCATAATCGGGATGGATCGGCAAGGTCACCAGGCGACCACCCTGCTTGAGCACCCGCGCCATGTTTGCACACATGCGATCCAGCTCGGACTTGCTGCGAGCGTAAGGCATCACATACACCGACAACACCAGATCAAACTGTCCATTCAACGATTCGGATAACGCATTGGTGTACTCAATACCCAATGGATTCTCGCTTTCACGTTGTTGCCCGTGGGCGAGCATGCCTTCGGCCACATCAAAACCGACCACCCGCCTCGCACCCAGGCGCTTGAGAATCCGGGAATAGGTACCATCACCGCAACCAAAATCCAATACATCCTTACCGCGTACATCGCCGAGGGTTTCCAACACACTGGGCGTTTCTATCTCCTTACGAAAAGGCCAGGAGGCCATATCTTCATACAGGCTGGATAAATCATCGAACTGGCTGTGCGTCGTTCCGGACATGGGTGGCTCCTGCGTGTGGTGGTGGGTATTTAGTGGCGAAATTCAATAAGCGTTAATCTGCAACACGCAAATGTCAACAGCCAAAACCTACCGTTATTTTCTTTTCACTACGACATGGTGATTTGCGTTGCTCAAAGCCGAAGCGTATCCACTACCGCTGTAATATTCTGTAATTGCTTTTTCAAAAACAGCCATTCCTGAATAAATAACAAATAATCAATTACTAACTGATCTGAAAAACTATCAATAAGCGTATGGCGCGACAGTTCACAATAAGCTTTAATAAAAGCCTAATGTGACGACCCAAGAAGTACATTCGATTAATTCTGGAATTACCCAAGGGCTTCTATAGGTTACACCTGATAGATTTCAAAGAATTCCGATATCGCCCTGAATTTATTGAAATATAGATTAACGGTACACCAGCACAGATCAGACCAGATCGTAAAGGGAAGTAGCCATGAAACGATTGCTACTATTAAGTGGGGCAATGGGTGCTGGAAAAAGCACTATCGCACTAGAGCTAAAAGAAAAACATTCATTCCAACCTATAAGTACCAGCGCATTTCTTCGCACACTTCAAAATACTGCACACACCTCAAATAGCCGCCTCAGCCTGCAGGATTTAGGGGATAGGCTGGATTCAGAAACCAACTTCTCTTGGATAATAAATTCTGTTGCCGAACCGATAATAAAAGAAAACATCGGAACAGATAATTGGTTATTTGATGCAGTCAGAAAAATCCCTCAAGTCAATCTCTTAAGACACCAGTATGGCCCAGCAGTCAGACATGTGCATCTTGTTGCACCAGAGATCGAACTTCAGCGTAGATATCTTAAGCGCAATACACAAGAAACAAAGGCCAATTATCTCCTTGCAATTGAGCATCCCAATGAGGTTTCTGCAAGATCTTTAAGCTCGGTAGCTGATCATACATTTGATACTACAAAGTTTTCAAAGGAGGAAATCACTAAAGAAATTCTTGGCTTTTGGGAATATGAGCTATGAGTAGACAAATCGTAGTTATTACAGGAAAAGCTTGTAGCGGAAAAAGCGAACTTGCCGATAGACTAAAAAAGAATTTTGGTTTCTCTATCATTCGAACCCGTCAAACGAATAGCGAAATTGATGAGATTGAAGTAGAAAGGAGATCTGGATTAAATACTGCTGAGCAGCCAGATGAATCGACATCTTTATCAATCATTTCTCGTATACAGAATCAAATTGAAAGTGAGCTCAAAGAAATTTCTGTTGTTATTGATTATCTCAGTGACTATAAACAGGTAATGGAGTTTAGGAAAATTTACCGCGAAAAATTGATACATGTCCATTTGTATGCCAGCACTCAAACTTTACATGAAAGATATAATAAAATTCAAGGCTCAATTAATAGCTCACTGCCTTACGATGACATCGATTACCTGAAGGATGAGATAATAATAAATTCTCTTAGAAAAGATGCCGATGTTCGAATCAATACAGAACGCTCCGATTCGGATGACACCTTAGTGCGAGTTGCCGCCCGACTCCACCTCTTTACTCCACCTGAAATTCGGTGCGTTGATGTACTGATAGGAGGCCAATATGGCAGCGAAGGAAAGGGAAATGTAGTCTCATTTCTAGCCCGAGAGTATGACGTAATTGTGCGAGTGGGTGGACCAAATGCAGGTCATACTGTAGCAAGTATTAACGGACCATATACCTATCATCATTTACCCTCTGGCTCACGTGATGTGAATGCTCGCTTACTTCTTGGCCCCGGAATGACAATTCATCTTGAGGGCTTGCTTAAAGAGATTAAGGAGTGTGAAATTGGTCCTGACAGGTTATTCATTGATCCACAGGCTACCATTATTGAACACGAAGATAAAAAAACTGAAAATGACGGACACTTGGTTTCAACTATTGCATCCACAGGCAGCGGTAGCGGCGCCGCTGTCACGCGTAGAATTCTTGAACGCGGGAAGTCAACAATACGATTGGCTCGCGATGTTAATGAGCTAGCACCATTCGTCGGTAGTCCCCGAAACTACCATGGCTGTACGATAGATAGACTTGAAGATGCTTATAGAAATGGCCAATCTGTTTTACTTGAGGGAACTCAAGGCAGCGGCTTAAGTTTGTTTCATGGTACATATCCTTATGTAACCTCACGCGACACAAATGTTGCCGGGTGTCTCGCTGAAGCTGGCATATCTCCAAGTCGTGTACGAAAAATATTAATGGTCATTCGACCAATGCCCATTCGGGTAGGAAACCCTGATGGAAGTAGTAAACACTCGTCAGGCCCACTTAAGCATGAAACGACTTTCGATGAAATTGCTCGCTGGGCAAAGCTTGATCCAGAAGAGTTGCATGGCGCTGAAAAGACCTCTACCACTCACCGTAAGCGCCGTGTCGGGTGGTTCGAGTGGGACCAATTTCGCAAAGCTTGCGCACTCAATGCTCCAACGGATATCGTTCTAACGTTCGCAGACTATCTATGCTCCACCAATCGCGAGGCTCGTCGTTTTGAGCAACTTGATTCAGAAACAATAAAGTTTATCGAAGAATTAGAGCGCGTATCACAAGCTCCCGTCTCTCTTATAAATACTCGATTTGCACGTGAAAATGATGGAACCAACGATCTACGATCTGTAATTGATAGGCGTAATTGGACCGGACGATCAAGAACGGGAAAACGAAATGAAAGTTGAAAAAATTGTTGAACTTTATCCACGCTTATATCACATGGCTGAACGTGATTCTTGGGAAAGCATCAAAAATCTTGGCTTGCTTAGCACGAGCGCTGTGCTTGATTACTTCTCGGTCACTGGAAATGAAAGAATACCCTTTGAAAGCGAACAGCGAAAAACAAAAATGGGAGTTCCGCCAGGAGACGGTTCAAGGATCATTCTTCGCGACCAAAAGCCTATGCCTAGAAACAGATTGATGATGGCATTAAAAGACGGCACCACGCCTGAGGACTGGTATAGGCTTATAAATAATAAAGTTTTTTTTTGGACCAACGAAAAACGCCTTGCAGGACTATTGAACGCCAGAGATTATAGAAGCCTAGAACATGATGTTCTCACTATTGATACCGAGCCTTTTATCCGGGCTTTTTATGAACGAATATGGCTCTGTCATATGAATTCTGGCAACACTTGGCCATGGCCGCATATACGAGGAAGCGACACATTTTGTCGGATCCCTGATTACCCTATAAAACGCTCAGGAAACCCTTACAAAGAAGTTGTTGAATTGGTCGTAGACTATTCGGTGCCCAACATTTCAGATTACGTCATAGAGGTCCGTCGGATTAAGGGCGATGAAACATATGGAAGGATCTTGTGAAAATGTTATTTTATTCAATTCCCATATGACTGATTTTAGCAAATTTCGTCGCCGTTTATCCTCCAGGGTATTAGTCATTAGCCCTCTTTCTCGCATACTGTTATTTCGATTTGTATATAGAGACGGCCCATTGTCAGGAAAGGATTATTGGGCCACTCCAGGAGGGGAGTTGAAATCTGGAGAGTCGTATGAAGAAGCTGCGATTAGAGAGCTCAGAGAAGAAACAGGCTTTTTGGTTGCCTCTGTTGGTGAGCCTGTAGCAGACAGAGAGCTGCTATGGAAAATGCCAAGCGGTGAAGACGTTATATTAGTTGAAAAATTTTTCTTCGCTTATTCAATTGATGAGAAAATATCTATGAAGGGCTGGTCACCCAATGAAATTAAAAACACTCGTGAGTTTAGGTGGTGGTCTGCTGACGACTTGAAGAATACTTCAGACAATATTTATCCTTTAGATTTAATTAACATATTAAGTATAGGCAATGCTTGACCAGATAGATGCAATTAAGCTTCAACAATTAAAGACATAAAGCTGAACAAGCGCAGCGAAGGTACAAAATTCACTAAATCGCTCCAAGGGCGTGGTCAATCAATTATGACCAAATCAAGAAAGTTAATTGGAGTTCTTGACAATTAAAATGATCTTTAAGTTTAAGACCCTTTTAATCCGGTATTTTTATCTTCCAGAAAGAGATTCGGAAAAACGTGAAAATAAGCGAAATATGGGAAAAATTTGAGCTTTACATACTTTCGTTATGGTTGCTTTTCTTTTTGATAATAGTTGTTACAGCTGACATTCCTACTTGTTTTGGTGAAAAATGTGATTTTATTGGCTGGAAGCAATTGGTTGCTAGCAATGTTATTCCGATTGTGTCTTTAGCTTTTTTACTTCTCGGAGCCTTTTATTACTTTAGATTTGATTACAGAATTTCGGGTAGCAAGAGGCTATCAGTAAAGATCGAGAAAGTTGAAGATCTTAATTATGAACATCTGACCTTCTTAACCACCTATATCATTCCTCTAATTTGTTTCAATTTAGAGAGCACTCGCTACGTTTTTTCGTTGATGTTCCTATTGATTATAATTGGAATAATTTACGTGAAAACCGATAAGTTCTATGCCAACCCGACTTTGGCTGTACTTGGGTACAGACTGTATAAAGTGACTGTATCTACACGAACCACCATAAGACAAGATATCGTTGTTATAACAAAAGATAGACTATTAGAACTTGATCAAATACGAATACTAGAGCTGGATGAAAAAGTTTATTTTGTAAGGAAAATAGGAAAATGACAATTGATAATCTTAAAGCAAAGATTTCTAATGTTTTAACCTCCGATGGCTGTTCTGCTGAATTTTTCTTCCTTTTAGATAACGGAGGAGAAATGAACATAAAATCGGTGGACATCAATGACAAAGACCACTCTGAATTAGAGGGTATTTTTATACGTTCAGTTAGTGACACAATACTTTTAAATGATGATCTTTCACTAATACCGCTCTCTAGTGCGGACGATAGAAAAGATGCAGTTTATGAGTATGATTTAGATGATATTCCACAAGAACTTTCATATCTAATGCACATCATTGAAAATGAAAATTTCCATACCTTTGATTTAAAATCTGACGATTTGTCCCATCTTGAAGGGATATTAATTCTAATAGGGAACCAAGATGTCCAACTTGCATTGTATAAACATCAATATCCGATAACGCTTTTAAATAAAGATAGTGGCTTTAGCTTAATGAAGCCAAACGGTGAAAATAGATTTAAAAAACTTGATGCTGATATATTAAAAATAAGTTCAAAATTTGAATTTATAAGAATCGATGATCATTACTATATTCTAGACATAAAAACACTGGAGCGTTTTTTCGGATTTCATGATGCAGTTAAGAATGTTGCAGAAAAGGGCGTTGCAAACATAAAAAATACAGAACTAGTAGAGGACTGCACTGTTTTGGAAGCAAGACTCCAAGATATATCGTTTTCAAGAAAACTAGTTAAATCAGCAAGCAACTCTCCCGTTCTTGGAAAAATCCCAAATGCCCAGATTATAAATTTTACACGCAACCATCCGGCGCTACGAGGAAAGTTTCAGTACAGCGCCAATGGATCTCAGATAAGTTTAAATACAAAAAAATCACAAAATCTCTTTCTAAAACTATTAAACGATGATTTTTTGCAATCTGAATTAACGAGACTATTCTATGACAGTATCGCAAAAGATAGTGTTGGTGAGATAGAGGTTGAAATAGCATAAAACTGATGGATTTGAGAGGGATGTCAACTTCTAGTGATAAATGCCTTCCGTCAATAGCTTATTTTGGTGGAAGGCATGGATAATAAGTAACTCGGGGAACGGTTGCGAGTAATCTGAGTACGGTAAGGCATGACTCAGCTGGACGTTGCTGTTGCGCTTGAGAAATATGGTCTATCGATTAATCTCGCCGCACTGGCTGGCTCTTCTTATTAAGCGCGAAGATATATGAATGAACTCGCTGCGGAAAATAAGTAACCTCTCCCGCTTCCGGGTCAATAGCAGCGCAATTCCTGGAACCACAGCCAAGGTAAAGCAGGTGTTTAACTTCTCCATCAATATTAACTTCAATAAAATCTGAAGGCCTATATTCTCCATTTTCAAGTTTGGTTATTATTTTCTCAGCATCTTTCACGCCAACCCTTTCGATATGGACCAACGCAATTAGCGCCACTACAAGAGTAAAGATGCAAGCACCAATAAAGTTGGTATAGTGTTTTGCGCGTTCCTCAATGAATATGTCTTTTCGTTTACCCATAAGGCACTTGCGTATCCTTACATATCGCCGCTTGGCTCTGATATTACCTCGCATCCAGTCAATGACGCTGGGTAAAGCCAGGTACGAGTAGAAAAGGAAAGCAATAAAAAGAATCGCAAGAACAAGAAGGGCTGGAGGAAAGGCGGTGAGAAAACCTATGTATAAAGTCTGATGGAAGTTTCGGTCTAACATGTTTACATCCAACTTGAGTGTAGATGTATAACCACCAAACCTGGCGGTGCCAGAAGCGTATAAAAAGGCGGTTACTACGGCGAGGGCAATTGCGCTATCAATTAATCGTTCGTTGGAAGCGGACATTATGAATCTCCTTATTAATTTAACTATGGGTCGGTAAAACTATAATCAGCCGCTACAAATCAAGAAATCTGTAACGGCTGGTACAGATGGGCTTTGATGCAGGCCAATGCACTACATTTTTACATGCAACTCCTGCAACCAATTATCAAAATGCTGGGACTTATCTCGAAGCGCTTGAGCAAAGCGCTCCAATCCATGGGCACTCACTTTATCCATTGGTTTGCCGCTCAGGGCGTGGAGGCTTACGGATTCACAGAAGAAAGCGCAGTAATTGTTGAATGCTGAAAACTCGTCGCACAGGCTTACAAATTCGCTTTTTATGGAAAGCGGTTCGTCGTCTGGATTTGGCGGATTGTTTATTTCCAACATGGCTTGCTCCTTAGCTGTTGGTGGATTTAAGGCCCATGTGAAGATTTGTCGGTCGCTTTCCACTAGGGGCAAACGGTTTAAGCAAGGAACGGGAGAGCAGAAGGGAAGGAAAGAAATAATTGAGCATAATGACGTCCTGTATGTTTTAAGTTTGATATCGGCCCAGTTAGTAGCTGGAAGCCGGGTGTCAACTAGAGCACATACAGTAGCTCCGGGCCTATTCCCCTTTCGGGTATTGTATTACGCCTCTCCACCCGGCCATAGAAATGACGGACAGCGCCTTATCGCGGACACAAAAAAACCGCAAGGCTAACGGGTGCGGAAACCGCTGTATGCTTTCTAGTACTGCGAACCTTACTGGGTGCTTTACGCTCTGTCAATCATAGGCATGATGTTGGCAGCTATTGATTAAACATGACGCAGGCAATTCGTGCGACATTTCCTACAACCTATTCCGTCTTTTGCTACTAGTCGCTCTATGTTGCTTTAGGAATAATGCATTCATCTGCTCAGCGCTTCCAATCCTGGCAGGTAAATCAAAGCCGAGCCTCTTAAGGATGAGAGATCGGCTTTTTCTTTGCCCTCACCTACTCCCGCAGCCTCTTTAATTCAGCCACTATCGCATCGGTTAACCGGTGTACATCGGCCATTTCTGTTTGGGCATCATTGCCGGTTCCCATTGTTGCAGTGGTTTTGAGATTGCTGAGAAATCCTTTGTTGGTTGTCAGCCCCGATTTGGTGATGCGCCCTATTTCCTCATCGTCCTCCAGAATCGCGATGCTGTAGCCCACAATTGGGTTGGTTACTGATTTAGAGGGAAACGGCGTGTCCTCACCGGCAAAGCGACGCTGGTAATTAATAACAATTGAAACCGGCACCGCATTCGCTTCATGAGCCGCCATCATGCCATCGTTTTCCAGGGTTTCTGCAATGCCTTCATAGGCCAACTGGGACAGTTCATCCTGGGTGGGATAACCTTCAACCTGCCTTTTCTGGCTTAAATTGAATGTGAAATCTTTGACCAGGAATTTCGCGTCGGCAGCGACTTTGGGAGTGGTTACCTTCGGAGCGGAAGCACAACCCGCTAATACTGCAACAACACATAAAAACGCAAGATGCTTGAACATCGTTTACTCTCCTTAAATATTAAGCCTGTAGTTCTCTTTTAAGTTCCAACAAGTATCCTCTATACCCTATCAGGTAAATGGTAGCGATCAGAAAAAACATAAAGGATAGAAGGTCCAGCAGCCAACTGCTTGAGAAAGTCAGCAGTCCTGTCAACGACGACAACGCTCCAAGAGCAGACACCACAGCTGCAACGTAGGATGAGAATATAGAAACGTTATGAATGTGCTTGTCACGGCTGAATAGAACCAGCGAACAGCCAATTAACATAATTGAAAATGTCAGAAAATAAGCCCGTATGGGTTGAGCGCAGCCTAGCCCGAGCAGAGCCATCATTGCGGCTAACAGGAAATTTATTACGGAGGAAACAACGATTCCTTTTTTCATTAATTAAATTAAACCTTATCCCTTACTTCCCAAACAACACGCCCTGTTTCACTTTCCTCAATCCAGATTCGCACATTTCTTTTATTCACCACAACTCCATCATCCATATCAAAGTAAACGAAGTAGTAACCTGGAGAAAGATTCAGATCGGGGACTGAGTAAATACCTAGATCACCTCGACCAAACCGCCCAGAAGAAAACAATAGAACTTTAAAGCTATGATTACCAGAGTTTACAACAACAGCTTGTTGACCTCGTATACTATGAATTCCTCGATTATTAAACTTGGGATCTCTTACAACTTCCTTTTCTGACTCAACAAGATACTTGAAGTAAAGACAAGCTATTTTTCTTGTTTTATCCTCAAATGTGTCACAGTGGGGTGTTGCCCGCTCCAATTGTTCCCTATACTCTTTTCTGAATATGCTTGGCCGGGGATTCGTAGGAACACCATCAACCTCAATGGCCGTCAACATAGTTGTTGCTGCCTCATCCGATGAGACTTCTTTTTTCTTTGCTTGAAAGAATATTGTTGCCGCCTCATCAAGAGAAAATTCTTCAAAGTAATACGCATCTGTATTTTTTACAAAAAGCTCATCCTTTTTATAGTATTTTTCCCATTGTTCCTGCTGCATTGAACAAGCAGAAACCAATAAAATCGCAAGGATTATTACTATTTTACCGTTAAACATATCTGTTCCTTTTTTAGAAAATTTCCAGAAATCTTTACACACCTAAAATCAATTACATCCACATTAGTTTTTCAGAGCAAAATCGAATCTTCTTACAACATTCGGAGTATCCACAAACTCGCCACTCTCTGACTTTCGCGGGAAATATCTAAACAAAGAGGCTGCTTTAAGCGCATTGGCTTCGAAGATACCCTTAGGATGACTATCAATTACTTTTAAATCTTCCGGGTGCCCTTTGTGAGTGACTGTGTATTCAATGACCACATAGCCTTCTATACCTTGCTTCTTTGCCTGCTCTGGGTAGACAGGGGAGACCGTTATCAGAGGGAGAGGATAAGCTTTAGGCTTAAAATCTTTGGTATTTTCTGTGCTCACAGCAGAAACACAGGAAGTTACGCACAAAACCAAAGCAATTAAATAAAAATATTTCATATTTATAACACTTTAATAGACGTTATCCATTGACAGCATTAATCCATTCATCAATTAATTTCTTTTTTTCTACATCAGCGAGCTTTTGCCATTTCTCGGATGTAGCTACCGGTACACTAATATTGATAAATTCGGGGGGAATAACTTCTTGATAACTTTCCACATCTGTCGACCCGCATACACTACACATGGGAGAGACACCAATTCCATATTCCCCCTCATCAGAGTCGTACGCCCTGCCTACGACCCTTTGAAAAACTTCTGATTTTTCGGATTCTTTAAGTCCATTTAATCGTGGATTTTTCTTCACAAGATTACTAACTTCGAGAAAGGTAGGATCTTCCATTGCATTAAGGTACATAAGCCGATTATTACTATTGCTTCTTAACATGAACTCTCCATAGGAAAATCCACCAGGAGGGTACATTGGCTCTTTATGCTTTGCATGGCAAAAGGCGCATTCGTATTCAAACAGCTGCGCTTTGAGATTTATTTTTTCTAGTTTCATGGCTTCACCGGAACGACCATCTCTGGTCTTAATATTTGTTCAAATTCATCAAGAACGGCGTGGTTCACACCGCCAGGATTACGTTCGGAATTGAATCTTATTACATTAAAACCTTCCGCCTTTGCCTTATCACCAATGGCTTTGGTTTCTGATGTAATACTTCCACCCGAATATCCCCATGCTTTAGCAATTTCAGGATTCGTTAAATCAAGAATATTGGCGTTATTTATATCTATGGTATAGCGAATAGCATGAGTTGAGTCTAAACCATGATGCGAAAGCTCCGATATAACAGTGGTCGCATCTTCTCCAATATAGAATGCTTTCCCGAAACGGCTATCTGGATTTAGAAAATCAGGATTAATTCCATCTAATATATTCTGAGTTTTTCCTGCGGAATTAGGATTTGCAGGAGAATGGTAGGCATTCTCCGACATCATCGCCGTAATCGGCACAACCGGCGTTGCTGTTCCACCTGCCGTATCCGTCGGCAACTGATCCGCTGCTTCATAACCGCCCACATAATTATCCTGTGTGGCAGGTAAGGTTTGCGTGTTGTTGGTGCCGAGGTTATCCGCTACCGGTGTGGTCAGGCTCGTGGGTTTGTCGCCGTCGTATGCCTGATATCCGCCGCTTTGCCCTAGCTCACTGGGTGTGAGGATAGCGTATTGGCTGGCGTGCGTGTTGCTTGCATAGGTGGTCCATTCGTAGCCGTCTTCGGTTCTGACCAGTACGGTGCCATCTTCACGCTGGTATGCCTCGCCCGGTTGCAGGCGGGCATAGATTTCCGCATCACTCAGGTTGCGGCCAAACACCTGTTGTTCGCTGCGCAGGTCTTCCAGTGCGCGCAAACCATTGGCATCGGTATTTCCCAGTTGACGTGCCACATTTTGAGCCAGCTCATCATCCAGTGATGTTTGCGTGGTCGCCACCATGGTGGTAACGCCCAGTACCGCGAGCAATTCAGGCAACAATTTTGAACCGACGCTGTAGATGTTATTGCCGGGTTGCTCACTCTCTTGCACCACCTGCGCAAAAAGCTGGAGCGCGTATTCGGCTTTGGCCGGATCGGTCAGCATCAATTGGCCGAGGCTTTCAGCCATGTCGTCGCGCAGTGCTACGGCTTGCGGGTTGTCGGTATCCCAGTTCACACGGTTGCGCACCAGGTATTCCGCTGCATCCTTGCGTTGTTCGGGTGTGGAGGCTTCCGTTTCCAGTACGGTCACACTTTGCTGAATGGCGTTGCGGTGGGCGATAGCGTCGTTAATGCCTTTTATGGAGATGTCTTCGTCAATGGCGACGGCTGCGCCGACCACCACAACTTGCGTACCCTGCGTGGCCACGTTTTTCCACGCATCCGGATCAGCCACAGAGGTGACATTATCCTTCCACTGACTCAATGTGTTTTGTTCACCAGAGGCAGTGAGATTCTTCGCAGACTCAATCGCCGTACTCGACACATAAAGGTCAACATTCCGCTCCTTATCCTTCGTCACTTCCTGCGCGAGTTGCGTATCGCGGTTCAATCCTGTCGTGGAGTCGTTGCCGGTTTGCTCGTCGTCACGCACAGTGACATTACCCTGCCCAATCGTGGCGCGGGTGGTTTGCTCATGGTCCAGCTCGTAATGGCTGCCTTCCACTTTCCAACTGCTGTCTTCACTGTCCGGGCTCGCACCGGTGTTGGCGTTAGCGCCGGGGTTGCCGCCAGTGCTGAAGCCGATGCTTAAATAATTGCTTTCTTCCTTGTCGTGGTCCTGTAAATCGCTGAAGCCGAGTGTGCGCGTATCAAGGTTCAGGTTGCCGCCGTCGGTGCCGTCGTCTTTGATATTGGCAATGAGGGCACCGTCCACCTGCGTGTGGTTACCGACTTTGATGTTCACGGACTCGGTACCGATCAAGCTGGTCTGTTCCGTCACCCAGGCGCGGCTGCCGTCGGTTTCGCCGTAGCCGACACTGGCACCGCCGCTCACGCCGGCACCCACGGTAATGCTGCCGCTGGCGTCCCAGCGTTTGCCGTCCACGCTGCCGGTGTCTTGCAGGGATTCCGCATGCAGGTTGTTGCCCACGTCCATGTCGAGGTTGCTGGCCAGCAGGTTCGCGCCGCTGATGGTGGTGTCGTTGCCGCTGATCACGGTCAGGGTGTCTTTGGCGGTGATGTGGCTGTTGCGGTGGTTGACGTATTCGCGGTCCAGGTCGTTTTCCCCGGCGCCGACATAGGCGGTAAAGCCGATGCCGTTGCTGCCAAAGTTAATCCCTGCCCCGGCGCTCAGGTGTTCTTCATCCAGTTGCGAGGTGGTGTAGCCCTGCCCGGCCTGAATCGTTACGTCGTTGTCGCCTTGCAGGCGGATATTGCGGTTTGCGGTTAAGTCGCTGCCGGTGATGCTCAGGTCGTTGGTGGCGTGGATGTTGATATCGCGTTCCGCCGTAAAGCTGCTGCCGGTGGTGGTGACCGCGACCTGCTCCAGGTCAGATTCGGCTTTGCTGAAACCGGCGGTCAGGCTGGCGTTGCCTTGCGTGGCTTGCAGGGTCACACCGACCTGTTGCGAGTCGTGCATTGTGTTGGTGGTCTGGGTGTTTTGGGCATAGTCGATCAGCACATCTTTGCCGGTGATGCGAATATCCCGCCCGGCGTTGACGTTGGTCGCGTTGATGTTGGTGGTATTACCCGCATCCACGGTCACATCGCCACCCGCATTCAGGTTACTGCCGCGCGCGGTGGTTTGTTGGGTGTGTTGTTTGTCGCTGGTGGTGGTCTGGCCCAGGAACGCGCTGCCGCTGGGGGCGACATTGTTCATTGCATCCATCGCGCGCATGACTTCGCTGGCGTTGCTGATGGCGTTGTCGCCCTTGCCGATGTTGCCAATCGCATCAATCGCCTGGCCGATGTTGTGGTTGGCGGTGACGGTCAAACCGTCGCGGGTGAAACTGCTTTTGGTCTCGCTGTCGAGTTGTTCCTGGCTGGCGTTGATGGTGGCGTTGTTGACAGCGCTCAGGTCCAGGTTACGACCGGCATTCACATCGCTGCCGCTGATGAGTAAATCATTGCCCGCGCTGACGGTGACATCGTTACCGGCATTCAGGTAACTCGCGGCCACGGTGTTCTGGTTGATCTGCTCGCGGTTGCTGCGGGTTTCATTGCCGGCGAAGACGCTGATGCCGTTGTCGTCGCCATCCAGCCCGATGCCGTCGCGACGGTTTTTGTGTTCGCTGCCGGCGGACTCGGCATTTTTACCCGCAGTGATGATGACGTTGCGGCCACCATCCAATGACAGGTTGTTGCCCGCATCCAACACGCTGCCGACCACGTTGACATCCTGCGCGGCGTTACCGGTGATGTTGTTGCCCGCGAGGATCACACTCGCGGCGTTGGTGCTGGCGGTGCCATCGTTGCTGTTATCGCGTTCCTTGCTGAAGGACACAAAGTCGCTGCTGATATCAATACCGAAGGATTTTTTATGGGTTTTGCTTTCGCTGAAGCTGTCGTCCTGCAAGGCAAGAATATTGAGATCGCCGGTTTCATTCGTAAGGCCTGCGTGCATTTCCACCGAATTGTCAGCGGCGACCGTGCTGCCTGCCACGGTGAGGTTATTACCGGATAACAACACCGCGTCGTTACCGGCGTCGACCACACTGCCGATCTGTACGGTTTGTGCCTGGGTATCGCTGCGGCCTTTGCCGGTGAAACCGCCGAAGCCGGATTTTTTGTTTTCGTGGCGTTCCAGGTGTTCTTCGGTGTTGGCGGTGACCAGAATATTTTCACCGGCACCGACAATCACATCACCACCGCCTTGCAAGGTGCTGCCGTGCAACAACACGTTGCGGCTGTCCTGCATGGCAATGCTGCCATCGTCTTTATTCAGCGTGGCATTCACGGTGACGTTGCCACCGGCAATGACCGCACTGCCAACGTTCTCAGTGTGCAGTGTTTCATCGATGCGCGTTCTACTACGCCCAAACGATTTTTTCTTTTTCTCGTATTCGTAGTGGTATTCCGAATCGTTCACCGCGACTAAATTGGTATCGCGTTCTGCATGGAGCGATGCATCGCCTTGTGCAGTGATGGTGCTGCCGATCATGTTGATATCTTGCCCCGCGTTCATGCTCGCGTCGCCACCAGCCGCCAGCGTGGTTTGTACATGGGTAACGGTGTTCTTGATGCTGTCGTGGCGTTTGTGGTGGAACTCGCTATCGACCGTGTCGGCCACGGCTTCGAGGTTGATGTCGCGTTCGGCGGTAAGGGCGATGTTGCCTTGCGCGGTTACGGCTGTGCCGAGCAGGTTCACATCGCGCCCGGCGTTCATGCTCAAATCACCACCGGCAGCGAGGCTGCTGCCGACGTGTTCAACGCGGCTGCTCTGGTTGACTTTGCCTTTGTAATCCTTACCCACAAAGTGGCTTTCGTTCGCGGCGTTTTCCACCTGGATATCGCGCGCGGCATTTAAGGTCATGTCGTTGCCGCTGCGCAAATTGCTCGCGGTGAGCAGCACATCGCGCCCGGCGTCCAGCGTCATATCACCACCGGCATTGATGCGCGGTGCGGTGCCGACAGTGACGCGGGTGGTGTGGCCTTGGGTTTCGGTCGTTAGTGCGGCGCGGTTGCTGATGTCGCCTTCACGGGTGATTAAGGACAGGTTGCGACCGGATTCAATACTGCCGACGCGCTCGCCGGTTTTTTCTGTCACCACGGTGTTGATGATGTCGCGTTGCGCAATGGCGACCAGATCGCGGTTGGCGCTGAGGCTGCCGCTGTTTATGAGGCTGCCGGTTTGGGACTTCAATAATAAATCGCCGCCGGCAATGCGGCTGTCGTTGTTGATATCGCCGCGTGAAATTAATTGCACGGTACCCGCACGGCCCGAAGCGATGTTGCCGCTGTTACCGACTTTGTCGCGGGTGTTGGTGATGCTGCCTGCTTCCAGTAACACAAAATTATCGGCGCTGATGGTGCCGGTATTTTGCAGCGCTTGTTGGGTGCGTAACGTTAAATCGTGTTGGCCAATCAGTCGCCCGGTGTTGGTCATGCCGCTGTCCGCCGAGAGCGACACATTCTGGCCGGTCATCAACGCGCCTTTGTTATCCAGGTCACCGGCGCGTGCGGCGCTGGCGTAGTACACCGGCGCGAGGACTTTTTCACCGTTCACGTTCTGCTCGACCAGCCACACAATGTCGTGGGTGAGTTGTGCCACCTGTTCCGCACTTAACGCGATGCCGACGCTGAGTTCCAGTGCTTCATTCGCGGCGATGGCGTTGTCCATTAAATATTTAAATTGTGCTTCATCGCTGGTAAAGGCAAGACCGGTGTTTTGATCGGTGAGGTAACGTTGGCCGAATAAATTAAACAGGCCCTCGCGCAGTAAGCGGGTTTCGTAAAATGCATCGCCCAGGCGGCGTTGCAGTTCCGCCGGGTCGTAGCCCAGGCGATCCAGTAAATAGTCGGTGCCGATAAAATTCAGGTAATCGGTGAGAATCGGATTAGTTTCCACCAGGTATTGGCTTTGCGGTGTGGTGTTGACCACGAACATGCCGTTGTTGGTGGGCAGTTGCAGATTTTGTGTCGGGTTGTAGGAAATGACTTCCGGCACGGTGGTGCCGTTGCCGTTATTGGTCGGCGGTGTTATCGGGTTCGTATCCGGGTCGAACGGATCGGTGCCGGGGTTTTGCGTGTCCACCGGCGTTGCGCCGTTGTTGTCGACTACTGCAACCGGCGGCGCATCGGTGTTGTTGTTTTCCAATGCTACCGGCGTGTTGGTGCTGGTGGCGTTTTCTACGGTGGTATTGCCGCCGCTGACGTTGGTACCGCCGGTTTGGCTGGTGATATTGTCAACGCCGGTGCGAGTGCCATCGATTTGTGCGGTGGCGGCGTTGCTGTTGATTTGCTCTACCGAACCCAGTGCGCGATCAACCGTTTTGGTGCCGGTGTTGCTATTGATAGTTTTGTCGGTGTTGGTGCCGAATTGTTGGGTTGTGGCGTTAACGTTTACCGTATTGCCGACGTTTACGGTTTGTTGTTCAACAGTAACAAGATTGCTGCCGCTGGCATTGGTGTTGGTGTTTCTCAACGTGTTGTTGGCGGCGTTGTTGATGTTGCTGTGGTCGGCTAATACGAACTGATTTCGTGTTTCTGACACGGCGCCGTCAATTGTGCGGTGCAAGTTGACGTTCTCCAAGGTACCGGAGAAGGTACCCGTGAGGTTGCCGCCCGCCTGGATGGTGGAGGCGACGGTGGAGAAGCTGTCTAACCAGATTTGGTCGGGTAGGAAGTAACCAATATGTTGAGTATAAGGAGGCATCCAACCTGGAACACTAACCCAGCCGTCTGCATATGCATCGTAATTGTAGGGATGATCATCCCAGTTGGACCCCACGTTATCAAAATCAATAAAATGACTCAAAGCTCTAATTAATTCTTCAAGAGCTGAACGAGGCGAATCTGTATAGAAAGACATACCAGTCTGGTACAGAACTCCCCCAATAAATCCATCTAGATAATTATCCGAAAGCCAGCCAGATTGCGCTTGTGAATTCATATCAATAACAGCGTATATAATTCCATTACCATAGTCCTCTGGATTCTCATACCAGACAGAACTCATGTAACAATATCCATTATCGTAACAATCAACATTTCTCGCACCTAATGCGGTGTAATACTCTTGCGGTGTGTCATATCCATATAGATATGCTTCGTTAACCAGCGAACCGCCTTGCATATCTAAATTCCCATCTGCAGCAATCATGCTGATGCTGTTGCGAATCAAATTTGCATTCAGCGTCATATTTCCGCCGGCAAGAATGAAGGCAACACCAGAATCCGTCAGCATATTGCCGTTAGCATCAACCGTGTATTCCGCGCGGCGATTAAGGAGTCCGCCTGTATAGATACCAACATTGCCACCGTAGGATTCAATGGTGCCGGATTCATTCAATACTTGCGTGTTTCTGACCAGTGCGGCGTTACGTGCGATGGTAATGTTATTCAGCGCAAAGATATTTGCCTGGGTGTAGTTGTTCACTTGTCCCGCGACATACAAATTCAAATCATTAGCTGCAAACAACAGGCTGCGGTTAGCCAGGTTGCCACCGATTGTTGCAGTGAAATTATTACCTGCTGCGATGGCGCCGCTGTTGTTGGTAAGCGTTTGCGCAATAAGGTTGAAGTTCTGACCAGACGATAATCGCCCGGCGTTGGTCACGGTGCCGGTGAAATTTAAGTCCAGTAAGTTACCGGCACTGATCACGGCATTGGCTTGGTTGGTGAGATTAATCCCGCTTAAGCCCAGGTTGCCCAAGGTGGATAAGGTTCCCTGATTGGTGATGCTGCCGTTGGTGTTCAGGGTGAGGTCGCCATTGGTGATTAATTGGTTGCCTGCACCATTCACTAAATTACCCTGGGTGTTAATCACCAGCGAACCGGCGGCATTCAACAATCCACCGTTTAATGTAAAGCTGGGCAGGTTCAGTGTCAGGATTTGTTGGGATTGAATGCGGCCGCCGGTGTTGGCGAGTGTGTCGGTGTCAATGGTGACATTACCTTCGCTGAACATATCCCCGTTATTGTTCGTGAGGCTGTCGGCGGTGACTTCCAGACTGTTGGTACCGCTAGCGTAGATGGTTCCACCTGTGTTGTTGATGGTGCTACCGTCGAGCGTGATGTGCGGTGCATTAATATTGCCGACAACACCGTTGAACATATTGTTGAGCAGTTGGGTAAAGTTATTTATTAGCAGACGATTTTCGCCCACCAGGTTGCCGCCACTGTTATCGATGGTGGTCGCACTAACCGTTAAATCGCCGTCGCCGACGTGGGCAATCGTACCGGCGCGATTGTCAATCTGATTACCCGCGCTGACAGTGCTGTTGCCGGTTACTGCAATCTCGCCGGTTTGATTGTTGATCGTGCCACTGGCATTGACGGTGGACGTGCCGTTGTTGCTGATGATTTTTGCTGCATTACTGTTAACGAGATTGCCCGCAGCGACGTTGATATTGATTGCTTGTGTCGCGCCGATCTGGCTGGCGTTATTGGTGATGCCGGTTTGCGCGTTAAGTGTCAGTGTATTTTCTGCAACCAATGCGGCGCTGTTGCTGTTGGCCAGATTGTTCACGTTCACATCCAGTGAACCCAGGCTGACGATTTGCCCGGCGTTATTGGTTAATGCGCCGCTGGTGTCTATGCGCAACACGCCCAGGCCCGCGTGCGTAATAGCCTTGGTATTGTTAATGCTTTGCGCGTTGATGGTCGCATTAAGCGCATTGGTTTGAATAATGCCGCTGTTGGTCAGGGTGCCGGTAGTGTCAATCGATAAACTGTCTGCAGCATTACCCAATGCAGACAAAATTCCGCGCTCGCTGCTGTTGGATTGTTGGTTGGTAATTTGTGCTAATTGCAACGCAAGCGTATTGGCTTCAATGATGCCGTCGGTATTGTCCAGGTTGCCACCACCAAGGGTGATCGTGTCGGCATAGATATCGCCTTGCGCGTTATTGATGACCGGGCTGTTCAGCGCGATAGTCGCTACACTTTCCAGCAAACCACTTTGGTTATTGATTTCATCGTCTGCATTAAGGGTGAAGGTGCCGTTACCTGCGTGGGTGATGCGACCGTTTTGGTTGGTTAAATTGCCCAGCGTAAACACAATATTCTGCGCGTTGGTTTCAATGATGCCGTCGGTATTGTTCAGGGAATTGATGACCGTCCAGGTGATGCTGTCGGTACCGGCGCTGACGACGTAACCATCAGCATTGGTAAAGCTGTTCGCTTGCAGATTAATGGCGGCGCTTGAGTCGAGCGTGCCTTGATTGTTGTTGAACGTATTTTGTGTATTGATATCGAGTGTATCAATCGCCGCGATGACACCGCTGTTGGTAACCTCGCTAGCGGTAAGATTAATTTGGCCGCTGGATTCCAGAAGGTTGCTGTTAATTAAATCGGTCAGCACATCAAGGCGCAACACACCAACACCGACGTGATTAATCGCATTGCTGTTATTCAATTGCCCGGCGGCGATGTAGGCGGATTCCGCGCGGGTTTGAATCACACCGGCATTATTCAGATTACCGGCAACGTTTAGCCACAAATCATCTGCATTAGTGCTTAATGCGGTGATTAATCCAACCAGGCCGTTGGTAGTCCCAAGGTTGTTGGTCAGGTCACCGCTGAGCTCCATGCGCAATCGATCTGCGTCGATGGTGCCGCCGCTGTTGTCCACGGATTGGCCGGCAACCTGAATTTGTTGCGCGGCAATAGTGGCTTCGCGGTTGTTGAAAGTATCCGCGTTTATCACGAGTTCGCTGTTGCTGGTGATGCTGGCACTGTTGTTGGTGACTTCCGTGGCATTAATATCCAACTGACCGGTGCCCGCATGTTTGATTGCGGCGGCGTTGGTATTTTGCAATTGTGCGGCGGTGATGGAAAAGTTATTGGCATTGGTTTGAATAACGCCGCCGTTATTGTTGAGCGTGCCACTCAGGTTGATAACGTTATCGATTGTGCCTGCGCCGGTGATGTAGCCAGTGTTGGTTAATGTGGTACCGGCCAGGCTAAACGCACCCGCTGCATCCAAGTCGCCGCTGTTGGTCAGCGCCTGACTGAAATCAATATCCAGGTTTCCGGCAGCAGTGATGATGCCGGTGTTATTGATATTGCCAGCGAATAACTCTTGCGAGCCGTTGCTGTCGATGCGCTGCTGGTTAATCAAATCGTTCTGTACATCGAGACGCAGCACACCAAAACCGGCGTGCAACACGCGTCCGGTGTTGGTGAAGTTACCCAGCGTCAAGTTGGCGCTGTCGGCATTGGTTTGCAGGGTGCCGCTGTTTTGCAGCGTGCCGTCAACATTGATCATCAAACTATCGGCGGCGGTGCCCAAGGCGCTGATGCTGGCCGTTGCGGTATCGGAAATATTATCCAGGTTGCCGCTTAACTGAATTTGCAATTGATCGGCATCAATCGTTCCATCGCGGTTACTCAAATCTGTGCCGGAGATATCCACTGTAGCAGCGCTAATGTTGCCCGCACGGTTAACCGTTTGTTGCGCGGCCAGAACAAGTTGATTATTGCTGACAAGGGAACCGGTGGTGTTATCAACTGATGTTGCGGTGATACCCAGCGCGTTTGCACCGGCATGTAAAATTTGCCCGCTGTTGTTGTTGAGTTGATCGACAGCAATGGTGAATTGATTTGCATTGGCTTGAATAATGCCATCGGTATTTTGCAGGGTGTCGGCAATGTCGATACGGCTGTTGACGGTTCCGGCGGCGGTGATGGTGCCGTTGCTATTATCCAGATTCGTGGCGGTGAGGTTGATGGCGGCGCCGCTGTCCAGCGTGTTGCTGTTGGTGATGGTTGTTGCGGTGACATCGAGCGTGCCGCTGGTGGCAATCAGGTTAGTGTTTGTCAGCGTGCCCGTGGTGGCGAGCAGATTGCCATTGCTTTCCAATACGCCGTTATTTAACCAGGCCTGTTGTACATCCAACCGCAAAACACCAAAGCCGGCATGAAGCACCTGACCGCTGTTGGTGAAGTTGCCTGCGTTAATGGTGGCTTGTTGGGCGTTGGTACCAATGTAGCCACCGTTATCCAGCAAACCGCCGACAGTTAACAGCAACGCATTGTTGTCCGCGCCCAGTGCAATGAGTTGGCCGTTATTGTTATTCAATACATCGCCAGTCACATTGATCGTCAACTGATCCGCATCGACAACACCGCTGCTATTATCGAGTTGGTCGCCGGTGAGGGTAATGGTCTGCGCGCCCAGGTTACCGGATTGATTGTTAACGTCCGCCGCGTCTACAACCAATGTATTGTTACTGGCGATTTGCCCGCTGTTGTTGGCCAGGTTTGTTGCGATGATTTGTAAGGTGTTATTGCCGGCGTGCAACAGTTTTCCGTTATCGTTGTTGCGCAATTCCTCCGCAGTAATGGAGAAGTTGTTCGCGTTGGTTTGCAGTGTGCCGCCGGTGTTGTCCAATATGTTAGTGACGTTGATGTTGCTATCTGTGGCGCCGGTTGCGAGGACCAGTCCAGCGCGGTTATCCAGATCTGCTGCGGTTATTTGAACACGCCCCTGGCTGTCCAGCGTACCGCTGCGGTTGTCCAGTAATCCGGTAACGCCAATATCCAGATAACCGCTGCTGGCCAGCAAATATTGGTTGCGCATACTGTCAGCACGCAGCACCATGCTGCCGTTGCTTTCTATGCGGTTTTCGTTGACTAATGCTTGTTGCACATCTAGCTGCAATACACCACTGCCCGTATGGACAAAACGACCAGTATTGGTAAGGTTTTGTGCGGTTATTTGTGCGGAGGCTGCGTTGGTACCGAGCGTACCGGCGTTGCGCAGCAGGCCGCTAATGGTTAGTGCGAGGCTGTTGTTTGCTGTGCTTTGTGCAACCAGATAGGCGTTGCCATCGTTGAGTAAATTGCCGGTGAGTGTAATGTCTAGCGTCTCACCATCAATTACACCGTCGTCGTTGTCCAGGCTGGTACCGTCGATGGCGATGGTGTTTGCGGATAAGGTGCCGGCACGGTTATTGATGGTTGCATCGTTGATCGCGAGGTTGGCGTTACTGATTATCTCGCCGGTTTGGTTTGTCAGATCAACGGCGGTAATTTGTAACGCGTTCGCACCCGCGTGCAGAATTTTTCCGTCGGTATTATCAATATCCGTGGCGTTTATGTTGAGTGTGTTGGCATTGGTTTGGATGGTGCCGCTGTTGTTATCCAATGTGGTGGTTTGAATAATGGTGTCGTTACTGCCAGAACTGAGCACAACACCTTGTTGGTTTGTTAATACCTCGGCGGTTATTTGCAAACCTGCGGCACTTTCGATGCGCCCGCTGGTGTTGTTTACGGTACCAGTGGCTGTCAAAAATACATCATTCAGGCTACTGATTAAACCACTGGTGTTTGTGAGTTGTTCTGCCGTTACCGCCAACACACCATTACCTATAAGTTTTCCTTCAGTGTTATTGAACGCTGTGCTGAATACATCAAAACGGCCCGCGCCAAGGTGTTGAATGCGGCCCTGGGTGTTATTCAGGTTGGCTAGTGTCAGGCTGTTATTGGTTGCCGCCGATTGAATTAAACCGCCGGTATTATCCAGTTCCCCGGTTACCGTTAATGCAAGGCTGTTGTCCTGGTTGCCCGTTGCTAATAATTGCCCGGCGTTGCCCTCGCTGTCGAGGCGATTACTGAGTTCGCCTTCCACGGTTAAGGTCAGTTGATTCGCTTCCAGCGTGCCGCCATCGTTGTTGATGTTTGCAGCAGTGGCATTCAGGGTATGGGCATAAATATCGCCCTGCTGGTTGTCGAGTGTTTGTGCTTGCAGTTGCAGGTTGCCTGCTTGCAATAACCCGTCACGGTTATTGAAATCATCGGTTATCGTTACCGCCAGGTCCGCTGCAAATATTTCACCCATGTTGTTATTCAATACACGGCTATTAATCGCCATGATGGCGCCGCTGGAGAGCTGGCCGCGCAGGTTGATGATGCTGTTGGTAATCGCCAGGTCCAGCCGATCTTTGCCGTATAGAATGCCGTCGTCATTGAACAGGTTGTCGGCAGTAACAAATAAACTGCCCTCGCTGCCGAACTGGCCTGCGCGGTTATCGAAATCACCGGTGATGTTTAATTCAAATACACCGGTGCCGCTGTGAAATAAATAACCGTTACGGTTATCCAGCCCGCCCAGGTTTAACACCAGATCAGCATCGTCACGAATGTAAGAACCGTTCTGGTTATTGAAGATGCCTTGCAAGTTGAGCGCTGCATCGGATGAATTGATGCTGCCACCGGCATTGGTCAATGTGCCCTCGCCTTCAATCAACACACCACCACCGGCACTGATATTGCCGCTGGCGTTATTCAGTTCTTGCGCAATCGCAACGTGAATATCCGCACCGGCGGAGAGTAATCCGGCGGTGTTGTTGAATTGGCCAAAATCGCCGGTAAGATTTTGTGAACCGGAAAACAGCGCGCCGTCGGTGTTATCAAAATAACCCGATGCAGTGACGGTGAGATCCCCACCCGCTGCGATGATGGCGTTCTGGTTGGTGACGGTAACCGCACGTAACAATAAATCCTTGTCAGCCTGAATTAATGCATCCGGTTTATTCAGCAAACGGTTAACCACAATATTAGCGTCGCCGGTGGATAAGACTTCACCACTATTGATCCAACTGTTTTGCGCAATGGCGAGCAGCAAACCGTCTTTCAGGTAATTGCCGTTATTGTCGAAGCCGGTGAGTAATTGCGCATCGGTCACGATATCCTGTGCGCGCAAATCAATTTCGCTGGTGCCGGCAAGGATATCGCCGCTGATGCTCAGGGTTTTGCCAGCAATGGCATCAATAATATTGGCATGAACATTACCTTGCAGCGTCACGTCGCCGTTAAAACTTGAGATAGCAATGCGCTCTTTGGCGGTGGCTTTATTAATCACGATATTGCCGTCGGCAGTTAGTACCATGTCGCCTGTTGCGGCGGCCATATCGCCCGCAACACGCACTCCCACGCCGCTTTCGGTACCCATCATGGTGATGGCATTGACATACATACCGCCCAAGGCTGCCACATCCAGCGCAAATTCCGGTGATTCGCTACCGTCGTATTCCAACGCCGTCGGGCGACTCGTTGCATAATCCACGCGGTTTTTACCGAGCGCCATCATGACTTTTTGCGCGTGCAACTGCGCATTGATATATGCAGAGCGCGCGATGATATCCAGGTGTTTTACATTGGCCGCATTAAGGCCCATGCCTTGCACAATAAAATTGCCGTTGTCGACATTGATGGAGCGCAGTTGACCGTTCGCCATTTCCGGCTTACCGGCAGCGAGGGTTACGCGGGGAATATTAATAAAGCCGCAACCATCGCAGGTAATGCCGTAGGGGTTGGCGAGCACATAATCGGCAGCCTGCCCGGCAATTTCGGTGTAGCCCAACAATTGCGAACGGTTCGCGCCGGTGACTTCATTTAAAATTAATCGCGCACTGGCATCGGTAAGGTTAGCGTTGCCGGCAATGTGGCCGCCGAGTTGAGTATTGGTGATAGTGCGACTGTTGTTGAGGATCACGCCGTCTTTGCTGACATTAAACTCAGAAAATAAATTGTGCGAAACGCCTTTGTCGTTAGGCCGCGCGATGTTAACGATGTCGACGCCGTTGGCTGCCCTGTCCAGCGTCGGGCGCTGACTGACGGAAACGGTTTTATCAACCGCGATGGTATCCGCTACGCTGATCAGTGGTTGAAAGGTTAATAAACCGGCGCAGCAATAGGCGGTTAATTTCTGCCAGATTTTTTTTGTCTCACGTCCCATGTTGTCCATCTCTTTAACTGTCGTTGCCGTATGCTTGAAAGTGCTGTGTGGTGATGGTGTTTTCTGTTTCATCACTATCACCAGCTCTTTGAAAAGGTTAACGAGAAATCGAGGATATTTTTGTCCGGCGCCAGGTAATCCGGGTGGTCAATCGGCTGTGCGTAATTCACCTGCGCCGAGACATTAGCGCCGGACAAACGCAAGCCAATGGCCCAACCGGTAAGGGATTCATTGCGCAAGCCGTTGTCGATTACGCCGGTATCGATACCGATATAAGGTTCTGTGCGGAAACGCGGCGCGCGCGGGAAGGGATAGGCCGGCAATGAAATCTCATTGCGCCAGTAAATGCCGGTATCGCCGGATAAGCCATCCTCTTTAAAACCGCGCAAGGTGTACTGGCTGCCGATAGAAAAGGATTCGCTGGAAAATAATAAATCGTCGCTGTATTGGCCGTGCAATTCGGTTCGCCATTGCCACACATTGCCGAGGGCTTGCACAGCGCCGAGCAGGGTTATATCGAGTAAATATTTTTCAAAATCTTCCGGTGGTGCGTCCGGCGCATCTTGTGCGGCTTCGCTGTGGAATTCGGCTTTTAATCCGCGCGCGTAACCGGCGGACATAATCAGGGTGGTATTGCCGGGCAAATACATTTCACGACTGAGGTCCAGCCCCAGCACGGTGTCGTCGCGGCTGCTGGTGAGTAGCAACACATCGTCAATATAGTTTTCGCCGGCTTGTTCCTTGATGTGCAGAGACGCAATCGTCTTGCTGGTTTGATTGCGGCTCAGCAAACGATCAATGGAAATTTGTAATACATCGTTGGTGCCGCGTGTTTCAAAGGTGGTGGCACTGCCGGTAACCAGGTTGGCGTACTCAAATTGACTGGCATCCACGGCAAAATTCCAGTAGCCGAACGGCAATGAATAATGCAGCGATGTGCTTTCACTTTTTTTACCCTCGCCTTCATCGCGCGCGTTGGTGGAATGGTTCAGGTAAATAAAGTCGTTGATGCCCAGCGGGTTGTCCCAACCACCGCCAGCGCTGACTTTATAAACACCGGTGGATTCCTGGCCGCTGTTGTTGTAGCCGATATTGATGCTGACCGGTTCGGATTTGCGATATTGGATAACCACCTCGCTGGCCCCCAGCTCCGAACCGGGCACAAATTGAATAGTGGCATTGGCCGAGCGCAGGCGGTTGAGTTGATCCAATCCCTGCTCGATTTCACGCAGGTTAAGTGGTTTACCGATCAACCCGGGAAACGCGGTAGCCAATAAACGCTTGGGTCCGCCTTCCAGGCGAATCGATTCAATGTAGCCTTCCACTACGCTGATGCGCAGGTCGCCGCTGGCGAGGTTTTGTTGGGGAATATAGGCGCGGCTGGTGACGTAGCCGGCATCGATGTAGTGCTGGGTAATGCGGCTGACGATGTTATTGATCTGCGCAATACCGATACATTGACCGAGTTGATCCTTGTAGGTGTTGTGCAGGATTTTTTCCGACAGCAGGCTGGCGCCGTCGATGATGACCTTGTTGATGGTAAAACAGGGGCCCTCGTCCGCGCTGATGTCTTGCTGCGGGGCTTCTTCGGTTTTCAGTTGGGTGTGGGTGCGCTGGGCTTCCTGCAAGCGGCGGCGCTCGTCGGCGCGGCGCTGTTCTTCCAGCTCAATCGCCCGCCGGATTTCGGCAAGGGCTTCCTGATTGGTTTGCGCCTGAACGATGACCGTTAGGCTGAGCGTGGCGATAAAAAGGCATAAAGCGAAAAAGTATTGCGCGAAGCGTACCTGCATGGATCGAGTCCCTGGTAGAGCGTGGTTTTTTTAAATGGCTGGCAATTTCCGGCCAACGAAAGGCGGCAGTGTAATGGCGCACAAATGATCAAACAATAACCAGCCGGAGAGGTTTTTGTGATGCGCATCACGCTAAGATCAAAGGTTATAAAGCGTGTCAAAAACCGAAAAATCGGTTGTTACATTTTTTTACAATTTGTTCGCAGCCACCTGCCAAGTAGGTCGGATTAGCGAAGCGTAATCCGACAAAGGTGGTTATTGATTGGTAAGAGTGCGCAGCCGCGAGATGGATGTCGGATTACGGCGCGGCGCGCCTAATTCGACCTACGGTGGGGTTGAGTAGCCGAATGAACACCTAGGTCGAATTAGCGCAGCGTAATCCGACAATATGCAAAGGTGTTAACCGCGCATGCGGGTTTGGAAACGAGTGAGCACGTCCTGGATGCTGTCAAAGCTGGTGGGTTTGGTGAGGTGTTCGGCGAAGCCGGCGGCGGCGGTTTTTTCGCGGTCGTCCTTACCGCCCCAGCCGGTGAGAGCAATCAGGTGAAGGCCGTTGAGCTCGGGCATGTGCTGTAAATGTCCGGCGAGTTCGCAGCCGTCCATTCCCGGTAGGCCGAGATCCAGGAAGGCAATCTGCGGTAGAAATTCACGCGCTTTGGCAATGGCTTCGTTGCCTTCGTGGGCCACCAGTGTTTCGTGGCCGATCAATGTCAGCAAGGACGCCAGTGATTCGGCGGCATCGGTGTTGTCATCCACCAACAAAATACGCAAGGGTTGCGAACCCTGCTCCGTTTGCTCCTGTGCTATTTCCTGCGGGTGATCCGCTGCGAGGCTTTTGGTCAAGGGCAAACGAATTAAAAAGGTGCTGCCCATGCCCGGCCCGGCGCTTTGCGCGGAGACCTGGCCGCCGTGCAATTCAACGATTTGTCGCACCAGGGATAATCCGATACCCAGGCCGCCGTGGGATTGGGTCAGGCTGCGCCCGACCTGGGAAAACATTTCGAATACCGCCGCGATCGCGTCTTCACTTAAACCGATACCGTTGTCTGTTACCGCCACAAATAAATCCAGGCCGTCGTCCCAGGAGGACAAGCGAATTTCGCCACCGGGCGGGGTGTATTTGGCGGCGTTGTTTAACAGGTTGCTGAGTACTTGCGCGAGGCGCGCGGCATCGGCATTCAGTTGAATGGTTTCGTTGTGAATGTCTACGGTGAATTGGTGATTGCAGGCTTCAATCAGCGGCGTGCTGGTTTCCACGGCGCTGAGTACGATGTCATTTAAACAGAGGCGTTCGATTTTTAATTCAATCTTGCCGCTGTTGATGCGGGCGATGTCGAGCAAGTCATCCACCAGTCGCACCATTTGATTGAGCTGGCGCTCCATCATACTGCGCACCCGGGTAATGGTTTCCGGTTGGTCGTTGGATAATTTTAATAATTGCACACCATTTTTTAACGGCGCGAGCGGGTTGCGTAATTCGTGGGCCAGGGTCGCGAGAAATTCTGATTTGCGGCGGTTGGATTCCATCAAATGGTTGGCGTGGTTGCGCAATGCTTCTTCAGCAAGTTTGCGCGCGGTGATATCAGAAAAAATCAGCGAGACGCGATTACTTTCCCGCCCACCCTGGCGGCTGGCGTAAACATCAAAGGTGCGTCCCATGGCTTGGGAATGCATTTGAAAACGCATCGGTGCGCCGGTTTGCGCAACGCGGGCGTAGGTTTCTATCCAACTGGTTTCAAGATCCGGCACCATGGCGCGCGCTGTCTTGCCCACCGGATTAACCAGGCCGGTTTGTTTTTCAAAGGCCAGGTTGACTTCGATAAAGCGGTAATCGTGCGGGCGGTGTTGTTGGTCGTACAAAATTTCCAGTAAACAAAACCCTTCGTCCATCAATTCAATCAAGGCACTGTAGCGCTGGTTGCTGAGCTCCAGTTCGCTCTCGGCCTGGGCCTGGCTGGTGATATCAACCACCACGCCGGGAAACGCAACGGCAAGGCCATTGCTGTCGTATTGCGCCCGCCCGCGGGCGATCACGGTGCGGTAATTGCCATCGCCCATGCGCACGCGATAGCGCGCTTCAAATAAGCTGCCTTCGGCAATCGCTTTTTTGCTGAGCGCTTTGACACGATCAATATCATCCGGGTGAATCGATGCATAGTATTCGGCCAGGGTGGCGCTGTCCGCTTTTTCGGTCGGGATGGAAAATAATTGCACCAGGTTGCGGTCGGCGATGATCTGGTTAGTGCCAGCGTCCCAGGTCCAGGTGGCGACCTCCGCAGCGGTCAGCATGGATTCAAGGCGCGTGCGCATATCGGCGAACGCGGCGTCGAGGCGGCGGCGCTCGGTGATATCGATCCCCACCACCGCAATAAAAATGGTGTGCCCGTGGTCATCGGTAACCGGTGTAATGGAGAGGTCAATGTAACGTTCGCTGTCCGGCTCTAATGAATAGGTTAATTCGCGCTTGAAACGGATGCCGGCGGCAGCGGCCAGAATCGCTTGCTTTACCACCTCCATCACCGGCGGCAGGTGGTTCCATATGCCCCATTCCCAAAACTTTTTGCCGACGATATTGCGGTGTTCCAGCCCCGTGGCTTGCGAACTGTAACGATTGGTTTCGATAACCGTGCCATCCAGGGTGGTCAGCCAGGCGAATTGCGAACCCTGTTCAAAGAAGGCGCGAAATTTGGCGTTGGCATTGGCAGCGGTACGCGCCTCCATGGCGCTGCGCTCGGCGACGGCTTCGCGTTTGAAGGTAGTGATATCTTTGAAACAAATGGTCAGGCCGCCGCCCTCGCGGGGAAAACTGCTGACCTCCACCCACAGCCGCTGCTGGACCAGGTAGGCGGAAAATTTAATGGTGCTTTTGGCGGTGCCCGGTTGCGGGTTATCCAATAACGTACCGCGCAGGTCGCGGAATATCTGCCAGAAATTTTTATTGACGACGTGGTCGTGCGACAGGGATGTAAGGCGTTCAACTGCGGGATTGGCGTAGGTAATCGTCCAGTCAGCATCCGTCACCACCACGCCTTCGCTGATAGTCTCAAGGACAAAGTGCAGAGTGTTGTCTATAGATTCAGAAGTGAGGCGAAGGGTTTGTTCATCCATCGGTTCGGGACATCACGGGCAGAAAAAAGGCGCCGGCCAACCGTGGCCGGCGGTTATGGGGATAGCCTAGCAATGAATGGGGCAAATCGCCATGGCATTGTTGGCAAAACTGTTAAGCGTTGGTAGTTGGTCGAGTGTCGGATTACGCTGCGCTAATCCGACCTACGGGTGTTTTGGGTGAGGGCTTGGTCCATGCTGGTGGAGAGGTCGGCGAGTAATTGGCTGTAGGCTTGGGCCAGGGCGCGGGGGCCGGAGGCGACCGGCTGACGACGGATAAAGTGACGGCGCAGCAAGCTGGTTCGTTCGTTGACATCCACCAACTCCCACGTGGCATTGATATAGGCATCGCTGCCGACACGGTGGAGGCTGTGCACTGCGACGCGCAAGCTGTAATCCGGTTTACTGTCGCGCCGCCAGGGAAAGTTCACCACGCTACGGCTGGGGTCGCGCGCGGTCAGGTTTAAACCGATTACGCGTGGAATTCCCTCGCGCAAGGGCTCGGCCCAATAGTCGTTATCCCCCAGAACCAGGCTACCGTCTTCGGCTTCGTACACCATGTGCAAACGGTTCAGGTATTCCGCCACTTCCACCGGGCCAATACCGATCAGCGTGGTAATCTCGGAGCTGTTGCTCTGCTCGGCGGGTGCTGCGCTGAGCAGATAAAAATTCTTGCGCGGTGAACTCTGGCACGCACCCAGCAAGCTACATACAGTTAACAGGATGAACAGGTTGCGTATCATTTACTCTTCCTCCGGCAAAATAGATCGGCCACGCAATAATGCCTCGGGCTGTTGTTCCAGGGTTTCGCTCAAACTGCGAAACGCTTGCGATGAGCGGCTCATATCTTCCAGCGTGCGGGTCAGTTGGTTAATCAGCGGCGCATCCTCAGAAAACGCGTGTTCAATATTGGCCGCCGCCTGATCAAAACTTTGCATACTTTTGTCCAGTTCTTGCAGGCTGCTTTTGAGCGAAGCCAGCATGTCGGGTGTTTGGGTATTCAATTGCTTGATCAAGGTATTCAGCTCGGTCAGCGTAGTGTCCATCTTTGCACTCAGGCGCGCGATTTCCTTATCCGCATTGCCGGACGTTTGTTCCAGTGATGTGGCCAATCGGTTAAAACTGCTGAGGGTTTCCGCCACCTGCCCATTGGCCACCATATTACTCACTTGCTCGGTGAGGTTATTGAGGTTGTGCACCAGACCTTTTAAATCCAGCTCCTGGAAAGTGCGGGAAATTTCTTCAAAGCTGGTACCGATGGTGGGAATTTCCTGGTGCTCTTTTTGGATCGCGTAGAGCCTTAATTCACTGTCGGGATAAAAATCCAGTTCCACGTACAATAAGCCGGTCAGAAAACTCTGGAAGTTTAGTTGCGCGCGCAAACCGCTTTGGATAGCATCTTCAAAAAAATCCTCTTCGACATTGACGCCGTCACTGTTGATGCGCTTCATCACCAGATCGGCGGTGACAGCGGTGTAAACGGTTTTGTTGTCGCGCTCAAAATTGATGCTGATATCAATAATCTCCCCCAACACTACGCCTTTCAGTTTTACCGGCGCACCGACCTGCAACCCTTGCACAGAGCCTTCAAAATACATGACGACGCGCTTTTTATCGGCAAAGAAACGGCCGCCGGAAAAAAACATCAGCGCAATAAATACCAGCAGGATAGCGCCGACAATAAAGGCACCGATGGCGAGGGAGCGATTCTTTTTATGGCTCATGCTTTTTCCTCTGTCTGACTTTCCGCGCGATTCAAAAACTGGCGCACCTTGTCTTGCCGGCTGTGTTGCGCCAGATGTTTGGGGTCGCCGCTGTCGAGCATGGTTTTGGCTTGCGCGTCGAGAAAGACACTGTTGGTTCCGATAGACAAGATGCTGGGTAATTCGTGCGAAACGATGATCACTGTAGAGTCCAGGGCCTGGCACACTTGCAGGATTAACTGGTCGAGCCGCAAGGAGCTGATCGGGTCCAGCCCGGCTGAAGGTTCATCAAAAAATAACAGCTGCGGATCAAGGGCAATAGCGCGCGCGAGCCCCGCGCGCTTGTGCATGCCGCCGCTGATCTCGGCCGGATAAAAATCCTCAAAGCCGCCCAGGCCTACCAATGCCAGCTTATAGGCAACGGCTTCTGCAATTTGCTTTTCGCTTAAATCGGTATACAGCTGCATGGGCAAGGCAACATTTTCGGCCAGGGTCATACTGGAAAACAGCGCGCCGGTCTGAAACGTAATGCCCCAGTTTTTTAACAATTCCAGCTGGGTTTCTTCATCTGACCGGTAAAAATTGGTGCCTTGATATAACACCTCGCCATGGGAAGGTTCGATCAAACCGATCATGTGTTTGAGCAATGTGGTTTTGCCGCACCCACTGCCGCCGATAATAAAAAAGATATCGTTCTTGCGCACTTCAAACTGTAGATGCTCCTGTACCACGCGGTTGCCGTAACCGATGGTGAGATCGCGCACTTCTATAAAGGCTTGCTGCACCATGAATCAGATTCCGAGTTTGTCGTACAGGATATTGAAGGCGGCATCCGCCACCACCAGATACACGATGGCTTTCACCACCGCATTGGTAGCCGCCATGCCCACCGCATCGGAATTGCGTCCGCAATTCAAACCGGCCTGACAACCGGCAATCGCAATTAATATACCGAAGACAATACTTTTAATGATGCCCGTGGAGATATCGAGCCAATCCACCGCGTCGCGGGTTTGGGAAATATATTGAATGACGCTGACATCCATACTGGTCGCAATAATGGCGCCGCCGACCATGCCGATAATATCCGCGTAGATGCACAACAACGGCATCACCAATACCAGCGCCAGCAAACGCGGCAGCACCAGAAATTCCATACTGGAAATACCCATGATGCGCAGCGCATCAATCTCTTCGTTCACTTGCATGGTGCCGAGTTGGGCCGCGTAGGCGGCCCCGGTTCGGCCCGCCATAATGACCGCCGTCATCAACGCGCCCATTTCACGCACCATGCCGATAGCCACCAGATCCGCCACGTACACCTGGGCACCCAACTGGCGCAACTGCACAGAGCCCAGATACGCGAGGATCATGCCCACCAAAATACTGATGAGCGTAACAATGGCCAGTGCGCGCGGACCGGCTTGATCAATAAAAAAGAAAATATCGACGCGACGGGTCTTGGCATTACCGCGCAGCCATTGCCCCAGGGCAATGCAGGTATCGCCTAAAAAAATCAGTGTGTCGCGCAGGTCATGCCATTGTTGTTTGACGGCATTGCGCAGCAGGGTAACGGCGCTATCTGATCGTTCCGTCGCTTGCGTTTGATAAACCGGCACACCTGTCGCAAGGTTCAACAGCTGTTGCAACCCTTGGGGCACCGCGTCGGTGTTGAAAGAAATATTCTGTTGGTCGCACCAGCGCGCCAGGGGTAAGAGCGCAATGGCAAGGCTGGAATCCCAATCTTCCAGGTGATCGGCGACGAGGTTGAGGTGGCGGCACGCTTCCGGGACGGCAGCCCGCAGTGCTTCGCCGTCCGGCGCATCACCCAATTGCCAATGCCCGCTCAGATACAGCGTGCAATGGTCACCTTGCGTATCAGTATGAAAGCTGGCGGCGGTCATGCAATCCTTATCGACGTGAAGTAACAGGCTGTGAACGATTGAAACTCAATTTGTTCAGGGGGCGCAAGGTTTGCAGGAAAATTTTTTATCCTCTGTCATCTGGCGCACATTTCAATACGGCGCGCTTCGCTGTCATGGGTTGTAATATGCGGCGGCCGGCTTCCGGGGTTACTCTGAACTACCCATAAAAAGACAAGGATTTTTAGCATGAAATGGCAGCCTGGTTTTTCCTGTTTTACTTATCGCGCCCTGGTAGGTATGTCGTTGGTGTTGTTGCAGGCATGTTCGCCGGAACCGCACGATGCCACCACGCCCTCGCCGACCACTACCGCGTTGGCAAGCGGTTCTGCGCCCCGCTCTACACCAACCGAACCATTGCCCACATTGAGTTCTACAATTCCGCTGGAAATTGATGCGAACCCGCCGTTTACGCTGGAATCATTGCAGCACGATTTTGATGTATTTTCCTGGCAGTCGTTTGTTGCGCTCAATTGGCCGGCCAATGCCGATGGGACACCCAATAACAATCTGGTGATCGGCCAACAACCCGGCGGCCCGGTGGTGTGGCAAAGCTGGAAAGAGAGCCGCGATATTTTTCTGCCCGATGGTGCACAACCGCCCGCCTGGAATCAGCCCAACCCCGTGCCGGATGTGTGCAAACACATCAACAATATTCCGGCGGGCACCATTCATTTAACTCAGGTAGGCAAAACGCCTAACGTGCTGGATGAAAGTGGTGAGCCGTTTCAAACCGGGCCGCTGATCGATCAAAACGGTCAGTACACGCGTTACGAAATTCTTACCAACGAGACCATGTTTAATTACATCCTCGACAACCAGCTTTACAGCAAAGCCGGTCAAGCGGCATTTGCCAAAGATGCGGATTTTCCATCGAGTAATACCCAGAGCAATCAGATCGGCGCGATCATGTTGAAAGCAGCCTGGGTGAAGATGGGTGGACAATTTGATCCCAGCCGTTATCACACGACCTTTGCCCTGGTGTACAACAACCCTGAAGAGCAACCCGGTGTTGAGCCGGCCTGTTCACTGGAGCAAGTTGGCCTGGTGGGTTTTCATATTGCGCACAAAACGGAAAAAGAACCGCAGTGGGTTTGGTCTACCTTTGAACACATTGCCAATGCCCCCACCAAGGGTGAGGCACCGGCGTTAAGTGCGTACAACTTTTTTAATCCGGCGTGTAAGGATTGTGCTGTGAATGAGCCACCACCACGCCCGTGGAATCCGGCTAACCCACATACGCAACCCACGCAGGTTGAGCGCGTCATTCCGATTACCGAAGATGCCAAAAATTTGAACGCGCGCTACCACGCTGCGCTGGAAAAAGCCGTGCCGGGTTCGGTGTGGTTGAATTACGAATTGGTCAGTACCCAGTGGCCCACCAACGCCACCAGTCCTACAGATCCCACCGGTGCGCCCGCGCCGTCGTTCCTGGCCAACACCACACTCGAAACCTACATCCAGGGTGAAGTCAAACAAACCTCCAGCAGCTGCATGGCGTGTCACAACAATGCCACTGGCACCAACGGTTTGTTTTCCGATTTCACTTACCTGTTACAACGCGCGCAATAATCTGTGCGCAATTAATTTAAGGAGCGAACCATGACTGATTCCACAATGGCAAATTTTATCGGCCTGAGCGCGGTGTTAACCGGCTTTTCCATCAATATACTTTCACCGAGGCTGGACCCGGTAGATATTAAATCGGAATACCTGCCGTTTTTTACCCAAGCGGTTACCCGGGAAAGCGGCAATCCCGATCTTGTGAATACTATTTTTCAAACATTTGTGTCACTCAAGGCACAGAAGCTAACCGACCAACAAATCGGTGAAGCGATGCTCGCTGACAGCAACGGTGCGGATTTTGTGATTGCATGCCGCAAATTAATTTTTATGTGGTACGCCGGCGCCTGGCCCACCCTTATTCCGGCCTCTGATACAGCACCCGCCAATACGGTCAGCGATATGATCTCCGCCAAAAGTTACACCACCGGTTTAGCCTGGCAGGTAATGCAATCGCACCCCATGGGTGATTCCAACTTTCGTTATGGTTATTGGGCCACAGCACCCGCACCACTCAGCGATTTCACCGGCAACAAATAAGGAGAGCACAGCATGACTGCTAATCAGGAATACGATGTTGTTATTGTAGGTTCGGGCATTGCCGGTTCTATCGTTGCGTATCAGTTGGGATTGCAAGGCAAGAAAGTGTTGATCCTTGAGGCCGGGCAACCGGTGCCGGTGGATCGCAGCGGTTATATGGAAACGTTTTTCAAAGCTAACGCCAAAACCCCGGAATCCCCTTATCCACCGACGGTGCAAAATCCTTCGGCGTCAACACCAGATAACCCGCTTGGCCTGCCCGATCCGTCACAGGAAAATGTACCGCGCTACACGGTGCTACAAATCGGGCCGTGGCGAAACCCCAGGCAATGTTATTTCACCTATTCGCCGCAGGAATCTGGTTTAGCTGGCGATAGTCCGCGCGCGAATTTCGCGTTTGCCAGCTCCTATGAACGCATCGGCGGCGGTACTACCTGGCATTGGCTGGGCACCAGCTTGCGGTTATTTCCCAACGACTTCGAATTAAAAACCTTGTACGGGCAAGGCGTGGATTGGCCCGGCGGTAAAGATTTTTATCAAAAGCTGGTGCCCTATTATGAAAAAGCCACCAACGAAATTGGTGTGGCGGGCGACAAGGATGCAATGGATCAGCTTTATACCCAGTTCGGTGTTTCGCCCACGGGCGATTACGGGCCGGCCTATAATTACCCGATGCCCGGCATTACAGAGTCACTGGTGGACCAGGCGTATATCAACAACGTTACATCGATTACCGTTGATGGCAATCCGGTTTTTGTCACACCCACGCCGCAGGGTCGCAACTCCTTACCGGGTGAACGCCGCCAGTGTGCGGGCAATACGAACTGCATCCCTATTTGTCCGATCCAGGCAAAATACGATGCAACCGTCACCCTCGCCCGCGCGCTGCAAACCGGCAATGTCGATGTGTGGTATCGCCATGTGGCGAATAATATTCGCGTCGACGACAGCACTGCCGAGATTACCGGTATTGATTACATTACTTACGATACCCACGGTGGTATTCCCACAGGTTCCGGCACGGTTAGCGCAAAAAAATATGTGCTGGCCGCCCATGCCATCGAGACGCCCAAGCTGTTATTGATGTCCAACAAAAATAAAAATTTTCCGCGAGGTGTTGCTAACAGCAGTGATCAGGTCGGGCGTAACTTGATGGACCATGTGATGTATCTCGCCTGGGGTTTGGCGAAAGATCCGGTATTTGCCTATCGCGGACCGCTGTCTACGTCAGGCATTGAGTCCCTGCGCGATGGTGAATTCCGCAAAGAGCGTTCGGCTTATCGTATTGAAATCGGTAACGAAGGTTGGCAGTGGGCAGCGAATGATCCGTTCACCACCCTGGCGGATTTTGTGTTCGGCCAGAACAATAGCCAGCTCAATGGTGATTCGGTGAATCAGCAAGGCCAAGCATTGCGCTGGGACAAGAATTTGCCAGCCAATAGCCAGTTATTTGGTGCGCAGTTGGTGAATACGTTAAATGGCATTTATACGCGGCAGATTCGCCTGGGGTATTTGATTGAACAATTACCTGATCCGGAAAATCGTGTGGAATTATCCGAGACCGAAACTGACCACCTCGGTTTACCGCGCCCGAAAGTGACCTATCGCATTCAGGAAGATTACGTACGCAATGCATTTGTTTCTGCGAAAAAAGTGTCTACGGAAATCTTCAACGCCATCGGCGCAACGGAATACACAAAGCTACCGCCGGCCCCCGTGTTTTACGGCACGCCGGCTGAAGTCACTGCCACCAATTTTCAATACCAGGGCGATAACTTCACCTTTTATGGCGCTGGGCATATTGTGGGGACTTATCGTATGGGAGATACCAGGGAAGATTCCGTTTTAAACTCACGCCAACAATCCTGGGATCACAGCAATTTGTTTATGGTCGGCAGCGGTGTATTTCCGACGGTAGCTACCGGAAATCCGACCTTGACGATTGCGGCGTTAGCCTTTCAGGCAGCGGAGCATATTTTGGAGGATTTGAAACAGGTTAGCGCTTGATACTGGTGAAATGTTTCAGTGCGGTGTCGGATTACGCTGGCGCTAATCCGACCTACGAATGCAATGTTTACCGTAGGTCGGGTTAGCGAAGCGTAACCCGACAATCCTGCCCGATACGCTAACGGCATTGCTCGGCGGGATTCACAACGGAATGTGGCTGCGCCTTGAGGTTGGCGACATAGGCCAGGCTGGCGATGGAGAGCAGGATGAAGATGATGCGGAGGATGGTAGTGCGTACCTGCATTACGAATTCCCGGTTGGCGCGTGTTATTTGATTGCTACGTGATTGCGGCGCCATGTGGGGCGGCGCTTATGACGGGTGCCAGTCTAGCGGGGGTCATGCGGGCAAACAATTCCATGGCGCCGGGCGCCTTGTGACGTGCATCACACAAAAATCAATCGTTATAAATCTTCAAAAAACCCATCATTTCCGCTCTACACGTTGAATTGGCCGAGCGCTTTCGGTACCTTGCGCCCTTGGATTCCCTACCCTGCAAAACGAGGTTCAGGCCACATGGCGCAATACGTTTACAGCATGCACCGGCTCGGCAAGATCGTGCCGCCCAAGCGTGAAATTCTCAAAGATATCTCCCTCTCCTTTTTCCCCGGCGCCAAGATCGGTGTGCTCGGCCTGAACGGCTCGGGTAAATCTACGTTATTACGCATCATGGCCGGGGTGGATACGGATTTTAACGGCGAAGCCCGCCCCATGCCGGGTATCAAGGTCGGCTATCTGCCCCAGGAGCCCCATCTGGACGGAGCCAAAGACGTGCGCGGCAATGTGGAAGACGGCGTGCGCGAAGCCGTGGATGCGCTGCAAGAACTGGACAAGATCTACGCCGCTTACGCCGAGCCGGATGCCGACTTTGACGATCTGGCCAAGAAGCAGGCCCGCTGCGAAGACATCATCCAGGCCTGGGATGCACATAACCTGGACCACACCCTGGAAGTTGCCGCTGATGCCCTGCGCCTACCGCCCTGGGATGCGGATGTCACCAAACTGTCCGGTGGTGAGCGCCGCCGCGTGGCCCTGTGTCGCCTGCTGTTGTCGCGCCCGGATATGCTGCTGCTCGACGAACCGACCAACCACCTGGACGCCGAGTCGGTCTATTGGCTGGAGCAATTTCTGCAAAGCTTCTCCGGTACCGTGGTAGCGATTACCCACGACCGTTACTTCCTCGACAACGCCGCCGGCTGGATTCTGGAACTGGACCGTGGCCACGGCATTCCGTACGAAGGGAACTACACCAGTTGGCTGGAACAAAAAGAAGCGCGCCTGGAGCAGGAAGCCCGCGCCGAAGCAGCGCATCAAAAAGCCCTGAAGACCGAATTGGAGTGGGTGCGTCAGAATCCTAAAGGCCGCCAGGCCAAGAGCAAGGCGCGTCTGGCCCGCTTTGATGAATTGCAATCCCAGGAATTCCAATCCCGTAATGAGACTAACGAGATTTACATTCCGCCAGGCGAGCGCCTGGGCGACAAGGTCATCGAGCTGGAGAACGTCAGCAAAGGTTATGGCGACCGGTTGTTGATCGACAATTTGTCCTTGAGTATTCCCAAGGGTGCCGTGGTGGGGATTGTCGGCGGTAACGGCGCGGGTAAATCCACCCTGTTCCGCATGATCGCCGGCACCGAGCAGCCGGATAGCGGCAAAGTCACCCTGGGTGATACCGTCAAAGTAGCTTATGTCGAACAGAGCCGCGAAAACCTCGACGATAAGAAAACTGTCTGGGAAGCCGTGTCCGATGGCCAGGATATTTTGCGTATCGGTAACTATGAGGTGAACTCCCGCTCTTACGTGGGCCGTTTTAACTTCAAGGGTGCGGACCAGCAAAAACGTGTGGGTGAATTGTCCGGTGGTGAGCGTGGCCGTTTGCATCTGGCCAATACGCTGAAGCAAGGCGCTAACGTGCTGCTGCTCGACGAACCGTCCAACGACCTGGATATTGAAACCCTGCGCGCCCTGGAAGATGCGATTCTCGCCTTCCCCGGTTGCGTGCTGGTGATCTCGCACGACCGCTGGTTCCTTGACCGTATTGCGACGCACATTCTCGCTTACGAAGGCGATTCGGATATCGTGTTCTTTGAAGGGAATTACACTGAGTATCACGATGACTTGATCAAACGCAAAGGCGGCGATGCGCAGCCCAAGCGGATGAAGTACAAGCCATTGAAGAGTTAATGAGGATTAGGTTGAGTGGTGTCGGATTACGGCTTTGCCTAATCCGACCTACGATTAGTCCGACCTGCTGCGCATCCGTAGGTCGGGTTAGCCAACGGCGTAATCCGACATTTCACTACTGCTGCAACGATAGCGCCTTTTCAATATCCACACCCACCGTCAACACCCCGATGGATGTTTCAATATTCGGAGCATAAATCGGCAAACTCACATGCACCTGAAAACGCCGGGTGGATTCGTCATAGCCCACGGGTTCAAAGAACAACATCTCTGGCGATTTATTAAAGCTCAGTAAATATTTCGCCTCATCGCCTTGCCAATAATCCGAAGTCATATCGCTGATGGCCACATTGGTTCCTCGCGCGTCCATCAGGATAATTTCGGTGATCAAGCCCTGGCTACGGGTTTTCAACTGACGCAAGTGTTGTGACAGTGGAATACCCATCAGGGATGCGGACAAGGAAAAATTGCCGGCCTTGAATTCGCTTTGCCATTGCACATCTTTTTTTAGAATTTCTTGCTGGGTAACAGCTTGTTTATGCTCATTCTGCGCCATGACTGCCGTGATAACCTCCGGCATGACAACCCATTCCTGCATCAGCGGCATCACCAACGCTTTAACTTTTTCGCGCTCGTAATCGGACATTTGAAAGCCTTCCGGTGCGCAGGCGTAAATGTGCTGATTGAAACGCGGGAGAAATCCGGGATGCTCATTCAAAAATGCGTTACCGAAATAAACGCCCAGTGGCACATAACGAAAAAAGCGGTACTGGTAGGTGTCGGCGTCGATACCTAATTCAGCAGCCGCCTTTTCAAAATGTTCTTTATCGGCCAGGATGGCGTCGATGCGTTTGCTGAACAGCATCTTCAACATTTGTGGCAAGTTGTTTGCCGTCATCGGCTCTGAATAGTCCGCCTCTTGCAGCCATTCCGCCTGTTGGCTACCGAGGATCGCCCCCAGCTTGTAGTCATCCTGCCAGGAGTCGGGGGCTTTCATATCGGCGCGCCAGAACCAATACCAGTTTTCCAGCACCAGCGGCGCGGACAAGCTGGCGTAGTCATCAGCTTCTTCTATCGAAATCGCGGTAAAAAACCCATCCAACTTACCTTTGCGCACTTCCTGGCGCGCGCGCAACCAGGGCATGCTGGTGATTTGATAGGGTTGGCGTAAATCTTTGAAGATGCACTCGATGTGTTCGATGGAACCGCCGCGTACCAACTGATTTCGCTCAGCGGTATAAGCCGAGGACACATTAGTACCCAAGACAATCTCCCGCTCCGGCAGCTTGGCCATAGCGGTATCAACGGTGATCAACAGGATAAAAAAAACTGCTATGGATTTCATACAAGCTCTAACCGTGGATGTGGTTCCAAGTATAGCAGCCGATGAAATAATTCAAGGTGGGGACGCACCATCCGTGGTGCTATGCAAACAAAAAACAGAGGGGAAAATTTTAGCGGGCGCGGCGTTGCTGCGGGGTCATATGCCACTCTTCAACCACAATCTCGGGATCAGTAATGCCTAACAGATACAAGCCCATATCACGCACCCGGCCATTCACGCCAAGGCCGAAACTGCCGTTGAGCAGCACCGTGCGATGGCTGCCGGGATGGCAACGGTCGATATGCACAATTTTTTCGCCGCCGTTGTCGATGTACTTGAGCGACAACTGCACCGGGTGCGCCAGGCCTGCGGGGGTGCGCAACCAGATAGCGCAATCAAACATGCCCTGCCAGTTGCCGGATGAGGTCCAGGCGTTATGCTCGCTAAGCACCGACAGGGGAATATCGACCAACCAGCGCTCCTGTTGAAAACTCGCGCGCTGGACATTACTGCGTTGTGCAGGGGCAGGTTGCGCTGGGCGGTTGGCCGATGCTTGCCGGGGAACAGGCTTGGTCAAGGTTGGAATGCCGGACATAAACACCTCAGGTATGGGTTTGACGTCATTTGATGGCCCAAGACTACACGCTCGGCTCCGCCAAGGATGTGATATGCGCAACACTTGGCTATGAAGATAAAGGCAATCCGGAACAGGATTGCAAGGAACAGCAGCCGTTCACGTTTAAAACCCGACGGCCATCGCAAAACCTTCGCGCACCGGTTCCGCCACTGAATCGGGCCGGCGCGGGTTTTATGGATTACCCCTGACAAACCTGCCGACGCACACCGCCTGCTATGTTAAAATCCCGCGCCTTTTATCATCTGCCCTGCCCCTGGCTGCGGCAGCGTCCTACAACTATTAGATACGGAACGTACCATGCACCACACTGCCCGCAAACTTTCGCTGTCGGTCACAGCGATACTTGCATCCCTGCTTGTCACCCTTAGTCCCCACACCTTCGCCGCCGTCGGCAGCCTTGACCTGACGGTTAGCGGTATCGGTTATTTTTCACTGGTTCTGTTTGTCATTGCCTACCTGCTGGTGATGGGCGAAGAACTGCTCCACCTGCGCAAGTCCAAACCGGTGCTGGTAGCCGCCGGGATTATCTGGATGCTGTTGGGTTGGATTTATACCCAGGAGGGCATGCCTCACGAAGCCGAGCACGCATTCAGGCACACGCTGCTGGAATTTGCCGAACTGATGCTGTTCCTGTTAGTCGCGATGACTTATATCAACGCGATGGAAGAGCGGAATGTTTTTGATGCGCTACGCGCCTGGATGATTCGCAAAGGGTTTAATTACAAGACGCTGTTCTGGCTCACCGGTTTTCTGGCATTTTTTATCTCGCCCATCGCCGACAACCTGACAACCGCTTTGTTGATGTGTGCGGTAATCATGAAAGTGGGTGGCGAAGATAAAAAGTTTATCAATCTCTGCTGCATCAACGTGGTCGTCGCTGCTAACGCCGGCGGTGCCTTCAGTCCCTTTGGTGACATCACCACCTTGATGGTGTGGCAAGCCGGCATTATTCCGTTCCAGGATTTCTTCGCGCTGTTTCTTCCTTCGCTGGTTAACTTCGCTGTGCCGGCCGTGATCATGAGTTTCTTTATCGAAAACAAAAAGCCCGACGCACTGGACGAAGTAGTGGAGATGAAGCGCGGCGCCATGCGCATCCTCGCGCTGTTTTTATTAACCATTGTGACCGCCGTATCTTGCCATACCTTCCTGCACTTGCCACCGGTATTGGGCATGATGACCGGCCTGGGTTACCTGCAATTCTTCGGTTTCTTCCTGCGCAAGACCCTGCCCAGTTCGCTCGCGCGCAAACGCGCCATTGCCGAAAGCCGCGGCGATCAGGCCGCCCTGCGTCGCCTGGGCGATGTTGTGCCTTTTGATGTGTTCAGCAAGATTGCCCGCTCCGAGTGGGACACCCTGTTGTTCTTCTACGGCGTTGTAATGTGCGTGGGCGGCCTGGGCTTTATGGGTTACCTGGCGCTGATGTCAGAAGTGCTCTACACCGGTATGGGTGCAACAGTCACTAATATTATTCTCGGTGTGGTATCCGCCGTGATCGACAACATTCCGGTGATGTTCGCGGTATTGACCATGCATCCGGATATGAGCACGGGCGATTGGCTATTGATTACCCTGACGGCGGGCGTGGGCGGCAGTATGTTGTCCATCGGCTCTGCGGCGGGTGTGGCACTGATGGGCCAGGCGCGCGGCATGTATACCTTTATCGGTCACTTGAAATGGGCGCCGGTGATTGCCCTGGGTTATGCGGCCAGTATCGCTGCCCATCTGTGGATCAATGCCGAGCTGTTTGTAAAATAACGAGATCGTGGGTGTCGGATTACGCCGCGCGTCGCGCGGCTAATTCGACCTACATCAAGCACACCAAACGTAGGTCGGATTAGCCAACGGCGTAATCCGACACAGATTTAACAATAAGCCCCGACGTTAATAACCTCCCGCCTAATTATTCACAATAATCGTAAACTCCGGCGAGTCGTTACGAATATTGACGCCGTTGTTGATCAAGGTGAGATTGTTAAACTCCACCGTACCCAACGCCGGCCCCTGCCCCGCTTCCGGCAGCGGGTTAGCCCAGATACCAAACCCGGAACGGTTGGGGTAAGCCGGATTCGGCAGCGCACCCGAGATGGTGACATTCGTCAGAATCGTATCCTGGAATACATTCTGCGGCTGACCGCCCACATAATTGGTCTGGAACATAATGCCGTGGAAGGTCGGGTCGATAATGTCCAGATCCGTGATGCGAATACCCTGAAAACTTTTCGACGCAGAGAACATCCACAAACCGGGGAAGACCTGGTTATTCCAGAAGGTACCGCCGGAACGGAGGATGGTAATGCCTTCGAAATTGGTGGTGGGATTTGCCTGGAAGCCGGTAAACGGATAACCGAAATCCAGCGAGCTGATCGTCACACCGGAATACACCAGGGTATCTTCCACATGGATATTTCTGAAGGTATTACCCTGCCCGCCGTAAGACGCCAGACCTGCCGCACGCCAGGGCGTCATCGCGGTGAGATTTTCGTACAGATTATTTTGCACAATACCGCCGCCATTATCCGTTGCCGCAAATAATGCAAAGCTGTCGTCACCGGTAGAACGCGCTTCGTTATTTACCACATGGTTACCGCTGCTGCCGTTGGTAAAGTTAATACCATCGGCAAACAAATTGCGCATGCGCGAATTTTTAATGGTGGAGTCGTGCACGCTCGCGCCCCAGAACATACACACCTGGTGTTCCACCCACACGTTGTCGATGGTCATATCCGACACGCCGTTAAAATCAAACACTTTACCCGGCCCGTCGATGCGGCTGGTGTAGTTACCAAAGAAGGCAAAATTCGCAAAGATAGAACCGTTGGCAGAATTCGATACTGCAAAGCCGGCATCGGTATTGGTTTGATTATTCGGTGTTTCAAAACGCGTGTACCAGGGGCCAGCACCGATCACTTGCAGCGGTTTGCCGTATACCTGGAATTTATTCGAGGTTTGATAAGTACCTGCCGGTAAATACACACCCTGTGCACTTCCCATGCGCGCTTGGTCCAACGCATTTTGTACATCCTGATGCGAAAAACCAGTGGGCGTTATAAACGCACCGGGATTTGGATTGGGAATCGGCGCAACCTGTTCGAGGCTGATAAAGTCGATGGCATATTGCGAGGTATTTTGCGCATCTTTTTGCAAACGGATTTTACTGCCCGCCGGAATGGTGCGATCAAACAGGATATTGGCTTCATCATAAATATGACGTGCCGGTCCCGCGCCGGGGCTGTTGCCCGGGTTGGTTTCCGGACCGTAAAGCCAGGCATGCTTGGATGACAGCGTAATGGTATCCTCGAGTTGCCCGTCCACATAAATATTCAGGGTCGCGGTGATACCGCCACCGCCGGGGGCGTCAGGAATAGAGAAACGCGTCACCAGGGTATTGGTATCCGCTTCCGTCGTAAATTCCACATAACTGCCGGTGGAATTCAGGGTGACCGCGCGACGCCCGGATGCTTCGCCGGCAATATCACCGATGGTGCGATTCGGCCCCACAACTTGGGCACCGCCACCAACGTCTGCATCCTCAGCCTGATAAATGTCGTAAGGCATATTGGCACCACGCTGATCGCTGGGACCGGGGTTTTGGCTGTCATCCAGGGTGGTTCCAACCACCGGATCACTTTCCGCTGACTCACCGAATTGATTGTACGCACGCACACGATAGGTGTAGCTGGTGTTTTGCGTTAAACCCGTATCCTGAAACGACGTGGCGGTGACATCGGCAACCACCGTACCATCACGCAAGACTTCATAACCTTGCGCAAGGTCAGCACTGTCCCAGGTGAGATATAGCGTTGCAGACGTGCCTCCAGCCACGGTGACATTTTGTGGCGTCGCAGGCGGTACCGGATCGGGATAACCATAGACTTCAAACTCGGAAATTTGCGCCGCAGGCCAACCGGTGTTGCCGGTTATATTCAAACGCACATAACGCGCAGTGGTTTCGGCAAAGCTGATGGTCACGGTGTTAGCACTGCTCGGATTAAATGTGTAACCCGCACTGCTCACGATGTTATTGAAAGTGGAACCGTTGGCGCTGCCTTGCACAGACAACGTTTGCGTGCGCGTTGCCCAGGCCTGGTCGTTGGGTAACTTCAAGACCACCTGATTGATGTAATGCGTACTGCCCAGATCAACGGTGAGCGTTTGTGGAAACGCATTGCTGTTGCTTTCCCAATAGGTCGCTGCACTTTCATCCACCGCATTGTTCACCGACAGAAAACTTAACGTGCTGCTCGCGGTAACGGTTTTATCCGCCGCCACATTGGTGCCTTCCGGGTCGGGATTATTATTGCTGTCTGTGGTGGCTGACACGCTGTTGCTATTGCCTGAGCTACCTGCTTGATTGAATGCACGTACCGTGTAAGTGTATTCGGTATTTTCTGCTAAGCCGGAATCCTGATACGACGTAGAAGAGGTGCTGGTCAACAAGCTGCCGTTGCGCCAGATTTCATATCCATCCGCATCGCTGACACTGTTCCAGGATAAAGATATTGATGAGCTGGTTGTGCCAGTCACCGCTAAATTTTGGGGCACTGACGGCGCTTCCGGATCGGGGTCAGGATTATTGCCATCGGTATCGAACTCAATCCAGTTCAGGTTAAACAAACCACCGGTGGCTGTACCACTGAACACCAGATATAAATCGTGCACACCATCCACCGACACATTCGCGCTTTCGGTCACCCAGCTTTGCCAGCCGCCGGTGTAGCTCACATCCACTTCACCGATCAGAGAACCGCTGACGCTGTCGAGGCGTAATTCAATAATGCCACCTGCGTGATCACTGGCCACACGTGCATTGACACTGTTAGCGCCGCTGCCGAAGTCGACATCTTCAAACACCAACCAGTCGCCGTCATCGATCCAGCCGACATTGCGACCGCCACCGGTATCGCTGGTGTCTTCGGTCTGGATGCCGCTCATGTTGTTGTACGAGGTGGCTTTGATTTGACTGAACGCATCGCGCGGTTCCGCGCTACCTGCTTCACCGTAGATTTCCACTTCCGATAATTGCGCCGCGGGCCAGCCGGTATTGCCGGTGACATTCAGGCGTAGATAACGCACGTCAGCGCCAGCAAAATTAATCGTCACAGTGTTGCTGTTGTTGGGATCAAACACATAAGCACTGGAACTCACCAGCGTGGCATAACTGGAGCCGTTGGTGCTACCGGCGACCGATAAAGTCTGCGTGCGGCTGCCCCAGTTGTTGGGCAGTTTTAACACCACGCGATTCACATTGCTGGTACTGCCCAGATCAACTGTCAGGGATTGTGGAAAGGCACTGTTCTGGCTTTCCCAGTAACTGCCCTGGTTACCATCGTTGGCGTTGGTGGCGGTGTAGACATCCACCGTGCTGGTGGCGTTGATGGCTTTGCCCGAGGCCAGATTGGTTTGGGCGATGGCGGTGGTGGAGAATAAACAGGGGATGGCTAATACCCCGAGCATTAGGCTGCTTCTTGCAAAGCAGTAGAACCTGTTACGACCGACTGTTTTCATTATGTGATCCTCGCTATTGTTAACTATCTTTTATCACGTCGAATATTATTTTTGGATGCCGCGCCTCACAGCAAAAACACGACGCGGCACACATAGCCGAAGAGCATCGTGAAGCATGACTGCTCCACTTACGGCAGACGGAAAATTGCGATGAAGATGTCCGCTATTCCAAAAAAGATACAGCTGATGCAGTGATGAGAAAAATATGCGCAGTTATTATTTTTTACGCATCGGGAATTATCTTAAGGACTATCGATTGCGCGTGTCTATAGAAAACATGAAAACAATTTAATTTGAAATCGATTTCAATTTTTGAAAACGTTTGCAGACAAGGATTTTTTCGAGGAGGTCACACTTTGGCACAAGGAAATTTCTAATTCGGTCTCCGAAAATAAGAATGACACATTAACTGAAACAGAAAGCGCAGCGCGGTAAACTGCGACAAAAACCAGAAACCATTTCAAAAATCAGCTGGCACCAGATGATTTATAGCTTCTACCATTCAATGCCTTTCTGGGCTTTAACACCTTGATCAAACGCATGCTTGATCGCCTTGACTTCACTCACGGTATCCGCAACATCCACCAGATATTGTTTGGCGCCACGACCGGTGATGATGACATTTTGATTAATAGGACGGTTTTTAATTGCGGCAAGAATTTTTTCTTTATCGAGGTATTTGAAATTCAACATATAGGTCAGTTCATCCAACAACACCAGATGAACCGTTGGATCGCGCAGCACATGCTCGCATTCGGCCCACACTTTTTCAGCGGCCTGGCGATCCAACTCTGCATTTTGGGTTTCCCAGGTAAAGCCGGTGCCCATCACATAATATTCCAGTTGTGGCGCCGCGCCGCGAAAGACACTTTCGGTTAAAAAATTCTTCTCGCCACATTCCCAGGTGCCTTTGATGAATTGCACAATAGCCACTTTATAACCGTGGCCTAAACAACGTAGCGCTGTACCAAAACCGGAACTGCTTTTACCTTTGCCATCGCCGGTTAACACGATCAACACACCGCGTTCCTGATCTGCCTGCGCAATTTTGGCATCGACAATTTCTTTGCGTTGTTGCATGCGCTCTTTGTGGCGTTGGGCTTTGTCAGTGGTCATAGCAGGTCTCCAATAAGTAAAAGTGTCATCATGCCATCCCTGGCATTCATTCTAAAAGCGATAGCTAATGCTTGCCTCGTACTGACGCTCCGGCTGCGGGTATTCGTAATTGCCGGAGTAAGGTGAAAAACCGGCGTAATCCGAGTAGGTTTCATCAGTCAGGTTTTTTACGCGCACGCCCAATTCCAGATCCTGGATTGACCAGAGCAGGTTGGCATTAAACACCGTGATGGACGGCACTTCGCCCTGGGTGTTGGCATCGTCGCCAATGCGATAGCGGGAACCGGTGTAGTTCGCGTCCACGTATGCACTGAGCTGTTGCGTAAAGCTGAACACGATAGCGAGGTTGGCGGTATGTTCTGCCACAAAGGGTACTTGCTTGCCATCAAAACTACCGGAGGTTTGCTCCGCATCGGTAAAGGTGTAGTTGGCACGCAGTCCGAGTTGTGCGCTGAGATCAATATCCGCATCCAGCATCAGGCCGCGCCGTTCGGATTCCGGCAGATTGATATTGGCGCCGTAGGTGCCCGACATCGGGTCGTACATAATTTCATTATCAACGGTCATCTGATAAGCCGTGACGGTTGCATTGGCTGCATTGCCCTGCCAACCCAAACCGGCTTCATAAGATTCGCTGGTTTGTGTTTCGAGGAAATTTACCTCCGGCAACTTAAAACCATTTTCATCCGCATTGGCAAAACGGAAACCTTCCGCGTAGCGGGTAAAGATTCGCCAGGCATTATTGATCTGGTAATTCGCGCCTAACTCGTATGCACTCAGATCATCTTTATGCGTTTTGTTCGCGGTCAGATCAGTATCTTCCACTTCGGAATAGCGCGTACCGGCAGTGACGGCTAATGCGCGCGTTACAGGATAAATAATTTGACCATAATAACCGTCTATATCCTGCTCAATGTTGACGGGCCGATCCGCGATAAGATAGTCCGCCGTTACCTTGTCGTAACCGATGGTAATCACTGCATCCCCCTTAGCGGTGGGTAAGCGTCCGATCAGGCGCGGTGTAATATTTTTTACCCGCATCTCTTGCAAGCTAGGCTCACCGGAACCATAGAACGACAGCGCGTCTTCATCGCGATCAGCGTACTCTGCCAATAATTGCCATTGTTCGGTTAAACTGACTGCGCCACCCACGCGCATGATGTCCGTTTCCTGATTGGCGAAATTATTCGGGCTATTGGTCTGGCGACGATCCTGTTCGACTTCAGCATCGCTCAAAGGGCCCGGCATACGCAGGTCATCATCAATGCGTTGGCCTTCGACAAACACATGGCCACGCGCAAAGTCGTAACGCAGGTTGCCCAGGAAGTTTTCGTAATCCGCCTGGTTGTTATCGCGGTAGTTATCGGCCTGACGTTTTTGTGCAGAGACGTTATAGCTCAAGCCATTGTTGAATCCCTGATTCACTGTGGCGGTATAACTTTCCAGGTTATCGCTGCCCGCCAACACCTGTAGCGAGCCGTGAATTTCGCCGCGCACTGCACGACGGGTGATGATATTGATCACACCGCCCACGGCCTGGTCACCGTACAACACACCGGCACTCCCCTGAACAATTTCAATACGCTCAACATCTTTCAGCGCGATGGTATTTAACGAGGGGCTGGCAAGGCTGGGGTTATTGAGTTTGCGACCATCCACCATCACCAGCGTATTGTTGGAGGCATTGGATGCAAAACCACGCATCGCAACGGTTACACTGCGACCGCCACTGCCGTCGAGATCCTGCAATTGGATGCCCGCTTGCGTGCGTAACACTTCACCGATTTGCGTTGCACCACTCAAGCGAATTTGCTCGCGATCAATCACGGTGATGGTGGTTGCCAGGGGCAATTGCGGGCTTTCGCTCCGCGTGCCGCTGACATAGATTTTTTCGATTTTGGGTTCGTCTACCGCGTGCGCGGTGAGACTGGCAGAGAGTAAAAGGATAGCCGCGCTCAAAGGCGCACGCGAAAAATAAACAGTGGACATATGATTCCCCAATCAGGATAAACAGGCGATTGAGGGAGGGATAAGTGGAAACAATGTGTACAAAACCAGCGATGGTCAACACAGGATTACCACCGATGAAGCCCTCCGCTACATCGTGCGTGTGAGTGGACATGCAAGCAGGTCCAGTGAGGCTGGTATCGGACTCACATCGCGAAGATGTTCACCGTTGCGGGGGCAGTGTCGGGATTGCGCAGATTGCGCGCACCGGCTTCCCATTTACTCTGATCCAGGCCGAATAATGCGGCCATCAGACACCTCGGCGCGCAAGTTACGGGGTTAAAGGGAGGGAGTCAAGCGGCGTATTAATTTGCTTTTTGTCGGGTTACGCCGCGGTGCGGCTAACGCGACCTACAACACGCCGTTCAGTAGCCGTAGGTCGAATTAGGCACACCGTGCTGTAATCCGACAATCACACCAATGAGGTTCGTTGCCGGGGAATAATCACCACCCCGTCATCGCGACAATCGACGTGGGCAGTTATCCCATACACCTCTGCAAGGTTTTGCGGGGTCAACACGGCAATGGGCTCGCCGTCGGCCACCACGCGGCCGTGGTGCAGCAGGATCAAACGCTTGCAGAAACGCGACGCCAGGCTCAGGTCATGCAATGCCGCCATGACTGCACCGCCCTGTTGCGCATGCGCCTGTAACAATTCCATGATCTGCAATTGATGATAGGGATCAAGCGCCGCAATGGGTTCGTCGGCAAGAATCAATGGCGGTTCACCGGCAAACACCCGCGCTAGTAAACAACGCTGCAATTCACCGCCGGATAATTCCGTTACCGGTCGTTCCCGCAGCGCCTGCAAATCCGTAACCTGTAATGCCTGCTCAATAGCGGTGTGATCTCGCGTACTTTTATTGCCCATTGGTTTATGCCAGGGGGAGCGACCCAAGCCGACCAGATGCTCAACCGTTAACGGCCAGGCCGGCCTTTCCTGTTGCGGCAAATACCCTAAAAAACGTGCACGAATTTGCGCAGCAATCCCGGCAATATTTTTTTTGTTGTCCTGCGGTAACTGCAAAGTTACCTGCCCCTGCTGCGCCGCTAACAAACCACTCAACACACGCAGCAACGAACTTTTACCGGCACCGTTAGGGCCGATTAGCCCGACAAACTCACCGCTGGATAATTGCAGATCAATGCCTTGCAAGATGGGATTCGACTTGAATTGCAGGTGAAGATTCTCAGCGCGTAACTGACAAAAATTCTGGTTGGGGTTCTCTGCCCTTAACATGATCTATACCCACCGACTGCGCGTTTTTAAGATCAATAACAAAAAGAATGGCCCACCCAGTAGCGATGTCACCACGCCCAATTTTAATTCCCGCGCGATATCCAATTGCCGCACCAGGATATCCGCCAACAGCACCAACAAAGCACCGCCCAACGCACTGGCCACCAACAAACGACCCGGCCGATACCCCACCAGCGGACGCAACAAATGCGGCACCACCAAACCCACAAAACCGATACTGCCGCTCACCGCCACACAAGCGCCCACACACAACGCCAAACCCAACAACAAAATGCCCCGCTCACGCTGCGTGTGAAACCCCAGGGAACGCGCACTGTCCTCACCCAGACTCAAGGCATCCAGATAGCGGCTGCGACTTAACAATAATAACCAACCCAATAAAATAAACGGCAAGGCCACCGTCACATGATTCATATTGCGATTTGCCAACGAGCCCATCATCCAGAACACAATCTCCTGCATTGCAAACAAACTCGGCGCAAAATTTAATGCAACCGCAATCAACGCCCCCGCCATCGCATTAATCGCCACACCCGCCAGAATCAACGCCAACAAACTGCTATGTAAACCCGCCAAGATATACACCAACAACAAGGCCACCAACGCCCCGGTGATCGACGCCACGGGCAACCAATACCACGCCCCCGCCGCCACACCAAAATACAACACCAACACCGCCCCCAACGCCGCACCACTCGACACGCCAAGAATGCCCGGCTCCGCCAGCGGATTCCGCAACAACCCCTGCATCGCCGCCCCCGCCATTCCCAAGGTCGCGCCCACCAGCACCGCCAACAACACCCGCGGCAACCGAATATCCCACACCACCACCTCCGCCAGGCTGCGCTCATCCACCCACAAATCCCGCCACGCCTGCCACACCGATATCTCTGCCATACCAACATGCAAAGCAAACACGCTGCTGATAAACAATAGAGAAATGAGAGAAATAATTAACACACTAAAATTTATTGAACGCACAAAAAACACCAGAGACAAAAGGTTTAATTATCTCGCGCTAAAAAACCTAATAAAAATTAGTTAACCGCGAAAATGGTGGGAAGGGGTTACGGATAGGTTTGTGGGACCATCACCGGCATGGATGCCGGTGTTGAGCCCCCACGGACGGGTTCACGGCGTGTCCCACAACCCTATCCGTAATCCCCAACGTCAGGATGTATTCACGCGTTTTCAGAAGCGCCCGCCACCTCGGCCGCTCCCTAAAAAATCACCGCTCAACCCGCAAAGCCCGCAACACATCCACCACCACCGGCGCACTACACACCGACAACGCCGCCGGCAACTCAATCACCCGACTACTCCGCTTCAACGCCGGATGCTCCAGATACTCCCGCGCCACCGAAAACGCCTGCACATAACCACCTTCCACAATCAACACATCCGGCTGCGCCACCACCAACTGCTCCAGATCCATCTGCGCAAAACTCACAATCCCCCGCTCCGCCGCCAGGTTGCGAAAACCGGCGCGCATCAACAATTCATGTTCCAGCGTATCACTGCCTGCTACCACGCCATTAGGCGAATACCAGATCGCCGACGTCTTATTCACCTGCGCCGGTTGCGCATCCAATGCGGCCAGTTGCGCACGCAATTCATTCACCATCTGCGCCGCTTGCGTTTGTGCACCGACCAGAGCGCCGACGCTTTCAATATGCGTGATGATGTCGTCCAGCGTGCGCGGCAACGCAATGCGCTCCACGGGATAACCAAAACGCTGCAACAAGGTCACCGCATCCCCCGCGCCGAATTCGCCAGCGATAATTAAATCCGGCTGCAAGGGAATCAACTCTTCTGCCAAACCATGATTGATATGCAAACCATCAAGTTGATCCACCACCGTCGACAATTGTGGATTCGCCGATAAATACGTGACGGAGGCGATACGCTGCTTCGGCACCCAGGCCAACAGCAATTGATCGAGACATAGATTTAACGAGGCAATACGTTGCGGCGCGGCGTGACTCACCAAGGGCACGCACAACACAACACTGAGAAGAAAACGTAACAATATCAAAGGGTAGTTAACCGGAATCACAAAGGGTTTAGCCAGGCGGCGCCGCGCACACCGCTGGAGTCGCCGTGCACCGCTTGCACAATCGGCGTGTCGCATTCACCACCGAACACATAGCGCGGCAATAAGGTCGGCACGGTTGAATAAATCTGCGCGATATTGGATGCACCGCCACCAAGGACAATCACATCCGGGTCCAGCACATTGATGACCGCCGCCAGGCCGCGCGCCAATGCATCCAGATAATCCTCCAGGGTTTTGATGGCCGCATTGTTGCCGTCAGCAGCTCGCGCGACAATCTCGTGGCCGGTAAGTTTTTCGCCGGTCAGGCGTTGATAGGTCAAACACAGCCCGGTGCCGGATAAAAAGGTTTCCTGGCAACCGGTTTTGCCGCAATAACAAGGCCGCGCCTGTAACTCGGTGGGCGATGTCCAGGGCAAGGGGTTGTGACCCCATTCGCCAGCCACACCGTTGGGCCCCACTATGGGCTCACCGCGCCAGGCCAGTCCGGCACCACAGCCAGTGCCCAAAATGCCGGCAAATACCAGATCATACCCCTTGCCCGCGCCATCGGTGGCCTCTGACACGGCCAGGCAGTTGGCATCATTGGTGACTTTCACATCACGCTGCAAGTGACGCGATAAATCCTGCTGCAGCGGTTTGCCGTTGATCCAGGTGGAGTTCGCATTTTTCACCAGGCCGCTCTTACGTGAGATGGTGCCGGGAATGCCCACGCCCACCGGCAAATTGCCCACGCCAGCGGCGGCTTCCGCCTCGGCTACCAGCCCTGCGATCGCGGCTAGCGTAGCTGCATAATCGTCGCGCACCGTGGGGATGCGGGTCCGAAACAGCTCGCCATTTGCGCCGCTGAGCAGGATGACCTCAGTTTTGGTGCCCCCCAGATCAATACCAATACGCAGTTGTGCCGCTGTTTCCGCCATAAATGAACCTTTTCGTTGTCCGGGACCGGTGAAGATGCGCGATTATAGGTTTGCCATCCGTAAGCGCGCAAACCGGCCGGTGGCCAACAGCCATAAAAGGTCTACACTAAAGACAGTCTGCGCCAGGTGCAGAATGGGATGTAACAGCGTTGAGGTATTGACAGGTCATGACAGAACACCGCGAAAGACGTCGTTTCAGCCGTGTGAATTTTTCCACGCCAATCACCTTGGTACAGGGCGATCAACAATGGCAGGGTAAATTACTGGATATTTCACTCAAAGGCGTGCTTGTCGAGCTGCCAGCGGCGGCTGATTACGACCCACAGGCATCGCTGACCGCCAGCATCCCCCTTTCCGATCAGGCCAGTATCAACATGGTGGTTCAGCCCGCTCACCAGGAGGATCATTTGCTTGGAGTGGAGTGTATATCCATTGATATGGATAGCATTGGACATCTGCGTCGCTTGATTGAATTAAATCTTGATGACCCCACTGCTACCGAACGCGAACTGACGGAATTGATTGCCACTCTTTGAGACCCTGCCATGACCGACAATAATAATGTTGACCGTCGTAATCAACCGCGTTTTCCCATGCGTGCTTATGCTCAGTTAGCCTATTCCAGTAAGCAGTGGGAGGTTCACATTCTTGATATGTCCATGACCGGTGCGCGCATCGCCTTATTAGGTGAACACCTGTTTCGCGCGGGCGACCACATCAAGTTATTTATCGACAGCGAAGAAATTGGTTTGCATGATGCTGAGAAAAAAAATCTCAACCTGCATGGACAAATTGTGCACGTGCGCGATCACATCCTCGGCATTGAACAGCAACCCACCACGGAAAAAGATAAAGAACTCCTGGTGCTGTTGCTGGCGCATACCGACGAATAATTCTATTTATTTTTCCTTCGCCCTCCTTCTGTCAAGCGTCCGATTCGGCATCATGCGCCAAGTACAATATTATTTTCTTTTAATTTTTTACGGGATACATTTATTTCTGAATATGTAATATCGTGAAATATCTCAGTCGGGATTTAGCGTCTACAGTGTTTATGTGCTTTCGATGTCTACATAAATCTGTACTAAAGGAGCTAGCCGTGAACCGTGTATCTTCACTGTCCAATCCCGGTATTATCATCTTGTCCCTGGCATTATGGTGTGGCGCGCCAGCCGCCCTGGCCGATTGTCAATCCGATCCCAGTTGGTTTCCCCATTCACAAACACCTGAACCCGGCACCACGGGCTTTAACAACAACTGTGCCTTTCACCAATGGTCCTGGCAGGCATTTTTGTGGCTGACCAAAGAAGTGAATGGCAAGCCGTTGTTCCTGTCGTTTTCATCACCCAATTCATTGATCGACGATGTGCCTTACCGCGGCATGATGCCGCGCATGCAAAAAAGCAATACACCGGAGTCGTTCAATGAATTCCTGCAGGCCGGCACTGACGGCATCATGGTGGATCAACAGGGGCGCGCGATCTATTACTCGCAGCACATCGACAGCAATTTTGTGAAATTTATCTTGAGCAATAAACTGACCGACCCTGCGGTGGTGCGACAATTTAATCCCACCACCAATTTCCCCGACGGCACCATGGAACTCAAAGTTTCATGGAAAATTGTGCAACCCGGCGATGATGTCTCCGATATGTTCACCATGGATGGCGAGATCAACAAGCTGGTGAATAAAGACGGCAAGATTGTGGTCGATCCGAACCAGCGCGATAAGGTCAAGCTTGCACTGGTGGGCTTTCATATTGCCGGCGTGGTTGAGAATCATCCGGAGATGATCTGGGCCACCTTTGAACATAAGCGCAATGCGCCCGTCGTTCCCGCAAACGCTACACCGACAACCGTTGTGTCTGACAAGGATTGGACCTTTTATAAAGCCAACACCCAATACAAGGACTGTAATGTTAACTACGCAAACACCAATAAATTAACCCTGGATGAAGCCACGCAAATATTACGCCCTTCAACCCAGGCCTGCCGCCAGTTTGAATTCGGCAATGATCCCAACAGCACCGATCCCAACGTCCAACAGAACGATGCCAATATTGCCAGCCTGAACGCCGATGTATTGAAGCATCTGGATGAGAATGATGTGTGGCGCAATTATTTTGAGGTAGGTGCAATCTGGTTTGCGGCGAACAACGGCCTCAAACCGAATATGTCACTGGCGACGGACGAAATACTCACCGGCTCGGTGAAATTATCCAATGCAACGATTGAAACCTACACCCAAACCCAAAGCACCATGAACAATTGTTTCCGTTGCCATAACACCATGCAGGCCTTTCCAGGCAACCCCGACCTTGCGCCGCTGCCCGCACTGAATATCAATATCAGCCACGCATTCCAGAATATTTATTTCTGGTCACAAGACACCACGGACGCACAATAAATTTGATTGAGGAGCTGAATCATGTCGAATACGTATTTCAGAGTTCACCCGAGCATTAACTTTTCCCGCGTCGGGGTTAGCGAAGAGTATTACCTGGCGCCGGAGACAGCGGCCGGAAAACTGGTAGATAAACAAACCGGTATCTTTGGCGGTTTGCCGATTAAAACCGGTACCGAAAACACACCCATTGAAGCGAGTGATTTGCGCGATAACCAGCAAAACCCCAAGCGCCAGGCCGCCCGTTTTCGTATTTATGCTTACGATACGCCGCAGACGGTTTATCCCTCTACCGATCCGGGCCGCGAAGTAAAAATCGGCGATGTGGTTAACGGAAAAACCATCAAAGATATTATCTGGCAGGTTCACCTGGCGAACAAAAAAGCGAACAACTACACCATTACCAGTGCGAACAAGGAAGAGGAAGGGATCTTTGCTTATGAAGATAGCAAGACGCCACCCGTGCGCAATGAGACATTAATTCCCGGTAATCCGTCTAACCCGGAGCGATTAACCAAGCTGGTGATTGATGCCGGGCCACGTGCATTGTCCGCCTCTACCAATGGTGCTGCCACACTTCACTTTAATGCCACGACGCCAGCCACTTATACCGATAGCACCGGTGGCATTTACCAGGCAGCACATTACCCTTTCAGTTTTCCCAACGATCATTTCAGCACCTTTAATCCACGGGGAGTGATCGACACGCTGGGGCAAATGACCATTGAAGCCAACACCGGGCGGTTAATCGTGGTAGGTGGTTACGGTCGCGCCAGTGGCATTGTGGAAAATGGCAAACCGCCCGCACTCAACGATGCGATTGATAATGACAAATGGTTTGATGACACCTCTGATGGGCCGGTCACAGCAACAATTATCTTTAACGATGGCTCAACCGCTTCTGTGGTACACGGTTGGGTGGTGTGTACCGACCCCGGCTTTGCACCGCAAACCCGCAACGTGGTGTCCACCTGGGACGATGCGTTTTCAACCTGGGTTGAACAATTAAATTTAATACCGGCGATGCACGCCAACGGCAGTTACAACACCGACTACACCGCCTCGTTTGACGAACATGTGATGCCGATTTTTCACGGTGCTCTGTTGCAACGCTGGAACACCAACCTGCCCAGCGCCGGCGTGAATGGCCACAACTTTGTCGCTTCCATAAAACCCGGCGACAATCCCAAAGAAAAAATTCCTAATCTGAAAAGCTTGATTCGCGACCCGAATAATCCCCAGGAAAATTCGGAAGGTGTAAAGATGCCGCTCGCCCTGGGCGATGCGATGAAAAGTTTTTTAAGCCTGACACCTACGCAATATTTTCTGTTGATGCAATGGTACGACGGCAAATCCGTGGCAGCCGCACCGGTCATGGGCTTCGGTGAGCAGCTTGACCAGGTGGTGCTGGAAAATTGCCTGGGCGGACGTTATTCACCCGGTATCGACCTGACGTTTATCGTGCGCGATGTGAATTTGTATGCGCAGCAATGGCAAGGCACGACCGGTCCCTTCCGTATCAATATGCAACCGCTGGATTATAGCAATGCCACAAGTGGCCAACCGTTTTTGCGGGAAGGTTATGTGCCGCTACGCACGGCCGCAGTAGAGCCCGGCGATTTGTGTAAATTTATGTCCTTACCCTGGCATACGGATTACAACAGCTGCGCCACACACACGCCGGACCCAAATCCTTCCGGCAACAATACGCTCTATTGGTCCTGGCCAGCGCAGCGTCCGGTGAATGTGTACCCGGCAGACCAATGCACTTACAGTAACGGCAAGTGGAATCTCGGCGGGCAGGTATTCAGTGTACGCGGCAATGAAGGACAGGGTACCCATAGCGATTTTCCACAACAGGAGGGGCGTTACCAGTGCTATTTTGACTTCGTGCAAAATTGGCAAAAAGTGGGTTTTGTCATTCAGGGAACGCAAATTCCCGATGGTAAAGGCGGCAATTACGGCAAGGATAAATTCCTTGAAGTCGCCAGCCTGTTTACCACGGATGGACAAACCGTGCAGCCCTGGCCAACGTCAGCAATACCCGGCTATGTTCCGCCTGACAATTGTGGGCCGGCGTAATTTTCTATGGCTGCAAAAAAAACCATTGCCATTATCGGTGGCGGACCTGCGGGGTCCGCCACCGCTATTGCATTGCTCAATGCGTTAAAAGATCAACGCGGCATTGTAGATATAGAACTATGCCTGTTTAATCGGCCCAAGGCCAAAGGCTGGAACGTTGGCGAAACCATTCCGCCCGCAGCAACCGGTGTTTTACATGAGCTGGGCGTTCCGCATATTCTGGATAAACAAATACACAGTGAATGCACTGGCAGTTTATCCGTGTGGGGCAGTGACCAGGCGGTGGCAAACGACTTTATGCTCGACCTCAGCGGCACCGGTTTCCATTTAAACCGCACGGCCTTCGATGCAAGCCTGTTACAAACTGCCCAGGCCTGCGGAGCACGTTTATTCGACGGTTACAGCTTACGCTCCGCCCGTAATGACTATGTTCTGGATTTTGCAGTAAACGGCGAGACGAGAAGTTTTCATGCCGACTTCGTAGTTGATGCCAGCGGCCCAAGCGCTGCTTTTGCACGACGCATGGGAATTGCCCGTAATGTATTTGACGAAGTAATCTCTGTTTACGCACGTATCCCTTGTTATTCCGATTGCTTTCCCAGCCATACATTAATTGAAGCGACCGCGCACGGCTGGTGGTATGTATCAAAAATTCCTGGCAATCAATGCATGGTGTCTTTCACGACGGACAAACACTATATTGCCGAGCATCATTTGCTGCACGACAATCACTGGCAGAAAATGTATGCCCAAACCCATTGGATAAAACAATTCCTGCCCGTCGATGATTTACAGGATGCAGAACGATATACCGCGTCTGCCTGTTCAGCCATTTTATCTGCCTGTGTCGGCGAGCGATGGCTAGCCGTAGGCGACGCTGCAAGCAGTTATGATTCAATTAGTTCGGCAGGCATTACCAAGGCGTTATTGCAAGGCAAACAGGCGGGTGAAGCAATTGCCGAATTCCTGCTCGATGATAACAGCGATAGCCTTGCACGCTACCAGGACAGCGTCTTCGAACAATTCAATCAGTATCTGGGATTGCGACATTACCTGTACCAACGGGAACGACGTTTTGCCGATGACAGCTTCTGGCAGCGACGCATAAACCTGTCATTATCGGCTTAAAAATTTACACGCCATTCATTCAATCCGCACCAACAGTTTCCGCATCGCTTGTTTAATTAACGGAACAAATAATCCGCACGGCTTTCCTAAAACTCGAACCTTGTCTTTCACCGATTTTAATTTTCTGCCGCTGTGTTCGCCATATCACATAGCGGCATTGTGATGCTTGTTCAGAAGGAATGACCGTATGAATCCCTCAGCGCAAAAACCGATGATCATTATTACCGGCGCCGCAGGCAATCTTGGGCAAGCACTGGCCGGTGCATTGAAGCAGGATTATCGCGTTATCGGGCTCGACAGAAAATCTGCCGAGGGCGTTGCAAAAAGTTTTTCGATTGATCTCACCGCGCCCAAATCCGTGAAAGATACATTTCAACAGTTACGGGAGGAAGAAGGTGATGAAATTGCTGCGGTGATTCACTTGGCGGCTTATTTTGATTTTACTGGGGAGAAATCTCCGCTGTACGAAAAGGTGAATGTGGAAGGTACGCGCCTGATACTGGAAGCCTTACAGGCCTTCACCGTCAATCGTTTTATCTACGCCAGTACCATGTTGGTTCACGCCCCTGGCTCTCCCGGGCAGAAAATTGATGAAACCAGTCCTATTGATCCACGCTGGGCCTATCCTGAATCCAAGGCTGAAACCGAAGCGGTTATCCAGCAACATGCGCAAAAAATTCCCTATACGTTATTACGCCTGGCCGGCATCTACGATGAACATACGGCAGTCCCCACATTGTCCCACCAGATCGCGCGCATTTACGAACGGCGAGTAAAAGGCAAATTGTATTCGGGGGATACTGCCGCAGGGCAGGCGTTTTTGCACAAAGACGACATGGTTGCGGCGTTCCTGCGCACCATTGAGCACCGCCACGATTTACCAAAAGAACATGCCCTGTTAATCGGCGAACCGGTTTGCCTGAGCTATGACACCTTGCAAAACCGTATCGGAGAATTACTGCACGGCGAATCGGAATGGCACACCTACACCGTGCCGGAACCTGTCGCCAAGATAGGCGCATGGCTGGAAGAAAAAACCGAACCGGTCGTGCCCGATGACTTTGATAAAGGTGAGAAACCGTTTATCCGCGCCTTTATGATTGACATGGCATCGGATCATTACGAACTGGATATTCGCCGCGCGCGCGACGAACTGGCGTGGGAACCGAAGCATGCGCTCTATGATGTGTTGCCGGTGATGATTGCCAATATGAAAAAAGATGCGTTGGCCTGGTATGCCGCCAACAAAATCACTCCACCGGATTGGGCCACCGAAGCCAATGAGCGCGGCCGCAATCCCAATGATGTATTGAACACCTACCAAACCCATTATCGCCATCAGCATCACCGCAATGTCTGGGCGTCGTTTTTAAATATGGGCCTGGGCGCCTGGCTGATTACCTCGCCGCCGGCGATGAACTACGCTGCAACACCCATGGCTTACAGCGATGCTATTGCTGGTGGATTATTGATGTTGCTCGCATTCGTCTCGCTTTCCTGGCGTATGGGCTGGGCGCGCTGGGGCTGTGCCGTTATCGGTATATGGTTGCTGTTTGCACCCCTCGCCTTCTGGACACCGAGCGCGGTGGCTTATCTCAACAATACACTGGTCGGTATGCTGGCGATTGGCTTTGCCGTGCTGACCAAACCCACACCCAACCTGTCGCCCGTTGCTGCGTTAACTGGTCCGGATATTCCGCCCGGCTGGAATCGCAATCCCTCCGCCTGGTTTCAACGCGCGCCGATTATTTTATTGGCCTTTATCGGCTTTTTTATTTCCCGCTATATGACCGCCTATCAACTCGGCCATATCGACGGCGTATGGGACCCGTTTTTTGCCGGCGTAGATAGCCCCAAAAACGGAACCGAATTTATTATCACCTCGCCCCTCTCCGAAGCATGGCCCGTGCCCGATGCCGGGTTGGGCGCGATGACCTATGCGCTGGAAATTCTCGTCGGACTGATCGGCTCTACCAAACGTTGGCGAACCATGCCGTGGCTGGTAACACTGTTCGGCATCATGATTGTGCCGCTGGGTATCGTGTCGATTACGTTTATTATTATCCAACCTATTTTGTTGGGCACCTGGTGTACCTTGTGTTTGATCGCGGCGGCAGCCATGCTGATCCAGATTCCTTATTCATTGGATGAGTTGCTTGCGACCGGACAATTTTTAAAGCGGCGGCATGATGCGGGAAAACCGGTGCTAAAAATATTCTTTACCGGCGACACTGATGAAGGACAACCGCAACCCGCGCGAGATAATTTTGAACAGAAACCCGTCGATATTGCGCGCGATTTTTTTCAGAGTGGCGTCGGCCTTCCCTGGAACCTGGCGCTGTGTATTCTGCTGGGGATCCTATTGATGTTCAGTCGCGTAACGCTTGGGCACGAGGGTAGCATGGCCAATTGGGATCATCTGATCGGTGCATTGGTGATCACCGTGAGTGTCTGTGCGCTGGCCGAAGTAGCGCGTCCAGTGCGTTTCCTGAATATACCCCTGGCCGCCGTGTTATTGATTACGCCTTTCGTATTTGGTGTTGGCGGCGTGTCCATCGCCGTTACATTGATTACCGCGATTGCGCTGATTATCCTGAGCCTGCCGCGCGGGCCTGTTTACAGTCAATTTGGGCATTGGAATCGTTATCTTGTTTGAGCGGATCTACATGGTGTCTTGGAGCCTTTTCTCTAACGCGACTTTTTTATAGCGCGGCTCTCTTATAAAGCATCCAGCTTATAAAGCATCCAGAGCTTCCTGTAAGTTTTTAACGGCAATGACTTCAATACCGGGATTTTTTTCGCGCGGCGCATTGGCGTAAGGCACAATCGCTTTTTTAAAGCCGTGCTTTGCTGCCTCGCGCAGACGCTCCTGGCCGCTGGGCACCGGACGGATTTCGCCGGACAAGCCTATCTCGCCGAATACCATTAAATCCTCCGGCAAGGCGCGGTCGCGAAAGCTGGAAACAATCGCTACCAATACCGCCAGATCCGCGCTGGTTTCCATCACCCGTACACCGCCGACCACATTCACAAACACATCCTGATCGCCCACCATAATACCGCCGTGGCGATGCAAAACGGCGAGTAACATGGACAACCGGTTTTGATCCATACCCACCGCCACACGGCGCGGATTACCAAGGTGACTGTCATCCACCAGCGCCTGGATTTCTATCAGCAACGGGCGTGTGCCTTCCCACATTACCATCACTACCGAGCCGGAAGAGACATCCTCCGCGCGCTGCAAAAATATCGCCGAGGGATTATTCACTTCACGCATGCCCTGCTCGGTCATGGCAAACACACCCAGTTCGTTCACCGCACCAAAGCGATTCTTGTGACCGCGCAACGTCCGGAAGCGCGAATCGTTATCGCCCTCCAGCAAGATCGAACAGTCGATCATGTGCTCCAATACTTTCGGACCGGCCAGCGAACCATCTTTGGTCACGTGCCCCACCAGAATCAACACCGTTCCCGTTTGCTTGGCGAAGCGCGTGAGGTACGCCGCACTCTCGCGCACTTGCGACACCGAGCCGGGTGCAGAGGTAATATCCTCCATATGCATCACCTGGATCGAATCGATCACCATCACCTTGGGCGCAACTTTTTGTGCAGTCGCGCAGATGGTTTCCACACTGGTTTCGCTGAGCATTTGCAATTTATCGGTAGGCAAGCCCAAGCGCTGCGCACGCATGGCAACTTGTTGCAGCGATTCTTCGCCAGTGATGTACAGTGCGGGCATCGTCCGTGCGAGATTGCACAGCGTTTGCAATAACAAGGTCGACTTACCGGCACCGGGATTACCGCCGATCAACACCACCGAACCGGGCACAAAACCACCACCCAACACGCGATCAAATTCACCGGTACCGCTGCTGAAACGCGGCAGGTCAGCGAGGCTGATCTCGGCCAGGGTTTGCACATTGCCACCCGCTGCTGCGCCGGCATAGCCCTGGAATTTAGCGGAACGATTGCTCGGCGTTGGGCCTAATCGTACTTCCGATAGGCTGTTCCATACGCCGCACTCGGTACACTGGCCCTGCCATTTGCTGTACTCAGCACCGCAGTCGTTACACACAAATGCACTTTTGGTTTTGGTTGCCACGGGTGAGTCCTCGTAAGCAGAAATTCATTCAGATTTTCGCTGTCGCTAAAAAAGCGGTACTTCGTAGTCCGTTTGTCATTAGGGCTTTGGTTTCGAAAACGCATGACAAATTGGCAGGAAGCCAATTTGCACAGCGAAGCTGCCCGTAAGGGTGAGCCACAGGGATGTGGCGATTGCATCATCCCTGTAGCTCCCTCAAGTCGTCCGTGACTTGAGGGTTTCGAAACCTATGCCCTAACGCCAAACTTGCATTGTGCAATCCGGAGAATGTGGTATCAGGCTTTATCGTTAGTCAACTTCAAATAAATACCCAAGCCAACCAGCAACGCCACTGCCGCCATCAGCATCCAAACCGCACTGTTCAAATGAGTAGCATCACCTAACAGAGATTTAAACATCAACAACAAAGACTCAATCGACACCGCGATCACAATGGCCGACATAAACCTGCTGATGGTGCGGCGGCTGGAACCCTGGTGGTGGATGTCTTTGTGCAAGAGTACTTCTTCTTCGAGAATCGTTTTGCCCAGATCAAAAATCGCCAGCCCCAGCGTAATTAAAATCACAGTGCTGAACGCCTGCGTCGCGGTGTTGGTGTGTTTGTAGATTACCTCAAATAGAGAGCTGCCCGCGGAATACAACAACAAACCAGACACCAATACCAGCAGCACACCAATGATCCCGTAGACCACCTGAAATAGCGGGTGAATCTGGCGGCGCAGTTCGTCGCCATTGAGAAAGCTGATCAGCTTTTCGAGATTAAAATTTATCACCAGATAACTCACCTTGCCACTCGCATCAGTAAACCGTTGCACTGCTGACAAAGCAAGCTGGTGAGTCGCACTCGACAAATAAGGAGAGGTTACTGTAATCGCCCGGTGATTATCCCGCGCCGCCGAGTAATACACACGATTACTCCGATCCGATCCCAAACCGGCTTCGCGCCGCTTCGAGTCCGCAATTCCCGGCGCCGCCGCGGAATCGGTTGTCTGCATACCCTGTTCATCAAGGCAGTACAACAATTCCACAAAAGGATAAGACTTGTACAACTTATCCACCACCTGCCCCAAATCTTCCGGCGAACTGGCAATCTTGTTTGGCGCCAGCGTGGTGACAATAGACTCCAACAACCGATCAATCTGCGGCTGGTACTCGTCGTATTTTTTTAATAGGTATAAATAATTGCGTGGGGTCATGATGGGTGGGGATTACCTTTTATAAAAAGATATGAGAGATTCAGAGGCTATCAGGAAAAAACTTACATCGACAAAGCCTATTTTACTTTTGACAGAGTATAAGCCTCTTGCAACATTTTGACATCACTAGCGGCTCGGTGATGTCGATATCTCTCCTGCGTAGGCAGCTGAGCAATCAGCTCTTGAAATCGACGAGCCTCAACAACAGATAAAAGATCGTAAATTGAAGCAATATGAAAGGGGCGAGATTGCCTTGTAGCGAAGTATAAGGTGTCAACCCAATCTACATCCCATCGGTCGGCGTCACTGTATAATGCTCCATCAAAGCCAAGCAGAAATTCATTTAGCTGCTGAACAACTTCAACAGCAGGGCGACCTTCCCGAACAAGGGTTTCCCGCGATATACCGTGTAAACTCTCAGCGATTTCGCACCAATATGTCCACGCTGGTTCTGGTTTGATTAACCAGGACTGCACTTCATTTCCCTTTAGAACAGCTATCTCTATTGGGTAAGAATCGAAGTGCAAACCGCTGGCTTCGATATCGATGATGGCAATGTTAGTCATAGAAAACATAATTTTTGCTCAAAAAAAGCAGCATTAAAAAATATCACAATGTAAATTTAGCCAAATGAAGATTGGTTTTAAATCGCTCAGCCCTTTCGCCATCATTGCTACCACTCCAGATTTTATATTGAAGCTCATCGGTAGCGACGGAGCGAGCTCCACCTTCGTTTAACGATTGATGCAAATCTTGTTGCGGAATTTTAGGGTTTACGTTACTACTAAAAACCCATAGGTTAATCTCACCCCTAACACCCAATTTTTCCGCCGCTTCTCTGATTGCATTACACGTATTTTTATAAAGGGCTTTGTTAGCGCGCACTTTCGCTTGGGATTCCATGAGGTTTTCACTTTCTATATTCAGGTTTTTAACATAGATGTCTCGAATAATATCTGCTGCGGGCACCTGATAAACTTTCATGGCTATCTCTATAGCCGCAACAACATCAACACTCCTTGTCGCGTCTACGTTAAAAACCCACACTTCTTTATCTATGATCGCGGCATCTTTGAGCGTGGTCTTGACTCGCCCCTGAAACGGCGAGGTGTTAACTTTTACGTACTTCGCCTTCCATACGCCAATGCTATCCAGAGTAGTGCGTAAAACATACTTTTTAGCGGCCGCACCCCCACCAAATACCACAGAGACATCTACCTTAAACCGCAGATCCCCTTCAGCAATAGTCATTGCTCCACTCATTGCCTACCTCCTTGGCACTCAGTCTTCGTAGAAATTGGATGAAGTAAATGGACCAAATGTGAGCCTACCCTCCGCTTGGGCCTTCTGCGCGGCCTCATCAATCAATTCAGCCATTAATGGATCGTCGTTTGACCATTCGCCCTGATGATAGGGAGCACAATTTATGATCTCAACAACCTCCAGCCGCAACTCAGCGATTGCTTTTTTTATTTCCTCAACAAACTCTGCTTCACCGGTCGCCAGATATAGACATTCCACATACTGAAACTCGGAACTATCATTATTCAACTCCGAGTTTTCCAACACGCGAGCTTTGACTGATGCTATCCACATAGCTTTATCTGCTTTCATTATCTACCTCCATGCCTCACACAAAATTAATTTTTTATCAAGGATCAACTTAACTCCCTTGAAGAAAGTTGACTGAAATCATACCGCAATCTCCGCCAAATTCCCCTTCTCTTCCAACCAATTCTTACGATCACCCGCGCGTTTTTTCGCGAGCATCATATCCATCACCTGATGGGTTGCGTCGCCGTCTTCGATGGTGAGTTGCACCAGGCGGCGGGTGTCGACGGCCATGGTGGTTTCGCGCAGTTGCAGCGGGTTCATTTCGCCGAGGCCTTTGAAGCGTTGCACGTTGACCTTGCCTTTTTTGTTTTCGGCGGCGAGGCGATCGAGGACGCCTTTTTTCTCGCTTTCATCGAGGGCGTAGTAAACGTCTTTGCCGATATCGATGCGATACAGCGGCGGCATAGCGACGAAGACGTGGCCGTTTTTGACGAGGGCGGGAAAATGTTTGACGAACAGCGCGCACAACAAGGTGGCGATGTGCAAGCCGTCGGAGTCGGCGTCGGCGAGGATGCAGATTTTGTGATAACGCAGCTCGGTTAAATCTTCTGCGCCGGGATCAAGGCCGATGGCGACGGAGATGTCGTGCACTTCCTGGCTGGAAAGAATTTCTTCGGAGTTGACTTCCCAGGTGTTCAGGATTTTTCCGCGTAGCGGCATGATGGCCTGGAATTCGCGGTCGCGCGCTTGTTTGGCGGAGCCACCGGCGGAGTCACCTTCCACCAGGAATAATTCGCTGCGCGAGGGGTCGCCGCTGGAGCAATCTGCCAGTTTTCCGGGCAAAGCCGGGCCCTGGGTCACTTTTTTGCGCGCGATTTTTTTACTGGAGCGCACACGTTTTTGCGCGTTGTTGATGCAGAGGTCCGCAAGCTTGTCGCCTTCTTCGGTGTGCTGGTTTAACCAGAGGGCAAAGGCGTCTTTGGCGATACCGGAGACAAACGCAGCGGCTTCGCGCGAGGTTAAACGTTCTTTGGTTTGGCCGGAAAACTGTGGGTCGGCCAGTTTGAAGGAGAGCACATAACAACAGTTGTTCCAGATATCTTCCGGTGCGAGCTTGACGCCGCGCGGAATAAGATTACGGAATTCGCAGTACTCGCGCATGGCGTCGAGTAAGCCCGTGCGCAAACCGTTAACGTGCGTACCACCTTGCGCGGTGGGGATCAGGTTGACGTAACTTTCCTGAATCAGTTCGCCACCTTCCGGCAGCCATTGCACAGCCCAATTAACAGCTTCAGTTTTGCCACTGAAGTCACCGACGAAGGGTAACTCGGGCAAGGTTTCCCAGCCTTGAGTCGCGCCAGCGAGGTAATCTTTTAACCCGTCTTCGTAAAACCATTCATCTTTTTCGCCGCTTTGTTCATCGAGAAAGGTAACTTTCAAACCGGGACATAAAACGGCTTTTGCGCGCAGCACGTGGCGCATACGGCTAACAGAAAATTTCGGTGAATCGAAATACATCGGATTGGGTAAAAAGCGCACCGCGGTGCCGGTCTGGCGCTTTGGGCAGGTGTCAATGATCTCCAGATCTGTGGCTTTATCGCCGTTCGCAAAACCCATGCGGTAGACATTGCCATCGCGTTTGATGGTGACTTCCAGCTTTTGCGAAAGTGCGTTCACCACTGAGACACCCACACCGTGCAAACCACCGGAAAACTGGTAATTCTTGTTGGAGAATTTGCCACCCGCATGGAGCGTACACAGGATCACTTCAACACCGGGCTTGCCTTGTTCCGGGTGGATATCCACCGGCATGCCGCGACCATCGTCGGTGACCGTGACGGATTGATCTTTATGCAGGATAACTTCAATGGATTTGGCGTGACCGGCGAGGGCTTCGTCCACGCTATTGTCGATAATTTCCTGGGCGAGGTGGTTGGGACGTGTGGTTTCGGTGTACATCCCCGGACGTTTTTTTACCGGGTCGAGCCCCGTGAGTACTTCAATATCTTCTGCGGAGTAATTGGCCATAGCGTCTTCAGTATCAAGTTTGAGTAGGTCGGGTTAGCCGCATGGCGGCGTAACCCGACGGGTCAGTGGTTGTATTTATCGGAAGCGTTCTGGTTACGGCAACCTTAGTTGTCGGATTACGCCGCGTTGCGGCTAATTCGACCTACGGGAATAGAAAATGTATTCCGTCGTTTAAAAATCGCTCGAACCCCTGAAAGCCATGATCGCCACCTGTTTCTACGGTTTGTTTGCACCCTTCATAGAAGGCGACGGCTTGTGTGTAGTCGAGGGTTTCGTCGCCGGTTTGCGCGAGCAGCCAGTAGTTGGCATGGCGTCGAACAGGAGAAGCGCAGGCTTTGATTTCGTCGATATGCCCGGCGTTCAAGCGGTAGCTATCATCCGTGTGATAAGACGGCAGGTCAACCTCCAGATAGTCCGGCATAAATTCCCAGGGCCGCACCGCCGGGTTCACCAGCAACGCGCGCAGATCATACTTTTCCGCCAGCCAGGTTGCCCAGAAACCGCCCAGCGAACTGCCGATTAAACCGACCGGTGAGGGCTGGAGAGATTCCACCAGGGCCTCCAGTACCTGCTGGGTGGCACGCGGGTAAGGCGATAAATGCGGGCAGTGATAACGGATGTCGGGACGCTGCTCGGCCAGCCACTGCGCGGTCTGGCGAGCCTTATAGGACAAGGGAGAACTGAGGAAGCCGTGGATATAAATCAGGTCAGACATCAATAACCGGCGGACTTGTAGTCGATCACATAGTGCTTGCCACTCACCCGTGACACACCGGTTTCGATGCGGCCGTCCGGATAGAGGTCAAACCAGCGGTAACCGGGCATGGCGGTATCCACTGCAAAGTCATCGCTGTTGGGCTTGAACTGGACGCAGGTAGACGGTGTGGCGAAGAGTTTCATGTGCTTGCGGCGGCGGCTGAAGTCCTGGTGTACATGGCCCCAGACCACGCTCTTGACCTGGGGGCTGCGGTCCACAATGGCCAGGAACGCGTCTGCATTGCGCAGCACATATTGATCGATCCAGGCACTGCCCACAGGCAGGGGTTGATGGTGCAACATCACCATCACGTGTTTATCGGCATGTTCCGCCAGCGCCTGTTCAAGGAAGTCCAGTTCGCTCTGCTCCAGGTTGCCGTATACCTGCCCCGGCACGGCTGAATCCAGCAGCACAATGACCCAGGCGCCCAGGTCCACCAGGCGACGCTCTGGCGGGTTGGGGATGGACAACTGGCTCATCATGATGGCGGAATCGTGATTGCCGGGAATCCAGGCGAAGGGCACGCTGAAGTAGCGCCGGATCATGTCGATAAAACGGCGATAACATACATCATGCCCCGCACTGGCAATATCGCCGGTGCAGACAAGGTAGTCGAAGGTGGGTTGCTCGGCAGTGATCAGTTGCAGGACATCTTCCAGACTTTGGTCTGTATTCAAGCCGAGCAGAGATTCACTGGCGAGCGGACCCAGATGAGTATCGGTGATCTGTATCAGACGCACGGGTAGTTCGTTCACAGTGATTGCTGACATATCATGCAAATCCATCTCGCGCTGGCTCTTCCTTTTGATATTAGTGTTAGGAGAATAAGTGCGAATACTAGCGCCAACGATATACGCTAATTCACATTTCCGCCACCTGCTATAGCTTATAAGGAACAAGATTTACAGGAAAGAAGGGTAAAAAAAATCGGAAGTGTGAAGAAGTTAAGGGTTGAGCGCTCTTCCTGGGTTCAGGTCACATTAATAGACTTAATATTTATAGGGGAATTAAAAATCCCCTTAATGCATGGCCAACAAGTCGGCCGGCGTGCGATCAAACAAGGCGCGCAAGTCGAGCACCGGGTAGCGCTGCGCCTGATCCTCGAAGGCCGCATGGGCAAGGAGTTGCCAACTGGTTTCCAATTCGGTAATCGCCACGGATTGTTGCGGTTTTACCGGCAGCAACCGGGGAATCCCCCGCAGGAAGATCGCACCCATATCCATCTCGCCGGCGCTGTTCTCGTAAGCAATGATCGCGGCCATCCGCTCTTCGTCCACCACGCGGGAACGACGATGTGAAACCAGTTCGTGAATATCCAATGCCGGGATAAACCGGTTGCGCCACAAAAAGCCCTGCTCGCAATAAGACGGCAAGCCCGGCAGGCGCACACTGGCCTTGATGTATTCAATGTATTTCAGTTCATACCGCCCGATAGCCACCGCCGTTGTTTGATCAATGGGCAATAGCCAGGCACCTAATTCCTGCATCTGTGACATCAGCCGGCCCCTTGTAACGCGCCGCGCGCAGCCTGTGCGCGAACCTGCACACCGCGCACCTGCAATAACGCAAGCAGGTCTGCCGCTGAACTGAGGCCCAGGGCGGTGTCGCCGATCAAGGCGAAACTGGTAAACGGTTGCTTGCGGCTACTCATGCTGCGTGGAACCGGGTACACCGGGTATTCCCGCGTGTCGAGTTTATTGAGTGAACTGCAGGCAAGTGCAAAAGCCTGTTGTTGATGACGCAACAACACCAACACCCGGTGATGCGTCTCCAGCCGGCTTTGCAATTGCAAGGCTTTGTTGAGACAGAATACGGGGTAACGTTGCTGCTCGAATTCCACATAACCACAGGTTTGTGCTGCGAGCGGTGAAGCTGTTTCCGCCGGGGCGATCAAGAGGTTGCCAGGCAACAGCGTCACCACATCTGCTGCGGGCAATAACAAACCGAACTCGCCGCCATCAAGGTGCACCCGCTCCGGTGCGGGTGCGGTCGGCGGTGCAAGGCTGGGCGATTGATCGTTTATGGTGGGCGGCATGACTCCATCCTAGGCAGTGATGGAAGACTTGAGGCAATGCAGCAACTCGTCTTCCGAAAAAGGTTTATTCAGATAATTATCCACGCCTGCGGCTTTCGCGAGGCTGCGATGCTTTTCCGTGTTGCGCGAGGTAATCATGATCACCGGGATATGTTTGGTCGCATCGTTGGCGCGCACGTGGGCCGTCAATTCCAGTCCGTTCATGCGCGGCATTTCCATATCCACCAGGATGACGCTGGGCATTTGCCCCTGCAAGATATCCACTGCTTCGAAACCGTCTTTAGCCGTGCACACATCCATCCCGATGTCGCTGACAAACTGCGCCAGGGACCGCCGGGTGCTGAGCGAATCATCCACCACCAGCGCCATGGGACGTTGGGTAATCGGCTGATGCCGCAGCGCTTCGTGGGTAACCTGCCAGATGGCATTGTTCGTACCCGATTGCAATAAATCCAGTACCAGCTCTTGCACATCGATCACCGGGGCGACTTCACCATCACCCAGAATCGTTGCACCAATCACACCGGGTACCGCAGGTGTCAGCGCCGTCAGCGGTTTAATGACCATCTCGCGGCTGGCGCTGACGCTTTCGATCAATACCCCCACTTGTTGACCGGGAAAACTTTCCACGACCAGGAGCGCGTGAGCATCTGCTGTATTGATCGCGACGGTATTCGGCAGGTTTGCCAATTGCGCGATGTGGTACACATCAATCAGCGTATCGTTGAATTGATATTGCAAACCCTCGCCGCTGGATACCAGGGTGGCGGCATCAAGGAACAACAATTGCTCGACGCCGCGCGACGCCACCACCAGCCGATGTGCACCGCTTTTTATCAGCAAGCCGTGTTCCGCGATCATGGTCATGGGCAAGCGAATAGTGAATTCACAGGCTTCACCCGGAAAACTTTCAACCGTGATGCGTCCTTTCAATGACGCAATACGGTCGGCCACCATATCGAGGCCGATACCGCGCCCGGAGGTCTGGCTGACGGCGTCGCTGGTGGAAAACCCCGGCGCAAAGATTAACTGGTGCAACCAGCGTTCGAGTAATTCGGGATGCTGTTCATCCTGGGCGGCAGCGGGGATGGCAATATTCAACGCTTCTGCTTTTGCGGCAATGCGCGTGTGATTTAACCCGGCGCCATCGTCGCGCACCTGCACCAACACCGATTGGCCCTGTGCGCGAAATTGCAGGCTGATCACGCCCTCTTCCGGCTTGCCCATGAGCTGGCGCTGCATGGTAGTTTCAATACCGTGATCCACGGCGTTGCGTAACAAATGCATGAGCGGATCAACCAACTCGTGTAGTACCCGGCTGTCAATCATGGTGTCGCCGCCGAGCAACTGCAGGCGCGCTTTCTTGCCGGTTAAACGGCAGGCCTGACGCACACACCGCTGGAAGCGCGCTTCCATGGTGTGCGCTGGCACCATGCGCATCTCCAGCAATAAATTTTGTGATTCGCGATTGGTGACCTGTTGCTCGTAGGTTTGCTCTTCCAGACCGCGCAATTGCCCCTGGGTTTGATAAATGGCGTCGCGCGCGTCGGTGATAAATTCCTGCAGCTGATGAAAGAAACTGTGCAATTCGTTGTAACGATCCAGCTCCAGCGGATCAAGTCCGTCGTCGTGGCTGCTCTTGAACCGCCGGCTGAATAATTCACGCACCTCAATCAATTGACCCAACTCTTCCGTTAGCGATGTGAGCTTGTGATGCAATTGGCCGATATGGTTTAACTGTTGCTTGATGCCATGGACTTGCGTTTGCAAACGGTTGGTACCGATGGCACTGCTACCGGCAAGGCGCAATAAATCCTGCGCGATATCCTCGCGTACCCGCAGTTGCGAGGCCATGGCTTCCTGAAGATGCTGGTTGGCGGCCGTTGAGGAAACAGCCTCGTGCACTTCATGGAGTTCAGCAATCGGCGCGGGTGGCGCGAGTTCATTATCCGCCTCAACAAAAGCGGCATTCACGAGGGATTCAATACTCGCCGTGGATACACCGAAACTGGCGACGTCGTGCTGATAGACAAAGTGGTAAGCATCCAGCACTTGCTGCATCACGCGCAATTCAAGCTCGCTGACATTGGAACCTTCCACCAGATTGTCGAGCATGGCGGCGAGTGTGTCGGACATGTCCACCAGCAGTTGTTTCAAGGCTTCACTGGGCTCGCCAGGCTGGCGGGACATTTCTTCCAGCAAGTCTTCACTGAAATGCATAAAATTCGCCAGGCCTTTTACGCCCACCACATTGCCGGAGCCTTTGATGGTGTGTGCAATGCGTTGCGCACTGGCCAGCGCTTGTTTATCGAAGGTTCCCACAAAGCGGCCAATTTGTTCCGCGAAACTATTGACCTGACCGGGCAGCTCCAGCATCAAACCTTCGTACAATTCCTGATTGATGTCGTCGCTCAAATGCAGCGACAACATTTCCATCGTGGCAAGGGTCGGTAATTTGCGTGACGGGTCGTCGGTCACCGGGATATCGGCCTGAACCAGCTTGGCCCCCAGTTTGTGCTGCTGTGCCTCGCTCAAGGGTTGTGGCCAGGCAGCATTGGCCAGAAATTCCAGAACGCTCAGGACAGTTGCGGGCGGTATATCACCCTCCCCCAGACGTTGCAGGTAATCGATAAAATACACCGCCCAGGAATCCACCAGCAGACTTTGCTCCGCATCCACACCCGCGGGTTGTTGCATCAACGCCTGGAAATTTTTCTCCATAAAACGGCAGGCTTCGGCCAGACCTTGCAATCCAATCAGCTCCGCCGCTTCGGCAAAGTGCGCGACAGAAGCGCACTGGTCCGATAATGTTTGCTGATCCACACCGATTTGCGTAGTCTGCCCGAGAGAGTAATCCAGTTGCGCATGCAATTCTTGCGTAAGCAGTTCGACAAGATCCTGCTGATCACGCGTCAAAGGATTATTATTCATCTCACATTCCATCCAGGCGATTTAGCTTCACACAGGTAATGATCAGGCGTTGGCAATATTTTTTTCCATTTGTTCTTCGTTGACCGCCGGCTGGCGAATCGACACCAGCGTGTTGTGCGCTTCCGCGCGGAACTCCGGCAGGGTAAAGACATTTACCCGCTCAAGCAGCGAACGCGCATGCACTTTCAGCTCATCGGTCTGCAAGCGCTGTTGCTCCAGTTCACTGTAAGTTTTTTCGGTCGATTCGGTAATTTGTGTCGCGCGGTCGCGCACCCGGTTGGCCATGTTGGCCTGGTTAACCGAATTCACGGCGATGGATTTTACGTGGTTTACCAGCTGGCGCGTGGCCGCTTCGGTTTCGTGCATCCGCTGACCGGAATCTTCCGCCAGCTTGGTTCCTTCCGCCACCTGCGCAATCAGTTTGTTCATGATGTTTACAGTGTCGGACGTCTCAACGCGGATGTTATTTACCATCGCAGAGATGTCTGACGTTGCACCACGCGCGTTTTCCGCCAGCCGCTGCACCTCTTCCGCGACCACCGCAAAGCCCTTACCGGCTTCACCCGCAGACGCCGCGTGCATGCTCGCATTCAATGCGAGGATATGAGTCCGTTCAGCGATGGTGTTAATCAGGTTAACGATACTGGTAATTTCCTGTGAACGGTCGCCCAGACGCTTGATCCGTTTTTCCGTTTCAGAAATGGTGCTACGAATCGTTTGAATACCTTCAACCGTTTCGGTTACCGAAGACTGGGCTTTGAGCGTACTGTCAATCGCGGTGGACGCGATGCTGTTGGCAACACGCGCCTCCTTGGCGATATCGCTCATGGTTTTCGCTGACTGATCCAGGGCCGCAACTGTCTCGGCAACCTGGGTACGCTCTTCTTCCGCGACCTCCATTACCGCACTGGATTGCGCCTGCAATTGATCCGAGATCGCATTGATTTTTTCTGAAGCGGCGCGTACCTGATGCAAGGTGCGGGCTGTTTCGGAGGTCAACAGATTCACCGCATCGGATACGGTACCGGTAACGTCCGCCGACACCGGCACCTTGATGGAAAGGTCTTTACGGGCAATCAAACCCAGCGCACGGATCAAACCGATAATGGAGTTGTTGAGTGTTTCGTTTTCCTGGAATTTCTCTGCCAATACCTGGATACGTTCATCCAGCAAACGGTTAAAAGCGCGACCCAGATTACCGAGTTCATCATTCGCGGTTATGTTTACCCGCGCCTTGTCGTTACCGCGGTTTTGTTGGGCAATAATGGATTGCATATGCCACAGCGGTAATACGATGCTGCGATAAATCAGGAACAATCCGAGGGTGGTGCCGATGGCGGTCATAAACAACACGATGGCAAACATCCACTGCGCTACCGTGCGCTCACCTTCCGCCGCATCAATCCGGCGTTGCAGGTTTTGATTCATGGTCGTGCGATAGGCTTCCACTGCACTGACAACACCGAGGCTGGCGTCTTCCACCATTTGTTCACGCTCGGCTGCCGTCGCACGTCGGTCAATCATTGCCTCAAAACCGGTCGCGTAATTTTCCGTCAGCGTCAATGCGCGTTGGGCGGCGGTGGTTGATAAATCCAGTTGACCAATAGTGTCCCGCAGATTTGCAACGGCCGCCTGGAATGCGGCGGCATAACGTCCATCCCGCGTGCGCAGGAATTCTGAATAATGTAATTCTGTTTGCAGGATGCTATTCAATGCGGCCGGGTGGGTTTGCAACAGATTGCGTAACTGGCCGGCCAGTTCAGGCAGGGGTGTATTGACTGTTGCTTCTGCGGTTTCCGCTTGCGCCAGGGCCGGAATGGTTTGCTCCACGGTTTCTGCGAACTGCTGATTAGCCGCTTCAATGCTGTCCTGCGCGGCCGCTGAATAAAATTGGAAGTTCACTTTACCCAGAGCTTCCTGGGCCTGCCGCACACCCTCTGCAGCCGCTAGCAGTTCCTGTGAATTTTCAATCTCACCACTTTGCATAGTCGACAACAGGCGTGTCTTAAGCGCTTCATGAGATTGCAACGCCAGGTTTAACGATTGCTCCGCCTGCTGGAACTGCTGGCGGGTGCGCTCCTGTTTGATATCCACACTGATCTGCGCGTAATAGGCCACGCCCATCAACACGAAGCCAACGATCAACCCGATCATCAGGCTACTGATTTTGTGGGAAATCTTAATTCCCGATACGTTTTTCATTATGAGACTCCAGGATCGATTTTTAAAACAAGAATGCCTGCTGTGCGATTACATCGAATACAGTGTATCGATGTGGTGAGCCATACCGGCACGGGCGCTCTCCGATTGACGGCGATTCGCCAATGCCAATAATTGGGTACCGAGTGATTCACCCGCGATGCGATAGTGGGTCACGCCGCGTGCGAGAAACGTATCTTCCACCAAAGATGCCAGGGCCGCGTCTTGCTCCAGAGTGTCATCGGCGACCCGATCCTGATCCGCCAACTCGATGGAAACCGGTAACCGGTCAATCAACAGCGCCACCGCTTTATCACCCTTTCCGATACAAAACACATAAGGTTTGTGCGGCGCGGCAAGCGCCCATTCCTGATGCAATCGGTACACCGGGACCAGAACGCCCCGCACATTACACAAACCCGCTAACACCGGTGGTGCATTGGGTATCGGCGCCACCGGCAAACCGGAAAAGACTTCGCAAAAGCAACTGGCCTTTACTACAAAATGCTTTTGGCCAATCGAAAAGCCGAAGTGTTGTTCACGGATAAGCTCCGCACCAAGGCGCTCCTGATCCGTCAACAACACCTTGTCGACATCGGCATGTTGCAAGCGGGACAGCGCGTCAATCAGCGTCTGCTCAAGGGTGTTGATGTCCATGCGCGGGATATCTCGCCGGGTTAAAAAGTTAGAGCGCTGCAATCGTGTCGATAATCTGGGCCTGGGTATAAGGTTTGGTGATCATGCCTTTGCCACCTTGCAATTCACCCCACACACGATCCGCGCGCTGGTTTTTGCTGGTGACAAACACGACAGGAATACTGGCGAGGTCTTTATCGGAGGTAATGTTGCGACAGGCCTGGAAACCATCCACACCCTCCATTACAACGTCCATCAGAATAACGTCCGGGCGATAGGCTTTGGCTTTGTCGTAAGCGTCTTGTCCGTCGGTTGCGGTGATAACCTGGTAACCGGCGTCTGCCATAATTTGTTTCAGGTGCTGCAAGTCTACTGGCGAATCGTCCACGATCATGACTTTGCTGGGCTTCATGTTACTTCTCCATGCGTTTTACGAGATGTTTTTGGGTGATTTCTTTGAATTCATTGTGATTGATCGGCTTGGTCAGGTAGGTATCACAGCCGGCCAAAATGCCTTTTAATTTATCGAACTTGGACGAGCGGCTGGTCAGCATAATGACCGGTGTCGTCTTGTTCAGTGCGGAGCGGCGAATGGTTTTACATACGCTATAACCATCCAGCCCCGGCATGACCACATCCAGAAAAATAACATCGTATTTTTCCTGCTCGGTGGCTTTTACGGCCGCTTCACCATCCGCGACCGAATCCAGGTGCGCGTCCATACTGTCGAACTCAATAGTTAATTGGCGCCGTACCGCCAGGCTGTCGTCAGCCACCAGCACACGAATATTTTTTTGCCGCGCGTCCTGTTTGATTTGCGTGGTGGTGCCTATGGCTTTGATGTTGTGCACCACCGCAGAAGAGGGTTCCACTTCAGAGCCTATTTCAAATTCGGGGTAATAATGAAGGTGGCGGATCGTAAAATTGTCCAGGGTTTGCAACAATTTCGCCGGATTGATCGGCCAGGGAATAACAAATTCGGAGGCGCTTTTCTCGTCGGTGATTTTTTGCCCCAGCCGCAACACCGGTTTGCGCTTGTCGCGGCTGACCGTGGCAGCATGACGCTGCCAGCACACAATCGCTTTGGGGTTGGATACATCCAGAACATGGATGTCGGAGTCAACTGCACGCGCCAATTCACTGGTGGATGCGACATCATTGATGACAACCAGCTTATAGCAACGTTGACGATAACGGGTAATACCAAAAACGCGTTCGAGTATTTCTATATCTCGTTCACTTGCTCCGACAACCGCAACAGAAAAGATCCTGCCGGGTGTCTTCATTACAGATGCTTGAGCGGTCATTTGATGATAATCCTTGCGCGAACGCAACGGTAAAAATAAAAATGCGCCAATGCAATTCACTGCACTGGTAATGAGCAATTTTAGATGAGTGTTGCTCGGCGGCAATAAAATTTTGCGCCTGGAAAAATAATGGCGCAAAAAATATCAAACGAGATGATCTAAAAAATTCGCAAACTAATGCGTCAAATTAATGAAATTGACGAAAAACATCTCCTGACGGTCAATTTTTTTATTAAGCAAATTCATGCACTTACCTACCCAATGAAAACCAGTTCACAAATTTATTTTCTTGTGCCTTGGTGATTTTTTTAATTTCAAATTATTATTTTTTTTCAAAAAACATGATTATTTAATCTATGGAAGCGCAAATGGAATAACTAGAATCCATAAAGAAAGCATCACCGCTCCGGAGGGAGCGGGCGCTATTGGATTTTGTTTTTTATTTTTAAAGAGGATTTTATGATGGAGATGGAAGCAAGCTACAACTGGTTTTTGGTCATTCTCTCATTTCTTGTTTCAGTCTTTGGTTCATTTACTGGTTTGCAAATTACTAACGGAATGAAATCCTCCAAAACTGGCCCGTCAATTACCTGGATTATTGCTGCCGCGGTCTCCCTCGGTGGCGGCGCGATCTGGACCATGCATTTTATCGGCATGCTGGCCTACCAGGTTCCGATGGATGTCGGTTATACACCTGGCCTGACTTTCCTTTCCTTATTAATAGCCGTGGTCGCTGTAGGTATCGGTATTTACATCGCCGTCAGCGGTAAATTGTCAATCGTGCGCTTGTTAGGTGCCGGCCTGTTTACCGGTCTTGCGGTAGCGTCTATGCATTACATCGGTATGGAAGCCATGGTGATGCACGGCGCGATGGTGTATGACAAAACCCTGGTAGGTGTTTCGCTGGCCATTGCCATTGTTGCCGCAACCGTTGCCTTGTGGCTCGCGGTAAACCTGAAAGGTACCTTGTTGATGCTCGGCAGTGCGGTGGTTATGGCCATTGCCGTGTGCGGTATGCATTACACCGGTATGGCGGCCATGTCCATGGTGCATGACCACACCGCAGAGCAAGTCATTATCGAAAATTCCATGAGCCCGATGACCATGGGTCTGTTTATCTTCTGCGCCAGTATGTTCTTACTGGTCATCTGTCTGATTATGTCCTTGAACCAACTCAGCAATCGTATGGAAGAAGAATTGGGAGAAGAACCGGGAGACGCACAAGACGCTTACGCCAAGACGTAACGCTTTCGTTGTAAATCAAGCGCGCAAACATCTACTTTCAACCCACCTGGGAGGGATCTGCTTTGAACATTTTATTGTTTGCTTCAGCTTATAACGGGATGTGTCAACGTGTACATCGGGAACTGGAAGCAGAGAATCATCGTGTCTCTATCGAGCTTTCGGCCAACGAGGAGGTTATGCAGGAGGCGGTTGAACAATTTCAGCCAGACCTGATCATCTGCCCGTTTCTCAAGCACCGTGTGCCTGAAACCATTTGGCGGGAGCATTTGTGTTTGATCGTGCACCCCGGCATCGAAGGGGATCGCGGCCCCTCTTCGCTGGACTGGGCGATTGATATGGAGCGCGGCCACTGGGGCGTGACTCTGTTGCAAGCCGACGAGGAAATGGATGCGGGTGATATCTGGGCCACGCAAGACTTTCCACTGCGCGACGCACCAAAAGCCAGTTTATACCGGCGGGAAGTCATCGCCACCGCAGTCGCCGGCATCAAAAAAATTCTGCTTGAGGCCATTCAAAAACCGGATTTTCGTCCACGCCCACTGGATTATTCCAACCCGAATATTAAAGGAAAATGTTTACCTTTAATGCGCCAGGACTGGCGCAAGATTGATTGGCTCAACGACAACACGGCCACCATTGTTAAAAAAATCCATGCCGCCGATAGCTTTCCCGGTGTACTGGATGATATCGCCGGCAATACGGTGTATTTGTTCGGCGCACGCGCGGAGTACCGCAAAACCAGGGCCAAACCCGGCGAACTGATCGGTTACCGCGATGGTGCCGTGTGCCGCGCCACCCGCGACGGCGCCGTATGGATTCGCCAGATGAAGATGGCGCAACACGGTGAGAGAACCTATTTTAAATTGCCGTCATTGCAAGTCATCACCCAGCAATTCCACAACCCTGAATACTTTGAGCACCTGGGCGTGTTGGATTCGCAGGTTCAACAGGATATCACCACCGAAATTAAAAATGGCGTTGCCTACCTCAGCTTCGATTTTTACAACGGCGCCATGAACACCGAACAATGCATCGCCTTGCTGGCAAAACTGCGCGAGCTGCGAGCCCATGCCGATGTTCGCGTTATTGCATTGCTCGGTGGTGAAGATTTCTGGAGTAACGGCATTCACCTGAATTGCATTGAATCATCGAGCGACCCGGCCCACGAGTCCTGGCGCAACATCAATGCGATTGACGACGTTGTCCATGAGATCATCAACATGGAAAATAAAATCACCGTCGCCGCCTTGCGTAACAATGCCGGCGCCGGTGGTGCCATCATGCCGCTCGCGTGCGATTCTGTATGGGCTCGCGAGGGCGTTGTGCTGAATCCCCACTACCAAACCATGGGGCTGTACGGTTCTGAATATTGGACCTATCTGCTACCCAAACGCGTCGGCCAACACCTTGCCCATGAGTTGACCAGCCAATGCATGCCGATCTTGGCGAAAGCGGCCAAGGCTATCGGTATGGTGGACCAGGTGTTACCGGAAGATTGGGAGCTGTATCACCAGACGCTGCAAAAAGCCTGTGAGGAATTAACCAGGGACGACATTTTTTTCTCTACCCTGGAGCAAAAACAACAACGGCGAATCGCTGATGAATGCGTGCAACCGCTGGAGGCCTATCGCTCCGCTGAGTTACGTCAGATGAAAGCGATCTTTGATAATCCAGACAGTGATTACCACAAGTTGCGTTACAACTTTGTTCACAAGATCAGCTGCGGGAAAACGCCGGCTCGGCTTATCAATCACACGGCGAAAGAGAAGGTGTTGCAGATTGCTTGATTGTTTTAGAAAAATTTATGTATCAATTGTTAAAATCTTGCACACCCTGAGTTCGCCGGAAGGTGTGGTATGTCGAAACCCTCGCGTCAGGGATGACGTGAGGGAGCTACACGGATGTATTCACCGCGCTTTCGACATACCACACCTTTCGGCGAACGTTTTCGAAGCACAAGAAACTATTCCGTCGGCACCACACTATCCACACTGCGCCCTTTATTGAGACACAAAGATAAACACTCGCCAAGGAATTGATTGATCTGCAATTTTTCGTCGCTTTGATACATCGAACGATTGGGATATTCGTAACGCGGGCGTAAACGTCTGTGCCCTTCCCAGGCTAACACTTCCGCCACTTTTGCATCGTGATACATACGCAGGGTTAAACACGGCATTTGTAACCAGCGAGTAATGGGCGCGACCGGTGATTGGCGGAATTGGAAGGTGGTGGTGTAGGGCGAGCGCTCGATCACACGCAGGATCTGTAACCACTCCTGTTGGCCGCGCGTCACCATAAAACGGTATTCGTCCTGGGTAAGGCCGGTAACGAGTTTTTGCAGCCGCAGGTAGTTGGCTTCGCATTCTGCCATCTGCAAAGGAAAGTCCACCTTGTAAGGTTCCTTATAAGTGGCGTGTTCAGGCGTTGGCCTGTTGATGCGAAGTGTATACATAGACTCTTTTTCAATAAGTAAGACGATAACCACACCCGCGGTTAACTGCGGGCTGTCATAAAACTATTCATCTTGAATCAAGTGTTAGCCAGGCACGGAATTAAGTCAATCCGCCGGGGTGACATTTTCCGCTTGCAAACGGGGCCGATTCAGTTGCAGCCATTGTAGGCTAATCAATGCTGCAGCATTGTTAAACGCACCATTCAGCAGCTCGGCAAAGACGTCATCGGCGGCAAAGACGTGCATGCGGATGTCCTCGCCCTCTTCCGGCAAACCATATATTCCACCTGCCTGACTAAGGTCGCACAGACCGCAATAGAGGTGCAACTTTTCGTCGCTGCCGCCCGGGCTGGACAGGTAGTTGCAGATATATTCCATGGCGTAAGGCCTGACATCGGCCTCTTCGATAAGCTCCCGGCGGGCAACATCTTCCGGCGTTTCACCCGCTTCCAGCATGCCGGCGACCACTTCGTAACACCAGGGACCGTGAGGCTCATTCATGGCACCGACGCGGAATTGTTCGACCATGCCTATCAGATCACGGGCGGGGTCATAAAGCACCACACCGACCGCTTCACCGCGCAGGAATAGTTCGCGACCGATTTCGTGCCCCCAGCCGCCGTGAAATAATTTGTGGCGAAGGAAGACTTTTTCAACGCGGAAGAAGCGTTTATAAAGTTCTTCGCGGCGCAGGATGTCCACGTCGTCGCGGGTGAATTGGGGTTTTTCAATCATTGTTGGTCCTGTATAAAAATTTGTCGGATTACGGCGCTTTGCGCCTAATCCGACCTACGGGATAAATTACACCTTTTGATAGATCTCGGCGCCTTGTTGTAAAAACTCCTGGGCTTTTTGTTTCATTTCGGCTTCAACGTCGATCATCTTCACCACCTGATCTTCATCAATGGCAGAAATATCTGTGCCGTGTTGGGCGGCGTAATCGCGCACCTCCTGGGTGATCTTCATTGAGCAGAATTTTGGACCGCACATGGAACAAAAGTGTGCAACCTTGGCGGACTCTTTGGGCAAGGTTTCGTCGTGATAAGAACGCGCGGTATCGGGATCGAGGCCGAGGTTAAACTGATCTTCCCAGCGGAATTCAAAACGCGCTTTGGATAAAGCATTATCACGTAATTGTGCACCGGGATGACCTTTCGCCAGGTCTGCCGCGTGGGCCGCAATTTTGTAGGTGATGATGCCTTCTTTTACATCATCTTTATTGGGCAAGCCCAAATGCTCTTTCGGTGTGACGTAACACAACATTGCGCAACCGTACCAGCCTATCATCGCGGCACCAATGCCCGAGGTGATGTGGTCGTAACCTGGTGCAATGTCGGTGGTCAGTGGGCCAAGGGTATAGAAAGGTGCTTCGTCGCAGACTTCCAGTTGCTTCTCCATATTTTCCTTGATCATGTGCATGGGCACATGGCCGGGTCCCTCAATCATCACTTGCACGTCGTGCTTCCAGGCGATCTTGGTTAATTCGCCGAGGGTTTCCAGTTCGCCGAACTGTGCTTCGTCGTTCGCGTCAGCAATGGAGCCGGGACGCAAGCCGTCGCCCAGCGAAAAGCTGACGTCGTAGGCTTTCATGATCTCGCAGATGTCTTCGAAGTGGGTGTACAGGAAATTTTCCTTATGGTGTGCCAGACACCACTTCGCCATGATCGAACCGCCGCGCGACACAATACCGGTAACCCGTTTGGCCGTCAGCGGAACGTAACGCAACAACACGCCCGCGTGGATCGTAAAATAATCCACGCCCTGCTCGGCCTGCTCAATCAAGGTATCGCGGAAAATTTCCCAGGTCAGGTTCTCGGCAACACCATCCACTTTTTCCAACGCCTGGTAAATCGGTACGGTGCCGATGGGCACATGGGAATTGCGAATAATCCATTCGCGGGTTTCGTGGATATTTTTGCCGGTGGATAAATCCATCACCGTGTCTGCGCCCCAGCGGGTACCCCAGGTCAACTTTTCCACTTCTTCTTCAATAGAAGAGCCAAGTGCGGAGTTACCGATATTGCCGTTGATCTTCACCAAAAAATTGCGCCCGATAATCATCGGCTCCAGTTCCGGGTGATTGATGTTGGCCGGGATAATCGCGCGGCCCCGCGCGACTTCATCGCGCACAAATTCGGGGGTAATTTCATCGGGAATACTCGCACCGAAACTCATCCCTGGATGCTGCTGGTTCATCACGCCTAATTCACGCGCCTGTGCCAGCGCCATATTTTCGCGAATCGCGATGTACTCCATCTCCGGGGTGATGATGCCTTTTTTGGCATAGTGCATCTGCGACACATTCATGCCCGCTTTGGCGCGACGCGGCTGGCGGGTCAGGTTAAAACGCAGATGTGCCAACTTGGGATCATTCAGCCGCTCTTTGGTAAAGGTCGACGAGGTATCGGTCTGGATCTCGGTATCCGCACGCTCCTCAATCCACGCCGTGCGTACATCCGGCAAGCCATGCCGCAAATCAATGCTGACGTCCGGATCGGTGTAGGGGCCGGAGGTATCGTATACACGCACCGGCGGATTCTTTTCACCACCGAAGGCCGTCGGTGTGTCGGCCAGTGAAATCTCGCGCATGGGCACACGTATATCCGGCCGCGAACCTTGCACATAGATTTTCCGGGAACCGGTAAATGGCTGGATGGATGCGGCGTCGACCTGAGCACTCTCGCTCAGGATTTTTTCGGCAAGATTCTGGTTGCTGTTCATGGAATTCCCTCGTTAGTGCCAGTGCGTGCCTGGCTATTAATAAAATGAATGGAAATGATGGACCGGCCCTGCACCCTGCCCGATGTGTAATTCATCGGCACGGGCCAAGGCCTGGTGAAGATAGGATTTGGCCTGGGCAACCGCTTCCGACAGTGTCAACTGACGAGCCATCCCAGCAGCAATGGCTGACGCCAGGGTGCAGCCGGTACCGTGGGTGTTGCGCGTGGAGAGACGCGGTGCCGAAAAAGTCTGGGTGCCTTCATCCGTTAATAGAAGATCTTCAGCATGGGCGCCTTCGCCGTGCCCACCTTTAATCAGCACCGCTCGTGCACCCAATGCTTGCAGACGCTTGGCCTGATGCAGCCGGTCGGCATGGGTACGCGCCAGGCCGTCATTTAATAAAGCAGCAGCTTCATAAAGGTTGGGTGTAATCAGGGTAGCGCGGGGTAATAAGCGAGTGATCAATGCCTGAATGGCATCTTCCGCCAGCAGGCGATCACCGCTGGTCGCCACCATCACCGGGTCTACGATCAAGGGAATTGCCGTGTAATCCGCCAGGCTGTCGGCGACGGCTTGGATGATATCCGCAGTGGCTAACATTCCGGTTTTGATCGCGGCGACAGGAATGTCTGTCAGCACGGAAGCGATCTGTGCGGACACAAAGTCTGGCGGCACCGGCCAGACACCTTGCACCCCCAGCGTATTCTGGGCCGTCAGGGAGGTGATCGCACTGCAACCGAACACACCCAGGGCAGAAAAGGTTTTGAGGTCGGCCTGGATACCGGCACCACCGCCGCTGTCGCTGCCCGCAATCGTCAGCGCAATGGGAGTTGATGAATGAGTCGATGAAGTCATGGGCTGTCCGCAGGTGGCAGATATATGACGCGGAAACAGCAGGAGGGCAAGGCGGCAGACGCCGGGATAACTTGAATCTCGTTGCTCTCGTTTCCTACGCCGGTACTAACCGGATCAGGTCGACGGGTATCTCTCAGCCTAAAAATCAGCACCCCGACAAGAATGGGGGCAGTCTAGTGAACTCAGGGAGGCATGTAAAGCGAGGCGCTTTGTTGCTCTACTGACAGGATCTGACACCGACGACCGCCATACTCGCGCCCGCTGCTACCGGTTTATGTGAACCCGACAGTTGAACGACATCAGTGATATTAAAAATAAGGCACGAGCGTTTTATTTTGCCCCGCGGGTGAATCCAAATTCGCTGTTAATGGAGTCTTAATATCCGTCTCGTAGCCTTTGCTCGCGATGAACCAAGATGTCGGGATTTGCGTAGACTGCGCAGGGATTATGGTTACACTTAATGACATTCGTCATGTTTACTCTTTTTAACTTGCTGGGTTAAAGTGCTCGCTCGACCACCCCGGCACAACTCGCTACACTCACCGCTGCCATGCGTTTGCTTATTGGACGATTTTTACCTTGGACACCTCTATGAAGAAAACAAAACTTTATCTGTTGGTTGGATTATTTTCCTTTGGCCCGCTCTCGGCCAGCGCCAATAGTTTGCTGGATATCTACGAGCTTGCACTCAAGAATGATGCACAACTGAAAGCAGACACCGCTGCCTATGAAGCGGCTCAGGAATTGCGTAATTTAAATCGCGCCGGCCTGTTACCTCAAATTAACGCCAGTGCGACTTACTCTGAAAGCGATAGCGACGTTACCAATAACTCAAACACGCCCGTCATTCCGGACCCTACTGACCCCACTGATACGGGCGGTACAGGAAATATCAACTCAACCCGCACCGGTTGGGAAATCTCGCTGCAACAACCCTTATTCAACATGTCTTCCTGGTACACCTATAAGCAGGGCGTAAAGTTGAGTGAACAAGCCGAGGCACAATTCGGTGCTGATCAGCAAAGCCTGATCGTTCGTGTCGCTGAAGCTTACTTCAATGTATTGCGTGCAGTAGACACATTGGAAGCCACAATCGCAGAAGAGAATGCCTTGTCCCATCAATTGGAACAAACCCGCCAACGCTTTGAAGTAGGCTTAACGGCAATTACTGAAGTGCACGAAGCCCAGGCCGCGTTCGACAGCGCAACCGCAGCTACCCTTGAAGCGCGCGGCAATTTGAATATCAATTTTGAAGCACTGGAAGTGCTGACCGGCCAAAGCCACGAACGGATCGCTCCCCTGGCACCACAATTCCCGGTTGTTGAGCCCGTACCGGCTGACCGCCACGAGTGGGTTGAGTTTTCACTGAAGAATAACTACTCACTTAAAGCTGCTCGCCTGGGCGCAGAGGCTGCGCGGCAAGTCTCCAAAAGCGCACGTTCCGGCCATCTTCCCACGGTAACGGCATCGCTGGGTTACAGCGATTATGACGATGATGGTGAAAGATACGGTGTATCCCAGGATTACAATACCGAAGGCTCCACGGTGGCAGTGACCCTGAATGTGCCCATCTTCAGCGGTGGCAGAGTATCGGCCGAGCGTCGCCAGACCTTCGCCCAAGCCACGCAATCACAGGAACTCTTTAACAGCACCCAGCGCAGCATCATCCAATCCACCCGCGCCTTGCATCTGTCGGTAGAGACCGGGGTCGCGCGCGTGCAAGCGCGCAAGCAGGCCATCGTGTCCAGCCAGAGCGCGTTGGAGGCCACCCAATCCGGTTACGAAGTGGGAACGCGTAACCTGGTGGAAGTGCTCCAGTCACAACGTCAGTTGTATCAGGCACGTCGTGACTATGCGACCGCGTTGTATGACTACATCATCAATACCATTCAGCTGCGTGAAGCCGCCGGTATGCTGACCCCGGCCGATGTACAGGAAGTGGATAAGTGGTTACAGGACAATGCCCCGGTAAACCGCAGTCAATATCAGTTGTAATGTGTTAGTAAAAAAAATCCCCCTTGCTGCCCGCAAGGGGGATTTTTTTATGGCCATGCATTTTTGTTTTCCCACCTGTTTCCATCGTCCATCACACCAGTTCATCTGACAGGCGCGGACAATCGCGTTGCCTCGTCCAGAGGGTCGGTGTACATTCCGCTGGCTGTGCCATTGCCCTGACGTGCTGCCTATGGATATCGAACTGCTTAAAACCTTTATTGAAGTCACCCAGGTACGCCACTTCGGTCGCGCTGCTGACAACCTGTTCCTGACACCCGCCGCGGTCAGTGCGCGGATTCGCCAGTTGGAACAAATGCTCGGTGTTACCTTGTTGCACCGTATTCGCGGCAATATCCAGATGACGGCGGAAGGAGAACGCCTGCTGCCCCATGCAAAAAAATTGCTGCGCGCCTGGTCGGAGACACTGGAAGACCTGTCGATCAAGCTGGAGCCGGAAACCCATTTGACGATAGGCACCACAGCGTCGGTATGGCAGTGCGAACTGCCCGAGCTTATCCAGACACTGTTATCCATCTCTGCCAGCCGGGGGTTATCGGTTGAGTCGCTGTCGCACCTGGAATTGATTACCCAGATCCTCGCCCAGCAACTGGATCTGGCGGTGGTATTGGACTTGCCGCAACACCCTGAGCTACACGCCATCAAGATTGCCGAACAGGAATTGACCCTGTGGAGCTCGGCAGAAACAAGCTCACCATCCACGCCTTATCTGTTTATCGAATGGAGCGCGGCTTTCGCTGCATTTCACCACAAGCGCGTCGCCGGCATTGAACCTCGGTTGCGCACCACAGAGGCCGCCCTGGGTATCCAGTTTATGGCACAGGCCGCAGCCTCTGCCTATCTGCCCTCCACCCTCGCTTTAGCCGGGCGTGACTTTTATCGGGTAGCTGACGCACCGCGCTTTGTGCAACCCATTTATCTGGTCTATAAAGCAGGCAGGGAACACGACGCTGCATTAGCGCCCGTGCTGGCGACACTCAAATAGAAAGCCGCAACAGAGATGTTGATGGGGGAAAATGCATGCTAACTGGTTCGCGGCGGGTTCGGGCAAACCAGTTAGCCGGAATAACAAGGTGGGTGGGTTAATTAAAAATCCAGCTCGGACAAATCATCAAACCCAAGTTGGTCCTTGAGACGGCGACGCTCCAATCTGTCTTCGATTTTACGGCGCATTTCGAGCATATGTTGGCTCGCTTCTTTACCGGTGAGCTTGGGTTGCTCGTCATCGTCGATATCGATCACTTCATTCAATAAATCAGCATCAGCAGGGCTATGTTCATCGACAGACATAAAACTACTCCAGAATCGACAGATAAGGGATGTTAACGCAACTGCTACAACGACAACCGGGACTATGTCAGCCATAAAAGTAGGCTGCCGATTGACATCTGCCGCTACCTTTTTACCGGTTCAGGCAGTTTGTCCCGCGCTATTTATCATAGCTATGACGCCAAACAAAGCAAAAAAAATTTGTCGAGACGAATAATATTTTTCATTTTACCCACCGCCCCTGGCCAAGTAAAAACCGCACCCAGCACGGCGACGCAGACACCGCACTACCCATGAGGAGAAACCGTGGCCACGACAGAACAACAGCTGATCGGCTGGCGAGAGTGGATTACATTAACCAGCTTTGACGCCACTCGAATTAAGGTCAAAGTGGACACCGGAGCCAAAACCAGCGCCCTGCACACTTATTACGTCACGCCATTTGAGCGGAACGGTGAAGCCTGGGTGAGATTTGGGCTGCATCCCCTGCAAGGGTGTACCACCAGCAGTATCGAATGTGAGGCACCGATCAAGGACCGGCGGCAGGTCACCGATTCCGGTGGGCATCGCGAGTGGCGATTTGTCATTGAAACAACCGTTCAACTCAAGGACCGGCAGTTTCCTATCGAAATTACCCTGACGGACCGGGAAAATATGCGCTTTCGCATGTTGCTGGGCCGTAGCGCCCTGCGGCAGGGTTACGTCGTCGACAGCGCCAAATCTTTTGTCCTGGGCGGCAGCAAGAGTGAACCACCCGTGTAAATCACGGCCTCAGTGCTTACGCCCGGCGTAACAGTCCTTAATACAACTCCCTAATTTATTTACCTCGGTCATTTTATGAAAATTGCCATACTGTCTCGCAATCGACGTTTGTACTCTACCCGCCGCCTGGTGGAAGCCGGGGTTAAGCGCGGCCATGAGATGCATGTCATCGATATTTTGAAGTGTTACATGGACATCACCTCGTCCAGCCCCGCGATCTGGTACATGGGCAACAAACTCGAAGATTTTGATGCGGTTATTCCGCGCATCGGCGCCTCGGTTACTCACTATGGCCTGGCAGTGATTCGCCAGTTCGAGATGATGGGGGTTTACTGCCTGACAGAATCCGTGGCACTGGGCCGCTCGCGCGACAAACTGCGCGCCCTGCAATTGCTCTCACGCAAAGGCCTGGGCTTGCCCAAGACCAGCTTCGCTTACAACGTTCACGACACCAAGGAACTGATCAAACTGGTGGGCGGCACGCCGCTGGTGCTGAAGCTCTGTGAAGGCACCCAGGGTCGCGGTATCGTGCTGGCCGAAACCCCCAAGGCGGCAGAGAGTGTGATCGAAGCCTTCCGCGAATTGCGCGCTGAATTTCTGGTGCAGGAATTTATCAAGGAAGCCGGCGGCAGCGATGTGCGGTGTTTTGTGATCGGCAATAAGGTCGTGGCCGCCATGCAACGCACCGCGCAGGAAGGTGAATTCCGCTCCAACCTGCATCGTGGCGGTACAGCCAGGATCACCAAACTCACCCCCACGGAACGGCGCACCGCGATCAAAGCGGCTACGACTATGGGCTTGCACGTCGCCGGTGTGGATTTGCTACGCTCCAGCCGGGGCCCGCTGGTGATGGAGGTGAATTCGTCGCCGGGCCTGGAAGGTATTGAAGCCGCCACCAAAAAAGATATCGCTGACGCCATCATCGCCTTCACCGAAGAAAACGCCCGCCCCCACGCCAACCGCACCCGCGGCCAGGGTTAATCACTCTCCGTAGATACCATCTCTCCGATACCACCACAAGCAACCCATCAGGCCGCTTGTGGTGAGTATGCTGTTTGATGCTT
>NZ_JBPYCU010000012.1:0-150095 GCF_051846955.1 Cellvibrio sp. ARAG 10.3
TCCCCATGTGAGAGTAGGTCATCGTCAAGCTCTTAATCCCGAGCCCCGTCTGTATACACAGGCGGGGCTTTTTCTTTGTGGATCAGATAATTCTAATAAATTGACTATGTCTCGTGTGATTGATATGCATTGAGATATTTTTATGTGTAAAAATCTATCCCTCAGTAAATAACTGCTTAACAAATCTTAAATAGACTTGTCTCCGGCTCGTTTTCCGGACCTTGATGTTCAATGTTATAGTTTTGCAAACATTAAGATTCATAAAATAGAGTTTATTCCTATGCAAGCAAAAACGATAAAAAAAAATACTGTCCTGACAATTGTTTCCTTATGCTGTTTTGTCCTGGGGTTTGAGGCTGCAGCTAAAGAAAAAAAAGAACCTTGGGAGTTGGCTCAAGAAACGGAGGTTTGGGAGCCTGTTCCAAAGGTTGTTACGACATCGGAGAAGAATCCCCCCTCGGATGCTGTAGTGCTTTTTGACGGAAAGAGTCTTGATCAATGGCAAGGTGTGGATGGTGGTGCAGCGCGTTGGCACGTTGACAAGGGGGCAATGGTCGTTGCTCCTAAGACAGGAGACATAAGAACAAAGGAGACTTTTTGTGATATCCAACTGCATATTGAATGGAAATCACCAAAAGAAACCCGGGGGCTGGAAGGGCAGGGGCGTGGTAATAGCGGCGTTTTTTTGCAGGAACGCTACGAGGTTCAAATTCTTGATTCATACAAGAACGAAACATACCCCAATGGCCAGGCCGCATCAGTTTATAAACAGTCCATACCCTTAGCTAACGCTTCGCGCGGCCCTGATGTTTGGCAAAACTACGATATTATTTTTCGTTCCCCGCGGTTTGATGAAGAGGGTACTTTGATTAAACCTGCGTATGTCACTGTCTTGCATAATGGTGTATTGGTGCAAGACCATGTTGAAATTCAGGGGCCGACCTCCTGGATTGGACAGCCACCCTATGAGGCCCACGGTTGTGCTCCATTGCGTCTTCAGGATCATGGAAACCCGGTAAGCTTCAGAAATATCTGGGTCAGAAAACTTTAACTCTCCCTCCTTTATCATAAATATTACGCAGCCATTGAGAATCTGCAGTGCAGATTTTCAATGCAGGGGTGCTTATGTTCTTTCGTTTTAAATTATTATTTCTGCTTTTAACTGTACTGCCATTCACAAGTGTCTTCGCTGAATATCAATCTGACATCGGTGATTTATTCAAGCCTACTACGCATTGGCAGCATGTCGACTCGGTTGTTCTTGCAAAAGATGCCAAACAATTAAGTGTTGTTGATGGTAAGTCAGCTTCTGTTTTACTTAAAAATACGACGGAAGAGGATGATCTCATTTCCAGTACGTTTTTTGCTGATAGTCAACTCAGTTTTGAATTTATGCTGGCAGAAGATGCTCGAGCACAGGTCTACCTTCAGGGCCGTTACGCAATAAATCTCGCAGGGATTTCAAATTCAAAAGTCTTAACGCCCCTGAGTGCGGGCGGGTTAGATGTTCGTGGTGCAAATGGGGAAGGTGTCGCGCCGTTGTTAGATGCAGCCAAACCGGCCGGTGAGTGGCAACGTCTGGATGTCAAGTTTAGAGCACCCCGGTTTGATGATGCGCGTAATAAAGTTGAAGATGCGCTATTCATTGAAATCAAATTGAATGGTTTAGTAATTCAGCAAAACACTCTGGCAAATGGTGTTGGCCAAACCAGTAAATATGGCTGGGAAGATCAATACGGTCCTTTAGTTATTAGAAATCTTGAAGGTGCGGTTGCGCTTAAGAATCTGGATATAAAGCATGCGGATTTCGAGGCGGTTAAAGTGCCGGCTTCGAGCGGCCAAAAAACCAATGTTGACGGTTTAACAGACCTGGTTGCCATGGGAAATGAAACATTCCATTCACTGGGATGCGCTTCCTGCCATGCGATTAAAGAGAACGATCCGTCCGTTAAAAGCGGTCCCAATTTATTCGGTTTATTTAAGCGAGTACCGCGAGATCGAGAGGTTATTGAGGGTAAAGACAACCGCCGCTTTACCATTAAAGCGAATCGTAATTATTTGTTAAAAAGTATTCGTGAGCCCGCTGCTCAAAGAGCTGTGGCGGAAACGGGCGCCTCCGTCGGTGAGGCTTATTTGCCGATCATGCCTCCTTACTCGGATCAATCTGTTTCAGATAAACAGGTTGATGCAATCAATGCTTATCTGGCCACGCTTAATCCACTTCAAGATCAAGGGCCGATTACTCTTCTGGTGACCAAAGAGGGGCCGGCTAAATATGACCCGCTAAAGGATGATCTACAACTGCTGGTTGATGATCAAACGCGCATCCAGCGTGGTCCAATGGAGGGTGTTTCCGGGAGAGCGATTCATGTGGGGCAAACCAATGGCATTAATTACACCTTTGACCCTCGCCTGCTAGCCATCGCTAAAATATGGCAAGGTGGTTTTCTTGACGTGTCCGGTGAGCTCAAAAACCGGGGTGGACGCGGATTGAAAACCGGCTATGAGAGTCAGGTGCTGGAGATGGGGCGGGCTGGCTTCTTGCTGGCACCTATGAACGATAAAGAACAATTAATAGATTTTTCATTTAAAGAGGCTGTGTTTAATGATACGGAGACGATAGCGGAGTCTTTGTACAGCAAACAGGATCATCTTGAGCGATTAAAATCCATTGATGCACAATTTCTCGGGTATGAGCGCAATTCAGCTTCACCAGAATCGCTTCCGCAATTTCGATACCGTGTAGGGAAGAATATCATTGCAATGGAAACTCGCATCGCTGCAAGCGGCGAAACAGAGATTCATCTCCGCGGTAAATTTACAACTGCACAAACGTTTGCAATCAATACAGATGTATTGCTCGAAGCTCAAGCCTCTGCCGGCGACATCAAGCCTGGATCGGGTAGTGCTCAGGCAACATGGACTATTCCTGCAAAAACCAGTAAAGACATCGTCCTAAAAGCCAAATTGAGAGTGGCTGCATCAAGCTGGCGTCCGTCACCATCTGACTTTAACTATCAAAAACAAAAGCTACAAATTATTCCTGCCAGCGCGGAGTTGCCAGAGGGTTATAGAATAGAAAGCTATTTACCTCCGCGCGACAACTACGGCAGAGAGCAATTATTTGAAGCGCTGGGCTTAGCTGTTGCGGACGACGGCACCATTGTTGTCGCGACGCGTACAGCAGGTATATGGCGTATCGTGAAAGGTGAATGGCAATTGTTTGCGGAAGGTGTTTTCGATAGCCTGGGTGTGATAATCGAAGATAAAAAAGGTTTGCAGTTGGTGGTGGGTCAAAAGGCGGAGTTGACTCGCATCACTGACACTAATCGTGATGGCCGCGCCGATACATTTGAAACATTATTTGATGCGCACAGTTATCATGGAAACTACCATGCCTACATGCATGGCCCTGCCCGAGGTGTGGACGGTGCCTACTACATTACACTGAACCTGTCTCATACTGATGAGGCAGTCTATAAAGCCGATGGCATGTACATGGGTACGACCGGAGGTTTAAGTGGCTGGGCTATCCGTGTCACTCCTGAAGGTAAATATGATTTGTGGGCGAACGGTCTACGCAGTCCGGCAGGTATCGCGAAAGCCCCGGATGGTCGTTTATGGTATTCCGATAACCAGGGAGAGTTTGTTGCAACCTCCAAAATCTTTGTCCTGAAAAAAGAGGCATTCTACGGACATCCATCCGGTTTGGTGGATTTGCCGGGAATGACTCCTGACTCACCGGAGATTGCCTGGGAAAAGGTGCGAGACAAACGAGAAAAAGCGGTTGTTTTGCTGCCTCAGAACCGGGTTGCCAACTCGCCCGGGCACCCGGTTTGGGATACCACAGATGGCCGTTTCGGTCCCTTCACCGGTCATATGTTTATCGGTGATCAAACGCAGTCCAACTTACTGCGGGTGATAACAGAAACGGTAGATGGCATAGAGCAGGGGGTGGTTATTCCTTTTGCCACAGGCCTTGAATCCGGCGTGATGAGACCGGTGTTTTTGGCGGATGGAAGTTTGTTATTAGGACAAACCGGACGTGGCTGGCAAGCAAAAGGTGGACATGTGGCCAGTTTGCAACGCATTGTGCGGAGCAGCAAAGCGCTGCCAGCAAGCATATTCAAGGTTTCTGCCCGAACCAACGGCTTCGAGATTACATTTACCAAGCCTGTGCTGACGGCGCCGGACTCAGCAAGCCTATTGGAACAATTAAAAGTCTCCTCCTGGGTATACCGTGATGCACCCGACTATGGTTCTGAAGTTATGGACGAACGGCAGGAGTCAATAGCGGGTCTGACATGGTCGGATGACAAGACCTCTCTTGTTGTGCAGTTGGCATCAACGAAACAGCCCGAGGTTCATCCACAGCAAACTGCCCGGGTATACCATTTTGCTTTAAATGCGACTGCGCTTTACGGCGCTGAGGCGGCCCACTCCCTGGAGGCGTATTACACGCTTTACCAATTTCCTGCCAAATAGATCCGATTGATTGCGCTTAAAATCCTGTAGTCCAGATAGGGCTACAGGATTTTTTTGATTCGCGTAGCTACAGCCTCTGCCTTCCCGAAATATTCTTTATCGTCTGGATAGATTTCTAGCACCAACTTTGTTTAGATGCTTCGGCATGTGAGCGAGGTGTGCGGATTTATGAAATCATCAACGGGTATATTGACTATAGATTTATCTGCCATTGAGGCGAATTGGCGCACGATCAATAACCAGCTTTCTGGCAAGACCTCTGCTGCCGCAGTCATTAAAGCCAATGCATATGGACTGGGGGCAGCTTATGTGGGCCCGACACTTTATCAAGCAGGTTGCCGGGAGTTTTTTGTGGCCACGCTGGAAGAGGCAATGGCCGCACGTCAGTATCTGAAACCGGATGCGCGGGTTTATGTATTGGGCGGAGTCCGGCCTGGTGCAGAACGATTATTCTTGCGCAATCATCTTTCGCCGGTCTTGTTTTCTCTGGAGGATATTCGGCGTTGGCTGGCATATACCCAGGAGTGGGATAGTTCGCCCCCGTGTGCGATTAAAATCAATACGGGCATGAACCGCCTCGGCCTGGATATTCAGGAATGGTCGGCATTGCTGGCATCCGGCGAAGAGCTACAATCGCTTCGCCCGGCCTTGATAATGAGCCACTTGGCTTGTGCCGATGAACCGGAACATCCTTTGAATAGCTATCAGTTGATTCAGTTTCAGGCGTTGGTGAGTGTATCCCGGCAGCTATTGCCTGAGGCGCGTTTCAGTTTGGCTAATTCCTCCGGCATTTATCTCGGCCCAGCTTGGCATTTTGATCTTGTGCGACCAGGTGCAGCACTTTATGGCGTGAATCCTCAACCACTAGAGCCTTCGCCAGTTAAACCGGTCTTGCGCCTGGCTTTACCTATTCTCCAAATTCGTCAGTTATCAGAGGACGCCAGCATCGGCTACGGAGCAACAGTCACGGTCTCTCCGCCAGCGCGGCTTGCCGTTGTTGCTGGCGGATACGCTGATGGCTTGCACCGCACCATTGGTCGGCAGGGCTTCGGTATGATTGGCCATCATCACGTCCCTGTGGTGGGACGTATATCTATGGATACCACTATTTTTGATGTCTCAACGGCTAGTGCAGATAAGGACAGCGTAATTCATGTGTTAAACAATGAACTAACCGTCGACAGGTGGACCGTTCTGACGGGGGCGTTGGGTTACGACATTCTTACGAGCTTGGGAAACCGCTATCAACGCTGCTATGTGAAAAATGGTACGAGGGTTGAGCAAGGGGCTCTTTATGAATGATGATTCTCTGCAGCGAATTCTACAGCTGCTGGCCGATGGGCAATTTCATTCCGGACAAGAGTTGGGCGAAATATTGAACCTGAGCCGCACGGCCGTATGGAAGCAACTGCAAAAACTTGAAGGACTCGGTATTTCATTGGAATCCATCAAGGGCAAAGGCTACCGTTTGCCTGATGGGCTGGATTTGTTGAATGCCGGATATATTGAGTCACAACTTTCACCGGACGCGTCAAAGCTATTGCGCGAACTCGATATTCACACAGTCATTGACTCCACCAACAACTACGTCATGCAGCAAGCCATGAATCATGAAAATGGTTATGTTTACCTGGCAGAACAACAAACCGCAGGTAAGGGGCGGCGCGGGCGCCACTGGATCAGTCCCTTTGGTAAAAATATTTACCTGTCCCTGTTATGGAATTTCAATGGTGCTGCTGCGTTGGAAGGATTAAGTTTGGCCGTCGGCGTTGTCATTGCTGAAGCATTGGGGCAATTGGGAATCGCCGGCATACAGTTAAAGTGGCCAAACGACGTGCTGTGGAGGCAACGCAAATTGGCTGGCATATTGCTGGAGATGACAGGTGACCCGGCTGGTCTTTGTCAAGTGGTGGTCGGCATCGGAATAAATGTCTCGATGCCGAAATCCAGCGCGCTAGCTATTGATCAGCCATGGGTTGATGTTGAAACAATCCAGACGGAGACCAACCTTGATCGGGAAGTCTCACGCAATGATTTAGTTGCGACCTTGTTATCCCATTTATTGCCTCTCCTGCATCATTATGCAGACCAAAAATTTATTGCCTATCGCGAGCGATGGGAGTCGCTAAATATTTTCGCCGATCAGACGGTAGAGCTTCATACTGCAAAATCTGTTGTTACTGGTCGAATGCTGGGTGTGGATGCATCGGGTGCCTTGCGTTTACGCACGGAAGAGGGCGAGACATTATTCCATGGCGGTGAGGTTTCCTTGAGGGGTGCGCCATGATATTGCAAATTGACCGGGGCAATACGCGTCTTAAATGGCGATTGCGAGAAGATCGTCGTGATGTAGCGCACGGTGCTATTCCCAATGATGAAGTTTATTCCTCACTTTCGAGTATATTGGCCGGCCAATCCATTCAGCACATTTTTATCGTTAGCGTGCTGGGCGAAGCGCAAGATAGGACATTTGCTGATTGGGCAGTAAAAGAATTCGGTGTTATGCCTCGTTTTGCCAGGGCCGAAAGCAAATGCGCTGGAGTAACCAATGGATATGCTTTTCCGGAGCGCCTCGGTGTTGATCGATGGTTAGCGATGCTTGCCAGTTATACGCGAGTGAATGGCTCTTGTGTGGTGGTTGATTGCGGCAGTGCGATCACTGTGGATTTGCTGGATCAACAAGGGGTTCATCACGGCGGTTATATTGCACCGGGTATCGCCGCTATGCAGCGCGCTTTGTCCATCAACACGCAAGGCGTGAAAGTGCAGGGTGGGGTGATGTCAACTGGCCTCGCTCCAGGCCGGGATACGGTCTCTGCTGTTGCTGCCGCCCAGCTGGCTATGATGGTCGGCTTGGTTCAACAGGCGATCCAGCAGCTTTCGTTAATCGAAAACTCGGCCTTTCCTCCTGCGCTTTTGTTCACTGGCGGGGATGGATCCCTGCTGGCGAAATTCTTTAATACGGCAGTGTTTGTGCCTGATCTGGTGCTAGATGGTCTGGAATTAATATTTTCCGCCGATTAATTTTTGTTTTATGGGGATGCGTTAACTATGCGTTCAATTTGCTTATCGTTGTTGGGCATCAACATTGTTGTTCTTTTGATGCAATTATTTGTAGGGCCTGACGAGCCTGCCAGATCAAGTGCTGCGCCTCCTGCGCGCGCTTTAAGTGGTGCTTCGTTAAAAATGCTCAGCGAGGCAGAGCGTGACATATTGACGGAAAAAGCGGGTGCAAATAAAAGTTCATCGAGAAACCCTTCAGCAAGTAATAGCGAAATGTGCACGATGGTTGGGCCGTATGCGCAACTGCTTCACGCCGAATACCTTGTGGAGCGACTGGCAGCGATGGATGCCCATGCAGCGATCACCTCCGTTGAAGTGCCGGACAGCGTCGCATATTGGGTCTACCTGCGTCCGGAAATGTCTGAGAAAGAGGCATTGCGTCGATTGTATGAAATTCAGTCTAAAAATATTGATAGTTACATCATTCCTTCAGGTGAGCTGGCAAACGGTATTTCATTCGGCATGTTTAATGATCAATCAGCCGCGCAGGCGCGCCTTGAAGAAATCCGTATGCAAGGATATCAACCAGAACTACGCGAAGTTGAGCGCACGCATAACGAAACCTGGGTAACACTCGCGCCCGGTGAAGCGGAAAAAATAGACGCTGCGGTTTGGGTAGATTTGCTGAATCAGCAGCCGGGCCTCGAAAAAAGACAAAATTTCTGTCTGGGTGTTGCGCGCGGTTAAAACTTTCACTAGAATCCCGCCTCCACAATAAGTCGTGGTTTTAAAAGCTGGCGTAGCTCAGTAGGTAGAGCAGCTGACTTGTAATCAGCCGGTCGGGGGTTCAATTCCTCTCGCCAGCTCCATTTTTAAGCATGACTTATTCGTAACTCTGTGAATTTGTTGAAAAAAATAAGTTGACAGTGGTTCGGGTCGGCCTGAAAATGCCGGCTGTTTTTGGCAGGGGTTCCCGAGCGGCCAAAGGGATCAGACTGTAAATCTGACGCGTGAGCTTCGGTGGTTCGAATCCACCCCCCTGCACCATATTCCAGCTGACTTCCTGTGTTGGCAAACGCCGCTGAGTAGTGATGTAGATTCCCGTATTCGGTGGTGAGGCAAGATTGATCGTCAGGTTACAGGTTTAAATCTGGCGTAAGTCGGGCGGGTTCGGCGGGTATAGTTCAATGGTAGAACCTCAGCCTTCCAAGCTGATGACGCGGGTTCGATTCCCGCTACCCGCTCCAGATTTTGCCTCATGGCAAGGTTTCGGCTCAAGTAGCTCAGTTGGTAGAGCACACCCTTGGTAAGGGTGAGGTCGGCAGTTCAAATCTGCTCTTGAGCTCCATATCTGCTGCGGGAGTCCATGCTCTCGCGGCTGTTTTTTGTCTGTGTATTTGGTTTTTCACAACTGATTGCGTTTTATTTCATATATATAGTCTGAGGAGGCGCTCGCAATGGCGAAGGAAAAGTTTGAACGTAACAAGCCCCACGTCAACGTGGGCACCATTGGTCACGTTGACCACGGCAAAACCACATTGACTGCAGCGCTGACCCGCGTGTGTGCAGAAACCTGGGGTGGTTCAGCGGTAGCATTTGATGGTATCGACAATGCACCGGAAGAGAAGGCGCGCGGTATTACCATCAATACCTCGCACGTTGAATACGATTCGCCGACACGCCACTATGCGCACGTCGACTGCCCGGGTCACGCCGACTATGTAAAAAACATGATCACCGGTGCGGCCCAGATGGACGGCGCTATCCTGGTGTGTGGTGCGACTGACGGTCCGATGCCGCAAACCCGTGAGCACATCCTGTTGTCCCGTCAGGTAGGCGTTCCCTACATTGTGGTCTTCCTGAACAAGGCTGACCTGCTGGCTGAAGACTGTGGCGGTGTAGGTACCGACGAATACAACGAAATGCTGGAACTGGTTGAGATGGAACTGCGTGAGTTGCTGAGCAACTACGACTTCCCGGGTGATGACACCCCGATCATTGCCGGCTCTGCGCTGATGGCGCTGAATGGTGAAGATGAGAACGGTCTGGGCACCAGCGCCGTGAAGAAACTGGTTGAGTCTCTGGATGCATACATTCCTGAGCCGGTTCGCGCCATTGACCAGCCCTTCCTGATGCCGGTAGAAGACGTATTCTCCATCTCTGGTCGCGGTACGGTAGTAACCGGTCGGGTAGAGCGTGGTGTTATCAAGGTGGGTGAAGAGATTCAGATCGTTGGTCTGAAAGAAACCATCAAGACCACCTGTACCGGTGTGGAGATGTTCCGCAAGCTGCTTGATGAAGGTCGTGCCGGTGAAAACGTTGGTGTGTTGTTGCGTGGTACCAAGCGTGATGAAGTGGAGCGTGGCCAGGTATTGTGTAAGCCAGGTTCAGTGACACCGCATACCAAGTTCCAGGCAGAAGTGTACGTGCTGTCCAAAGAGGAAGGTGGTCGTCATACGCCGTTCTTCAAGGGCTACCGTCCGCAGTTCTACTTCCGTACCACGGACGTAACTGGTGCCTGTGAGTTGCCGGAAGGTGTAGAGATGGTTATGCCAGGTGACAACATCCAGATGGCGGTGACGCTGATTCACCCGATTGCGATGGAAGAAGGTCTGCGCTTCGCGATTCGTGAAGGTGGCCGTACTGTCGGTGCTGGTGTCGTTGCCAAGATCATTCAGTAAGCAACCTTCTCTCAAAAAAGGCGCCTCATTGAGGCGTCTTTTTTTATCTGGAGGGAATATCGGATAAGTTGATAGCTTTTCCCGATGATTGTATGGGGTGACGATAGATTCGGGGCGTTAAATTGCGGGTTGAGCTCGGTATTTTTTGTTGCTGGTGCGTCTCGTCGTGCAATAGTGGCAGAGGCTTTTGTCTGATCGCTACGCTATCGGGTTTGTGCTGTTAAATATCTTTATCTTTTTAAATTATCCCTGTTGACAGCTTGTGTGCTGATCATTAAGATTGCGCCTCCTTTTGCTGGGGTGCTTTCTGCGTCAGCAAGCAAGGTTGTTCTTTAATAACATTTGGAGTTCGGTTCACATGCAGAATCAACGCATTCGGATTCGCCTGAAGGCTTTCGATCACAAGCTTATCGACGCCTCTACTCAAGAGATTGTTGAAACAGCAAAGCGTACAGGTGCTCAGGTTCGTGGTCCGATTCCGCTGCCGACTCGTAAAGAGCGCTTCACTGTATTGATTTCTCCGCATGTTAATAAAGATGCGCGTGATCAGTACGAGATTCGTACACATAAGCGTTTGCTGGATATTGTTGAGCCTACTGAAAAAACTGTAGACGCCTTGATGAAGCTGGATCTGGCTGCAGGTGTTGAAGTTCAAATTAGTCTCGGCTAAGTAAATGTTTTAAGTCATGCGGCATAGGGTCGCATGACTGTGTAACGCTCTGAAATGGGCGGCCATAGCGGGTAAAAGCCCCGTACACTAAGAGGTTAGTAAAATGACGATTGGTATTGTCGGCCGCAAGAGCGGCATGACTCGCATATTTACCGATGATGGTTTATCCATTCCTGTCTCCGTGATTGAGGTTGAGCCCAACCGCGTCACTCAGGTTAAGAATGTAGAAACCGATGGTTACTCTGCTGTTCAGGTGACTATTGGTTCTCGTCGCTCCTCCCGTGTTACCAAGTCCGAAGCTGGTCATTTTGCCAAAGCGAATGCTGAGGCAGGTCGTGGCCTGTGGGAATTGCGTAACGACTCTCAAGAAGCTTTCGAAGTGGGTTCTCAGATTACTGTTGAGACCTTCGTGGCTGGTCAAAAGATTGATGTTACAGGCACCTCTAAAGGTAAGGGTTATGCCGGTACCGTCAAGCGTTGGAACTTCGGTATGCAAGATGCTACTCACGGCAACTCGCGTTCGCACCGTGTTCCTGGATCTATTGGTCAGTGTCAAACCCCGGGTCGTGTCTTCAAAGGCAAAAAAATGACTGGTCACATGGGTGCTGAGCAGGTAACTGTTCAGAATCTCGAAGTGGTTCGGGTCGACGTTGAGCGTAATCTGCTTTTGGTCAAGGGTGCTATCCCTGGTGCGCCAGGTGGCGATGTGATTGTGCGTCCAGCTGTTAAAGCGCGCAACAACGCTTAAGTATCCGAGAGGAATCGACGATGGAATTAAATATTGTTACACCCGGTGGCGCTAAAGGTACATTAAATGTATCCGAGGTGGCTTTCGGTAGAGAGTTTAATCAGGATCTGGTTCATCAGGCTGTTGTTGCTTACATGGCTGGTGCTCGTCAGGGGACGAAGGCGCAGTTGACTCGTGCTGAAGTCTCTGGTGGTGGTAAAAAGCCCTGGCGTCAAAAAGGTACTGGTCGTGCGCGTGCGGGTACTATTCGCAGCCCGATCTGGCGTTCAGGTGGTGTCACCTTTGCTGCCAAGCCGCGCAACCATGATCAAAAGCTTAACAAGAAAATGTATCGTGCAGCGCTGCAGTGCATTTTGTCTGAGCTGAACCGTCAGGATCGTCTGGTTGTTGTTGAGAGCTTCGATGTTGATGCTCCGAAAACAAAGAGTTTGGTTCAAAAGTTGGCTCAGTATGATCTGTCAGAAGCGTTGATCGTGACAGAGGAAATGAGTGAAAACCTGTTTCTTGCGTCTCGCAATCTGCACAAAGTTGACGTGCGTGATGTGCAAGGTGTTGATCCAGTCAGCTTGATTCGTTTCGATAAAGTTGTTGTTACTGTTCCTGCTCTGAAAAAATTTGAGGAGATCCTGGGATGAACCAAGAACGCCTGTACAAAGTGTTGCTAGGTCCAGTGGTTTCCGAGAAAGCCGCAGCAGCTGGCGATGCTAGTAACCAAGTTGTTTTCAAGGTGCTGCCGAGTGCGAGCAAGCTTGAAATTAAAGCCGCTATTCAGTCACTTTTTAACGCCAAAGTTGAAAGCGTAAGAGTGCTGAATGTTAAAGGCAAAACCAAGCGTACCCGCTACGGAGTTGGCGCAAAGAGCGATTGGAAGAAGGCTTATGTACGTCTTGAGCAAGGTCAAGAAATCGACTTTGCGGTAGCTGAGTAAGGGGATCGTTGCAATGGCTATTGTAAAAAGTAAACCAACCTCGCCCGGTCGCCGCTTTGTCGTCCGTGTGGTGAACCCTGATTTGCATAAGGGTGAACCCTACGCGCCGCTGTTGGAAAAGAAATCCAAAAGTGGTGGCCGTAATAATGCAGGTCGTATCACTACCCGTCATGTGGGTGGTGGTCACAAACAGCATTATCGTGTGATTGATTTTCGTCGTAACAAAGATGGCATTCCGGCAGTTGTTGAGCGTATTGAGTACGATCCAAACCGTACTGCGTATATTGCGCTGGTGTGCTACGCAGATGGTGAGCGTCGCTACATCATTGCTCCGAAAGGTTTGTCTGCCGGAGACAAGATTGAGTCAGGTGATGCCGCTTCTATCAAAGTTGGCAATGCGTTGCCAATTCGCAATATCCCGTTAGGTAGCGTGGTTCACTGTGTTGAGCTGAAGCCTGGTAAGGGAGCACAAGTTGCTCGCTCAGCAGGTGCGTCTGCTCAGTTGGTTGCTCGTGAGGGTGCGTATGCCACCTTGCGTTTGCGTAGTGGTGAAATGCGCAAAGTATTGAGTGAGTGTCGTGCTACTTTGGGCGAAGTTTCCAACAGCGAACACAACTTGCGTTCACTGGGCAAGGCGGGTGCTACTCGCTGGCGTGGTGTTCGTCCAACTGTGCGCGGTGTTGCGATGAACCCGGTTGATCACCCGCACGGTGGTGGTGAAGGTCGTACTTCTGGTGGTCGTCATCCGGTTTCACCATGGGGTATCCCAACCAAGGGTTACAAAACGCGCAAAAACAAGCGCACCGATAAGATGATTGTTCGTCGTCGCGACAAGAAGTAAGCGTCGACTTAACAGCTGAGTGAGGAAACAACAGTGCCACGTTCACTGAAAAAAGGTCCTTTTATCGATCTTCACCTGATTAAGAAGGTCGAAGCAGCGATCGCAGGTAATGATCGTCGTCCAATTAAAACCTGGTCGCGCCGTTCCATGATTATGCCGGAGATGGTGGGTTTGACTTTGGCTGTTCATAATGGACGTCAACACGTGCCGGTCCTGGTCAACGAAGAAATGGTTGGTCACAAACTTGGCGAGTTTGCAGCTACCCGCACATACCGCGGTCATGCTGCAGATAAGAAAGCTAAAAAGCGCTAAGCGCTAAAAGTGCCTACGAGGTAATACGATGGAAGTATCAGCAAAACTAAGCGGTGCTCGTCTGTCGGCGCAGAAAGCGCGTTTGGTAGCCGATCAAATTCGCGGTAAAGGCGTTGAAGACGCTCTTGATATTCTGGCCTTCAGTACTAAAAAGGGTGCCGCAATAATCAAGAAAGTGCTCGAATCTGCAATTGCAAACGCAGAGCATAACGAAGGCGCTGATGTTGACGAGTTGAAAGTGTCGACAATTTATGTGGGTGAAGGTACCAGTCTGAAGCGCATCAAGCCTCGCGCCAAAGGCCGTGCTGACCGCATTGTGAAACGCACTTGTCACATCACCGTTAAAGTAGCCGACTAGTAAGAGAGCAGGCGTTATGGGTCAGAAAGTACATCCGAACGGTATTCGTCTGGGGATCATTAAAAAGCACACCTCTGTTTGGTATGCCGATGGTACCCAGTACGCCGACAAACTGAATATAGACTTGAAAGTACGTTCGTACATTCAGGAAAAGCTTGCCAGCGCATCTGTCAGTCGCGTCGATATTGAGCGTCCGGCTAATACGGCGAGAATCACAATTCATACCGCTCGTCCGGGAATTGTGATCGGCAAGAAAGGCGAAGATGTTGATAAGTTGCGCGCTGAAATCAGCAAGCAAATGGGCGTTCCAGTCCATATCAATATCGAAGAAATTCGCAAGCCTGATCTGGATGCGGCTCTGGTAGCACAAAGCGTTGCTCAACAATTGGAGCGTCGTGTGATGTTCCGTCGCGCAATGAAACGCGCTGTACAGAATGCTATGCGTCAGGGTGCAGAAGGTATCAAAATCCAGGTGGGTGGTCGCTTGGGTGGTGCCGAGATCGCTCGTAGTGAATGGTATCGTGAAGGTCGTGTGCCGTTGCACACATTGCGTGCGGACATCGATTACGCAACTGCCGAAGCGAGCACAACCTACGGCATCATCGGTGTAAAAGTCTGGATTTTCAAAGGTGAGGTTATCGGCGAAGTGGTAGAAGCCGAAGCAGCATCCAAGAAAAAACCTGCAAAAGCCAAGTAAGGAGTACGCAAAATGTTACAACCAAAGCGTACAAAGTTTCGCAAGCAAATGAAAGGTCGCAACCGCGGCCTGGCCCAGCGCGGCTCCAAAGTGAGTTTTGGTGATTTTGGCTTGAAAGCAACTGGTCGCGGTCGCATAACTGCTCGCCAAATTGAAGCGGCTCGTCGTGCGATGACTCGTCACGTAAAACGTGGTGGAAAGATCTGGATTCGTGTATTCCCGGATAAACCAATTACCGAAAAGCCCTTGGAAGTTCGTCAAGGTAAAGGTAAGGGTAACGTGGAATACTGGGTGGCACAAATTCGTCCTGGCAAGGTTCTTTATGAAATGGATGGCGTGAGCGAAGAGTTAGCTCGTGAAGCCTTCTCTCTTGCAGCGGCTAAATTGCCTATTACTACAACATTTGTAAAACGTTCGGTGATGTGATGAAAGCTTCAGAACTCCGCGAAAAGTCCGTCGAAGAACTGAATGGCGCACTGTTGGCTCAATTGAAAGAGCAGTTCAAGCTGCGTATGCAAGCTGCTACTGGTCAGTTAGGACAATCTCACTTGTTGGCGAAGACTCGTAAAGATATCGCTCGCATTAAGACAGTGCTTAAACAAAAGGCAGGTAACTAACGATGACTCAGGCTACTAACCAGGCTCGTACATTGACCGGTAAGGTCGTTAGCGACAAGATGGATAAAACCATCACTGTGCTGATTGAGCGTCGTGTTAAGCATGAAGTTTATGGCAAGTACACGACCAAGTCATCAAAGCTGAAAGCTCACGATGAAAACAATGAATGCAAAATTGGCGACATTGTTACCGTTGCTGAGTCTCGTCCACTGTCAAAAACCAAGACTTGGACTTTAGTCAATATTGAAGAGCGCGCTACCGAGATCTAATTGATCTCAGCGACTTTATAAGTTTCGGAGACGGACGATGATTCAAACAGAAAGTTACTTAGATGTTGCTGACAATAGCGGCGCTCGCCGTGTCATGTGCATCAAGGTTCTTGGCGGCTCCCACCGTCGCTATGCATCCGTGGGCGACATCATCAAAGTTACCGTTAAGGAAGCAATTCCTCGCGGTAAGGTGAAGAAGGGCCAAGTAATGAAGGCAGTTGTCGTGCGCACCAAAAAAGGTGTTCGTCGACAAGACGGTTCATTAATCAAGTTTGACGATAATGCTGCCGTACTGCTGAACAACCAGGATGCTCCGATTGGTACCCGTATTTTCGGACCGGTAACTCGTGAGTTGCGTGGCGAGAAATTTATGAAAATCATTTCTCTTGCACCTGAAGTACTTTAAGTAACCGGGCCAAGCAGAGAATCGAGGGCAGACAAATGCGTAAGATTAAACGTGATGACGAAGTGATTGTTATCGCCGGTCGCGACAAGGGCAAGCGTGGGAAGGTATTACGCGTATTGGCTGATGATCGTTTGATTATTTCAGGCATTAACATGATCAAAAAGCACCAGAAACCTAACCCGCAACTGGGTGTGGCTGGTGGGATTGTTGAGAAAGAAGCCTCCATTCACGCTTCCAACGTTGCTATTTTCAATCCGGCAACCAAGAAAGCTGATCGCGTCGGCTTCAAGATCCTTGAAAACGGCGACAAAGTTCGTGTTTTCAAATCCAATGGCGAAGCCGTAGGGGCGTAATTAGACATGGCTAGGCTCAAAGATCTATACAGCAAAGAAATCGCCCCCAAACTCAAAGAAGAGTTGGGCTTGGCGAATGTAATGGAAGTGCCTCGCATTACCAAGATCACTTTGAATATGGGTGTAGGTGAAGCGGTAGGTGACAAAAAAGTGCTTGAGAACGCAGTGAATGACCTGATTAAGATTTCTGGTCAGAAAGCTGTTGTGACTAATGCGCGTAAATCAATTGCGGGCTTCAAGATTCGTGATGGTTGGCCGATCGGTTGTAAAGTAACTCTGCGTCAAGAGCGTATGTATGAGTTCCTGGATCGTTTGATTTCGATTGCGATTCCTCGTATTCGTGACTTCCGCGGAATCAGCCCGAAGCAGTTCGACGGTCGTGGTAACTTCTCTATGGGTGTTACCGAGCAAATTATCTTCCCGGAAATCGACTACGATAAAGTTGATAAACTCCGTGGTCTGGATATTTGTATCACCACTACTGCGCGGACAGACGAAGAAGGTCGTGCGCTGTTAAAAGCGTTCAACTTCCCGTTCAAAGGCTAAGGGTTACGTCATGGCGAAGAAATCTATGATTGCACGTGAAGTCAAGCGTGCTCAGATCGAGAAAAAATATGCCGCTAAACGCGCAGAGCTGAAGGCGACAATTGTTAATCCCGCGTCTACTGAAGAGCAAGTGTGGGAAGCGCAAATCAAACTTCAAAAAATGCCTCGTGATGCCAGCAAATCTCGTCAACGTAATCGTTGCCGTGTAACTGGTCGTCCTCATGGTGTTTATCGCAAATTCGGCTTGTGCCGTCACAAGTTGCGTGAAGCGGCCATGCGCGGTGATGTCCCCGGCTTGGTTAAAGCCAGCTGGTAAGCCTCGGCTTAATTTTAGGAGCAGAATCTGATGAGCATGCAAGATCCGTTGGCAGATATGCTGACCCGCATTCGTAATGCGCAACAAGTGGGTAAAGCAACTGTAACCATGCCATCTTCCAAGTTGAAGATCAGCGTGGCAAAAGTACTCTCTGATGAGGGTTACGTTAGTGGTTTCTCAATTAGCGAAGGTGCTAAACAAGAGTTAACCATTGAATTGAAATATTTCGAAGGCAAGCCGGTAATTGCTGAGCTTGACCGTGTAAGCCGTCCTGGCTTGCGTAACTATGCCGGTAAAACTGCGCTTCCTACCGTTCGCGGTGGCTTAGGAATCGCAATTGTTTCTACCAGTAAAGGTGTAATGACTGATCGTGCTGCACGCGCCGCTGGCGTGGGTGGCGAAGTCCTCTGCACAGTATTCTAATTGGGAAATCGTCATGTCACGAGTTGCAAAAAGTCCGGTTGAAGTACCAGCCGCGGTGACTGTAAGCCTGAATGGCCAAAGTCTCTCCGTAAAAGGTGGCAAGGGTACGTTGGCGCTCGAAATTCACCCGAATGTAGAAGTGAAACAGGATAATAACGTCCTGACCTTCGCTCCGCGTGATGGTGCCAAGCAGTCAGATGCATTAGCAGGAACAACCCGCGCACTGGTCAACAATATGATGATCGGTGTAAGTCAAGGCTTTGAGAAAAAGCTGACACTTGTTGGTGTAGGTTATCGTGCTAAAGCAGAAGGTAACACTGTAAACCTGTCTTTGGGTTATTCAAATCCCGTTAATTACTCTCTGCCTGCAGGTGTAACGGTAGAAACCCCGAGCCAGACTGAAATTGTACTTAAAAGCGCTGACAAGCAATTGCTTGGTCAAGTTGCTGCTGAGATCCGTTCTATTCGTGCACCAGAGCCTTATAAAGGTAAGGGTGTTCGTTACTCGGACGAGCAAGTACTGCGTAAAGAAGCCAAGAAAAAGTAGGGCCTAGGTTATGAGCGATAAGAAGTTATCTCGTCTTCGCCGTGCGCGCCGTGCCCGTGCAAAGATTCGTGAATTGAATATCACCCGTTTGGCGATTCATCGCACCCCGCGTCATATCTACGCGCAAGTTATTGCAGAAGATGGTGCAAAGGTGTTAGTTAGCGCCTCAACGCTTGATGCAAGTTTACGTAGCGGCAAAACCGGCAACGTTGATGCTGCGAAAGCCGTCGGCGCCCTGATTGCCGAGCGTGCCAAAGCTGCCGGTATCACCCAGGTTGCATTTGATCGCAGTGGTTTCAAATACCACGGTCGTGTCAAAGCGCTGGCTGATGCTGCGCGTGAAGGTGGACTGGAATTCTAAAGGTTAAGATATGGCTTACTCCAAGAAAGAAGAAGACAACAACGAAGGCTTGCAAGAAAAGCTGGTACAAGTAAATCGTGTTGCCAAAACTGTTAAAGGTGGTCGTATCTTTGCTTTTACAGCGCTGACTGTGGTTGGTGACGGTAATGGTAAAGTCGGCTTCGGTCGTGGTAAAGCGCGCGAAGTACCTGTAGCGATTCAAAAAGCTATGGAAGCCGCTCGCCGCAACATGATCAGTGTTGAGCTGAACGGCGATACGCTGCAATACCCAACCAAAGGACGTCATGGCGCATCGAAAGTTTACATGCAGCCTGCTTCTCAAGGTACAGGCGTAATTGCCGGTGGCGCAATGCGTGCTGTTCTGGAAATTGCAGGCGTTCAGAACGTATTGGCTAAGTGTTATGGCTCAACCAATCCTGTGAACGTTGTTCGTGCAACCTTTGACGCGTTGAAAACAATGGCCTCTCCTGATGCCGTTGCAGCGAAACGTGGTAAAAGTGTTGAAGAGATTCTGAACTAGTCGATAGTTATCGATTACTTGATAGCGGAATATCATCATGGCTAAGAAAATGATTAAGGTTACTCAGATCAAGAGCACTGCTCATCGTCTGAAGAACCACCAGGCTTGTGTGAAAGGCTTGGGCCTGCGCCGTATCGGCCATACTGTTGAGGTTGAAGATACTCCCTCAGTGCGTGGCATGATCAATTTGGTAAATTATCTGGTTAAGGTAGAGGGAGAGTAAGATGCGTCTTAATACGCTAAGCCCCGCCCCCGGCAGAATTCGCGAGAAAAAGCGTGTTGGTCGTGGTATCGGTAGTGGCCTGGGTAAAACTGCAGGTCGCGGCCACAAAGGTTTGAAGTCTCGCTCAGGCGGTTCAGTCAAGCCAGGTTTTGAAGGCGGTCAAATGCCGCTGCAGAAACGTCTGCCTAAGTACGGTTTCACATCTCGCATCAGTCTTGTTACTGCTCAGGTTCGTTTGTCAGAACTGAATCTGGTTGAAGGTGATGTCGTGGATCTGGAAACGCTGAAGCAAGCTGATGTTCTTAATGCAAATATCAAGCGCGCCAAGATTTTTGCGTCTGGCGAGTTGAAAAAAGCAGTTACAGTGAAAGGCTTGTCTGTGACTAAAGGTGCTAAAGCGGCTATTGAAGCTGCTGGCGGAAAAATCGAAGAATAAAAGAGGCGCGAATGGCAACTCCCGGTAATCTGCCGCTAGCAAATCAAAAAGGTTTAGGCGAGCTTTGGGCTCGCCTTCGCTTTCTGTTTTTGGCTATTGTGGTTTATCGCATCGGTACTCACATTCCAGTTCCGGGTCTTGACCCCGAGCGTATCGCCAACTTATTTAATCAAAGCCAGGGGACAATCCTGGGTTTGTTTAATATGTTTTCCGGTGGTGCTTTGGAACGTATGAGTATCTTGGCTCTGGGGATTATGCCCTATATTTCGGCCTCCATTATTATGCAGTTATTGACAGCTGTTACGCCGTCTCTGGAGCAGCTGAAAAAAGAAGGTGATGCAGGGCGTCGTAAGATAAACCAGTATACGCGCTACTTTACGGTTGTTCTTGCAACTGTGCAGGCATTAGCCATGGCCGTGAGCTTCTCATCATATGCCTATGGTGGAGAGCCAGGCTTTTCGTTTTACTTCATTGCTATCGTATCCCTCGTAACGGGAGCGGTATTTATGATGTGGCTTGGTGAGCAGGTTACGGAGCGTGGTATTGGCAATGGTATATCGATGCTGATTTTTGCCGGTATTGTTGCAGGCTTGCCCAGTGCGATCGGTCAGGCATTTGAAAGTGCTCGGCAGGGTGATTTGCATATCTTGTTACTGCTGGTAATCGCTGTTATTGCTCTTGCTGTTATCTGGTTGGTTGTTCGTATAGAGAGAGGCCAGCGTCGGATCACAGTAAACTACGCGAAACGGCAACAAGGTCGTCAGGGTTACGCTGCACAAAGTAGCCATCTGCCTCTGAAGATTAACATGGCTGGTGTTATCCCTGCGATTTTTGCCAGCAGTATCCTGTTGTTTCCGGCATCTATTGCTCAGTGGTTCGGTCAAGGCGGTGAAGGCGCTGTAAATGAGTTTTTACAGGAGTTTGCTTTGGCTATTGGCCCTGGGCAGCCCCTTAATATTATTCTGTTTGCCGGATTGATTACCTTTTTCTGCTTCTTCTACACGGCGTTGATGTTTAACCCGAAAGAAGTGGCCGATAACTTGAAAAAGTCAGGTGCTTATATTCCCGGGATTCGTCCTGGTGAGCACTCAGCCAAATATATCGATAGCGTGCTGACACGTTTGACAGTGGTGGGCGCTATCTATATGTCCGCGGTGTGTTTGTTACCCCAGTTCCTGGTGGTGGCTACTAACGTGCCATTCTATTTGGGCGGCACCTCTCTGCTGATTGTGGTAGTAGTGGTGATGGACTTTATGTCCCAGGTTCAGGCACACCTGATGTCTCATCAGTATGAATCACTGATGAAGAAGTCAAACTTAAAAGGATTCGGCGGCAGTAACGTCCGCTGATCCCGGTTATTAGGGTTGGATCATGAAAGTTCGTGCTTCTGTTAAAAAGATTTGTCGTAACTGTAAAATGGTGCGTCGCAACGGTGTTCTGCGGGTTATCTGCAACGTTGAGCCGCGTCATAAGCAGCGTCAAGGTTAAATAGCTTTAGAATAAGCTTGTTCTGATGCATACGCAGGTGGAGCTACACTCGCCACCTGCGTGTTGTTTTGGGGTGAGGGTTATTCGACAAATAGCTATTATGGGGGCGTTGACTGTCGTTTGATGAAAAATTCGTCAGGCTATTGATTTCAAGTGGCTTTATCGCTATCCTTTCGCGCCTTTTTGGAATGCTGGATGGCGTGGCTACTGTCAACGCTACACAATTTACGTGTTACTGGAGTAATTTGAATGGCCCGTATTGCTGGTGTAAACATACCAGATAATAAACACGCGGTTATCTCTCTGACCTATGTCTACGGGATTGGCCGTACCACAGCTAAGCAGATTTGTGCTGCTACTGGTATCGCAGAAGATGTAAAGATCTCCACGCTCTCAGAAGAGCAGATGGATGCGATCCGTAACGAGGTGGCCAAGCGCACCGTTGAAGGTGACTTGCGTCGTGTTATATCTATGAACATCAAACGCCTCATGGACTTGGGATGCTACCGTGGCTTGCGTCATCGTCGTAGTTTGCCGCTTCGTGGTCAGCGTACAAAAACCAACGCTCGTACCCGCAAAGGTCCGCGTAAGCCAATCAAGAAATAATTGATCGCTTACGTTTGTCATTCAAGTACGGTAACAACAGGTTAGGAAGAGATTGCTATGGCGAAGCCAGGTAATAAAACCGCAACGAAAAAGAAAGTTAAAAAGACGGTGGTAGATGGGGTAGCCCATATCCACGCTTCTTTTAACAACACTATTGTGACTATCACAGACCGTCAGGGTAATACCCTGTCATGGGCTACCTCAGGTGGTTCAGGTTTCCGTGGCTCACGTAAAAGTACTCCTTTTGCTGCCCAGGTCGCAGCAGAACGCGCCGGTGAAGCCGCAAAAGAATACGGCTTGAAGAACCTCGACGTTGAAGTGAAAGGCCCTGGCCCAGGTCGCGAATCAGCAGTTCGCGCACTGAACAATGTTGGTTACAAAATTACCAACATCACTGACGTAACGCCGATTCCTCACAACGGCTGTCGTCCGCCGAAGAAACGTCGCGTTTAAGGGGGATTTAGAAAATGGCACGTTATATTGGACCTACTTGTAAATTGTCCCGCCGCGAAGGTACTGATCTCTTTCTGAAGAGCGGTGCGCGCGCGCTGGATTCCAAGTGCAAGATTGAAACAGCACCCGGCCAGCATGGCCAACGTCGTGGTCGCCTTTCTGACTATGGCGTTCAGTTGCGTGAAAAGCAAAAAGTACGTCGTATTTACGGTGTGCTGGAAAAGCAATTCCGTAGTTATTACAAAGAAGCTGCACGCCGTAAAGGCGCCAGCGGTGAGAACCTGCTGAAATTGCTGGAATCTCGCTTGGATAACGTGGTTTATCGTATGGGCTTCGGTGCTACACGCGCAGAATCCCGTCAGCTCGTTTCCCACAAAGCTATCAGCGTAAATGGCAAGACTGTGAATATTGCGTCTTACCAGGTTGCTGAAGGCGATGTTGTTGCGGTTCGTGAGAAAGCGAAAAAGCAATTGCGCATCCAAAACGCTATTAACATTGCTACTCAACGCAGTCATGTTGAGTGGGTTGATGTTAATTTCGACAAGAAAGAAGGTGTTTTCAAGCGCGTTCCTGATCGCAGCGATTTGCCAGCTGATATTAACGAGAACCTCATCATAGAGCTTTACTCTAAGTAAGGGACAAACCGCTAACAGGTGTGGCTATGCAGACTGCAGTAAACGAATTTTTGACCCCGCGTCATATCGATGTTTCAGAGATCAGTTCAACCCATGCGCGCGTGGTGTTGGAACCTTTGGAGCGCGGCTTCGGACATACCCTTGGCAATGCGCTGCGTCGCATCCTGCTGTCCTCTATGGCTGGTTGTGCCATTGTTGAAGCTGAGATTGAAGGTGTTTTGCATGAGTACAGCGACATAGAGGGTGTGCGGGAAGACGTGATTGAAATCCTGCTTAACCTGAAAGGCGTTGCTGTTGTAATGCATGGTAAGGACCAAGCGGTTCTTACATTAAGTAAGAAAGGCCCCGGCGTTGTTACGGCAGCTGATATTCAGCTTGATCATGATGTGGAAATTAAAAATCCGGATCATATTATTGCCAACATTACTGGCAATACTGAGCTGAAGATGCGTCTGACAATAGCTCGTGGCCGTGGTTACCAACCGGCAGACAGTCGTCGTCGCGATGACGACGAAAGTCGCGCGATTGGTCGCCTGCAATTGGATGCTTCTTTCAGTCCGGTTAGACGTCTGGCATACAGTGTTGAAAGTGCTCGGGTAGAACAACGCACCGACCTTGACAAGCTGGTGCTTGATCTGGAAACCAATGGCACTATCGATCCTGAAGAAGCTATTCGTCGCGCAGCGACTATTCTTCAGCAACAGTTGGCGGTGTTTGTTGATCTGGAGGGTGAGAAACAATCAGCACCGGAGCAAAAAGAAGAGGCGATTGATCCTGTTCTGTTGCGTCCGGTAGATGATCTTGAACTGACCGTTCGTTCAGCTAACTGTCTGAAAGCCGAGAATATTTACTACATTGGTGATTTGATTCAGCGCACCGAAGTCGAGCTATTAAAGACTCCGAACCTGGGTAAGAAATCACTGACCGAGATCAAAGATGTGTTGGCTTCACGCGGACTATCTCTCGGTATGCGTTTGGAAAACTGGCCGCCCGCCAGCTTGAGAAACGACTAACATTATTAGTTCGCCCGTTAACTCTCTTCGGTGCGGGCGGTTAACGAGATTGCAATTAAGCAATCCATTTTGAAGGGTTTGTATCATGCGTCATCGTCTTAGTGGCCGTCAGTTAAATCGTAACGCCTCTCATCGTAAAGCCATGTTTCGCAATATGACTGCGTCTCTGGTTGAGCATGAGTTGATTAAAACTACCTTGCCAAAGGCTAAAGAACTGCGTCGTGTAGCGGAGCCGTTAATTACTTTGGCTAAAGTAGACAGCGTTGCTAATCGTCGTCTGGCTTTTAGCCGTCTGCAAAGTAAAGAAGCTGTAGGTAAGTTATTCAGCAACCTCGGTCCTCGTTACCAAAATCGTCCCGGCGGCTACATTCGTATTTTGAAATGTGGTTTTCGCGCTGGTGACAAGGCGCCTATGGCTTATGTTGAGCTGGTTGATCGTCCTGTTCAGTCAGTTGAGACAGCGGTAGAAGCTGAGTAATTACAAGCTGAAAGCGAACTAAACAAAAAAGCCAGGCGAGTGCCTGGCTTTTTTGTTTTTAATCATTGGTGATCAAGCCTTCCCTGGCAAATCTATCTGTAGTTACTTTTTCTTTGTCGCGCTGGTGACTTTTTTGGGGCTGACTTTCTTAGTTGATTGATTGCGTATCTTTGCTGATTGCAGCATGGGCTTCAAGAATCTGCCGGTATGGGAGTCTTTTTGTTTGGCGACATCTTCAGGTGTGCCGGTAGCGATAATTTGACCGCCGCCGCTGCCGCCTTCGGGGCCAAGGTCAATGATCCAATCCGCTGTTTTAATTACATCCAGATTGTGCTCGATTACCACAATGGTATTCCCATGATCACGCAGCCGATGCAAGACATTCAGCAGTTGTTGGATGTCGTAGAAATGTAGGCCGGTCGTCGGTTCATCGAGAATGTAAAGTGTTTTTCCGGTATCGCGTTTCGACAGTTCTTTAGCTAATTTCACGCGCTGTGCCTCACCTCCCGACAACGTGGTCGCGGCCTGTCCCAGGCGAATGTAAGAGAGCCCCACATCAATCAGCGTTTTTAATTTCTTCTCAACCGCCGGGATTGCCTCGAAGAAAGCGTGAGCATCTTCTACCGTCATCTCCAGGACTTCGTGAATATTCTTGCCTTTGTATTTAACCTCCAGTGTCTCACGATTGTAGCGTTTCCCTTTGCAGACATCGCAGGGAACGTAAACATCGGGCAGAAAGTGCATTTCTACTTTGGTTACACCGTCGCCCTGGCAGGCTTCGCAACGTCCGCCTTTAACGTTAAAACTGAAACGTCCGGGTTGGTAGCCGCGTGAGCGCGCCTCTTGTGTGCCGGCAAACAGGTCGCGGACCGGAGTAAAGATGCCGGTATAGGTAGCAGGATTGGAGCGCGGTGTTCTTCCAATGGGGCTTTGATCAATATCGACGCACTTGTCGAATAATTCCAATCCTTCGACGGCTTTGTAAGGGGCCGCTTTCAGAGTGCTCGCGCCGTTAAGTGCTGTCGAGGCCAAGGGGTGGAGCGTGGCATTAATCAATGTTGATTTGCCGGAACCTGAAACACCCGTCACGCATGTCATCAAGCCAACAGGAATCTCGACGGTGACATCCTGTAAGTTGTTGCCGCTGGCACCGATCAGCTTCAAAACCTGTTCCGAATTGAATGGGTGACGTTGTTCCGGTATGGCGATTTCGCGCCTGCCACTCAGGTATTGGCCGGTGATCGAGTCTTTGTTGGCCATGATTTTTTTTACATCGCCTTGGGCAATCACCTGACCGCCATGCACCCCGGCGCCGGGTCCGATATCAATAACATGGTCGGCCTGGCGAATCGCATCTTCATCGTGCTCAACAACAATCACTGTGTTTCCGAGGTCGCGCAAATGTGTCAGTGTTTTAAGCAGCCGCTCATTATCACGCTGATGCAGACCTATGGAGGGTTCATCAAGGATATACATGACGCCGACCAGCCCGGCACCGATCTGGCTGGCAAGCCGAATGCGCTGGGCCTCGCCCCCGGATAAGGTTTCTGCGCTGCGATTAAGTGTTAGATAGTTCAAGCCCACGTCAACCAGAAAGCGGAACCGATCGCGCAATTCTTTCAAAATCTTGTCGGCGATACCGGCTTTGCGTCCGCTGAATTTTAATTGTTGGAAGTACGTGTACGCATCGGCGACAGGTAGTTCCGTGATTTGCGGTAAGGTCCGCTCATCAACGAAGACGTGGCGAGCCTCTACTCTCAAGCGCGTGCCCTCGCAATCGGGGCAATGGTGGGTTGATAAAAACTTTGCCAGCTCTTCGCGCACCATTTGCGATTCGGTGTCGCGATAACGGCGTTCCATATTCGGTAGAACGCCTTCAAATATATGGCTTCGCTTGTAAATGTCGCCACGATCATTGACATAGTTAAATGCAACAACGTCGTTGCCCGACCCGTAAAGCACTGCGTCGCGCTGCTTTTGGCGGAGTTTTTTCCACGGCGTATCAACGTCAAACCCATAGTGCTCAGCCAGCGAAGCCAGCATATGAAAGTAGTATACGTTGCGTTTATCCCAGCCGCGTATCGCGCCCTCTGATAAGGAGGCTTCAGGAAACTGTACGACCTTGTCTTCATCAAAATATTGCTTAACCCCCAGCCCGTCGCATGTCGGGCAGGCGCCGGCCGGGTTGTTAAATGAAAATAGTCGCGGCTCAAGTTCGCTTAAACTGTAATCGCAAATGGGGCAAGCGTGTTTGGAGGAAAATAACCGATCAGGTTCTTCACCGTCCATGTAGCTGATGCTGGCAATACCCTCGGACAGGTTTAATGCGGTTTCAAAGGATTCGGCAAGACGTAGCTTGAGATCGTCGCGCACTTTGAAGCGATCTACCACCACATCGATATTATGTTTTTTCTTTTTATCCAGCTTGGGGGCATCATCGAGGTCTACCAACAGACCATTAATGCGCGCGCGGATAAATCCATCGCGTTTCAATTGTTCCAGGATATGGAGGTGTTCGCCTTTCCGGTCCCGCACAACGGGTGCCAACAGCATCAATTTTGTGCCTTCAGGTAATGCGCAGACGGTATCCACCATTTCACTGACGGTTTGTGCGGCAAGGGGTTCTCCATGAATAGGGCAGCGAGGCTCACCGACGCGCGCGTAAAGCAGGCGCAGGTAGTCATAGATTTCCGTGATGGTTCCGACGGTGGACCGAGGGTTATGTGAAGTCGATTTTTGCTCAATGGAAATTGCCGGGCTCAATCCTTCCACATGGTCGACATCGGGCTTTTCCATCATGGATAAAAATTGACGCGCATACGTAGACAACGACTCGACATAGCGGCGTTGGCCTTCCGCGTAGAGTGTGTCAAATGCGAGGGAGGATTTTCCTGAGCCGGAGGGGCCGGTGATGACCACCAGCTTGTCGCGCGGTATATCCAGATCAATGTTCTTGAGATTGTGGGTGCGGGCACCCCTTACGATAATCGTATCCATTAACCACCTTACATCTGCGCTGGTGAAAGAAAGACAAAGCGCTCAATTATACGGAAATCGCTTGTCAAAAGTTGTCAGGAGAGGCGTTTCTGTGGAAGAGGTTGGGAATCGTGTATTTGGCTGGCCTCTCACTCACCGCTCTTGTTAGAATCGCCTCTTTTCTTTGGGCATCATATCTGTGCAAATAACTCCGGTTCCCTTTGAGCGTCGCGTCGTTATCTCCCTGGCTGCACTTTATTCATTCCGTATGTTTGGTTTGTTTATGCTGCTGCCGGTGCTGGCGCTGCACAGCTCTGACTACAGCGGTAGCACGCCGTTCCTGCTGGGGCTGGCTTTGGGAGCTTACGGCTTTAGTCAGGCGCTGTTACAAATTCCCTTTGGTGTCCTATCGGATCGTATCGGCCGTAAACCGGTCATTTTTGCCGGTTTGATCATCTTCATCCTGGGTAGTCTGATAGCGGCTCAGGCTGACACGGTGATCGAATTAATCATTGGTCGTTTCCTTCAGGGCGGCGGCGCTATCTCAGCAGCAGTCATGGCATTGCTGACTGATCTGACATCAGAGGAAAATCGCACCAAAGCCATGGCGACCATTGGCGCATCCATTGGTGTCTCCTTTTCAATTGCATTGACTGTCGGCCCGTTGATGGCGGCATGGGCAGGTGTGTCCAGTATTTTTTGGCTGACGGCTGTTTTGGGCGTGGTCGGCATGGTCATCCTGTTCAAAGCTGTGCCGGTCGTAGCGACCCGGCGGCGTCAGCGGGAAGCAGGCGCAGTACCGGCTTTATTGTGGCGGACCTTTAGAAATCCTGATCTGTTACGGTTGAACGTCGGGATTTTTTCATTGCATTTTGTATTGATGGCCAACTTCATGGTGTTGCCTTTGATTCTTGAGCAGCAATTGAATGTTGCGCGTAATTATCACGGTCTGCTCTATTTTCCTCTTCTGGCAGCAGCGTTTGTTGTCATGTTGCCATTTATCATCGTTGCGGAGAAACGTCGAAAAATAAAACCGGTTTTTTTGGGAGCTGTTGCATTGCTGGTGTTGATGGAGCTTATGCTAATGCGCGTGCCTCCCAATCTGCCTTTGACGTTGTTAGCTATTTTTCTTTTTTTTGCTGCGTTTAATCTGCTTGAAGCGACCTTGCCATCCATGGTCAGCAAGATAGCGCCGGCGGGCTCCAAGGGTACCGCCACCGGCATTTATGCTACCAGTCAGGTATTGGGCGTATTTGCAGGCGGTGCTATCGGCGGCTGGGTGTTGCAGCACTGGGGGATGATGGCTGTCCTTTCTATGGCGGCTTTGGTTGGTCTGGTTTGGTTGATTGTGACGTGGTCCATGCGCCCACCCCGTTTCCTTGCCAGCGTACTCATTCCACTAAGGGATCATGACCCACAGGTAATCTCCGAGAAATTGCGTGCAGTGCACGGGGTTGCTGAAGTGTTGGTCGTCGCCTCGGAAAACACGGTATACCTTAAAGTGGACCCGCGTTTGGTGGATCGGCAGGCACTGACAGGCATAGTGGAAAACCAGATTTGAATGGCGTTTTAGCGGCTGTGGATGATAGAGTTGCAGCCAAATTAATAGGGCAAATGTCGCCGTCGGCGAATACACGATAAATCAAGAGGAGAAGTTTCATGGCTCGTGGAATCAATAAAGTTATTCTGATTGGTAATGTGGGTCAGGACCCGGAAGTCAAATATATGCCCTCTGGCGGAGCAGTGACCAACATCAGTGTCGCGACATCGGAAACCTGGAAAGATAAAAATACCGGACAACCCCAGGAGCGCACCGAGTGGCACAGAGTTGTATTCTTTAATCGCTTGGGTGAGATTGCAGGAGAGTACTTGCGCAAGGGCAGCAAGGTATACATAGAAGGCTCACTGCGCACGCGCAAATGGCAGGCCCAGGACGGTACAGACAGATATACCACCGAAATTGTTGCCAACGAGATGCAGATGCTTGATAGCCGTGGCGACAATAGCGGCAGCAGTATGGGTGGCGATTACGGCCAAGGCTATAATCAGGGCCAAAACTTCAACCAGCCCAAACCCGCCGCGAGTGGCCCGCAGGCAGCGCCCCAATACGGTAACCAGGGTGGTTATGCTGCAGCGGGTCAGGGCAATGCGCCCCAGCAGCCGCCGGCCGGTTTCGACAGTTTTGATGATGACATCCCGTTTTAACTGATCTTCAGTGAAAAAGCCCTGCTAGGCAGGGCTTTTTTGTATGTGGAGAGTATCACCTCTATTGCTAGAACGCGCTTACCGTTGGGCGCACGATAAGTTCATTCACATCGACGCTGTCGGGTTGTGATACGGCGTAGAGTACCGCCTGCGCAATAGCATCCGGTGTTAGTGATGCTTTGCGCCACTCCTTGAGCTGGCCTTTGGTTGCTTCATCGGTGATGTCGTGGCCCAATTCAGTCTCCACCACGCCGGGGCACAGGGTCGTCACGCGAATGTCTTTCGATTCCTGGCGCAGTCCTTCTGAGATAGCCCATACCGCATATTTAGTTGCGCAGTAAACCGCTGCAGTGGGGACGACCACATGAGCCCCAATGGAGGCTGTATTAATGAAATGGCCTTTGCCCTGCGCTTGCATGATAGGTAGGCCTGCTGCGATACCATTGAGGACGCCGCGGATATTAATATCGATCATGCGGTTCCATTCCTCAACTTTTAGCTCGCTCATGGGAGAGAGCGGCATAATACCAGCGTTGTTGAAGATAACGTCTACTCGACCGAAGGTTTGCTGCGCGAAGCTCATCAGTTTTTTCACCGCATCCAGATCTGCCACATCGACCGCCATATAGGTGGCTTGTCCGCCGTGGTGACGGATATCGGCTGCAATCTGCTCCAGTTTATCGGTGCGACGTGCACCTAATACCACCTTGGCTCCGTGCTCTGCCAGTAAGCGGGCGCTTGCTTCACCGATTCCGCTGCTGGCACCAGTTATAACAATGACTTTATCTTGAACATGTTTCATGGATGACTCCTGGGGGTGTGTTAATTGGTGGAGTCAGAGTAGGGCTTGTGGTGTGATTCGTTAATGCATGGTTCTCCATAAGGTTTGCCTAATTCTCCGATAATGCTCGGGAAGCATTTATTTCTATTGCAGGGATTTGTAATCTCAACATCACTTACTAGCTTGAGAAAACTGATATGACGGATAAGTGGCGGCAAGCAGAGTTGATTCGGCTGATTGACAAATTCTCCAAGGGAGATGGGATTCATCTCTCTGCCGTACCCGGTTTGAAATGTATCAAGGCGGCTGTGCCGAGTATGAAGATCCCGGTAGTGTATGAACCCTCTATCTGTTTGATTGTGCAGGGCGCGAAAGAGGTATTGCTGGGAGAGGAGGTCTATCGCTACAGTCCGTCACAGTTCCTGATGGTCTCGGTGGATTTGCCGGTAACCGGCCAGGTGATTCAAGCCAGCGACCAAAAGCCTTATCTCAGCCTGCAGATTGATCTTAATTTGCAGGATGTTAGCGAGCTTATTCCCGAGGTGAGTGAATGCATTGGTATGCCTGCTTTCAGCACGCGGGCCCTCTTTGTGGGCGAAACAGACATTACTTTGGAATACGCCGTCTTGCGTCTCGTCCAATTGCTGGAGAGTACAGAAGATATCTCATTCCTTGCTCCGATGATCCGGCGCGAAATTTATTACCGACTATTGAAAGGCCCTTATGGTCAGCGCGTGGTGCAGATGGCGGCCCGTGGCGGCAATATGCAGCGCATCTCGCAGGTGATTGAATTCCTGAAACGCAATTTTGACAAGACTATCGGGATCGCCCAAATGATTGATCTGGCGAACATGAGCCCATCCTCATTTCATGCGCATTTCAAGGAAGTTACTGCCATGAGCCCCCTGCAATATCAGAAGCGCCTACGCCTGCTCGAAGCGCGGCGGATGATGTTGGCAGAAGCGGTCGATGCATCCAATGCGGCCTACCGCGTCGGCTATGAAAGTCCGTCGCAGTTCAGCCGGGAATATTCGAGGATGTTTGGTGCGCCGCCGGTGCGCGATATTGAGAGTATTCGCGCGCGAACCTGACGCCGCCTGCTTCTTAATCTATCTATGGCAGCAGAGACAAGCAGGCTTAGCGGTGAAGATTTGAGAGCTTTGGATTGGCTTTTTTATTAGCGCGATAGAGTAAAACTATTTTGCCTATTTCCTGGATGAGTTCAACATGAGGCAAAGTCTGCAGCTGTGCCACGATGTCCTTGCGCTCTTCACGGTCAGTAATGGCAAGCTTAACTTTAATTAATTCGTGATCATCCAAGGCGCGATTAAGTTCTTGTAGTACGCCTTCACTCAGACCATTGCCAGCCACTGTCACAATCGGATTGAGCTGATGACCAATGGTGCGAAGTTGTTTCTTGCGGTCGGCGCTGATGGACATACAATTACCTTCTGAAGATCGGGATAGAAAAAGCGGGTTATTGTAGCTCAGGAACCATCGCCAGCGTTAATGAGATAAGCTTGTCTTTGCGTGGCCTTGTAATGCACATGATGGCCCCCACTATGAGCAAGCGGCAGAGTCATAAGCGCCCACGTGAGAAGAGATGAACCAATTGGTTGGACAATGGCCAAAACCTTTGGCAAGTCTTTTGAAGATTCAAGAGAAGAAAACCACGCCGGAACATTGTGTAATTTATTGTTAATTGACCCGGAATTCTGCAAATCACAGTCTTTCTATAAGGTGTGTCTGCCGATCTTCCGCACTATACTGATACACAAGAACGCGAAAATTTTTGATGTGCGACTGAGGATGCATCCTTGAACGATATGACAAAAAACCTGATTTTGTGGCTGGTCATCGCTGTAGTGCTATTCAGCGTGTTTGAGAATTTCAACAAGACCTCCAGCAACGAGAGCCTGAGCTACTCCGAATTTATCCTTGCCGTAAAGGATAATCGTGTTCGAGAGGTCACGATTGATGGGTTGACCATTGAGGGCTTGTACACCAATAACAGCCCCTTTAAAACAATCCGTCCCCAGGTCCAGGACCCGAAGCTGATTGACGACCTGTTAAATCACAATGTCGCTGTGAAAGGCCGCGAGGTCGAACAACCCAGTCTCTGGCACCAACTGTTGGTAGCCAGTTTCCCCATTCTGATTATTATTGCCGTATTCCTGTTCTTTATGCGCCAGATGCAAGGTGGTGGAGGTGGCCGTGGCGGGCCTATGAGCTTTGGTAAAAGTAAGGCTCGTCTGTTGGGTGAAGATCAGATCAAGACCAGCTTTGCCGATGTGGCTGGCGTGGACGAAGCGAAAGAAGAAGTCCAGGAACTGGTTGAATACCTTCGCGATCCCTCGAAATTCCAGCGCCTGGGCGGCAAGATCCCGCGCGGCGTGTTGATGGTCGGCCCTCCGGGAACGGGTAAGACGCTGTTAGCAAAAGCCATTGCCGGTGAAGCAAAAGTGCCTTTCTTCTCAATCTCCGGTTCTGACTTTGTGGAGATGTTTGTTGGTGTGGGTGCATCCCGCGTGCGTGACATGTTTGATCAAGCCAAGAAGCAGGCGCCTTGTATTATCTTTATCGACGAGATCGACGCAGTAGGCCGGCACCGTGGCGGCGGTCATGGCGGTGGCCATGACGAGCGCGAACAAACCCTGAACCAGTTGCTGGTGGAGATGGACGGCTTCGAAGGCAATGATGGTGTCATCATCATCGCTGCGACCAACCGTGCTGATGTATTGGATCGTGCTCTGTTACGTCCAGGCCGCTTCGATCGTCAGGTGTTCGTTGGCTTGCCGGATATCCGTGGTCGGGAGCAGATCCTGAAAGTCCATATGCGCAAAGTGCCGATTGATGAACGCGTCAGCGCCTCGGTTATCGCACGTGGTACTCCCGGTTTCTCCGGTGCGGACCTGGCCAACCTGGTTAACGAGGCGGCGCTTTTCGCTGCGCGCGGTAACAAGCGTCTCGTCACAATGGAAGATTTTGAAAAGGCACGCGACAAAATCATGATGGGCGCTGAGCGTCGTACCATGGTGATGAGTGAGAAAGAGAAGGAAAACACCGCTTACCACGAAGCCGGGCATGCCATTGTTGCGCGCCTGGTACCGGAACATGATCCGGTTCATAAGGTAACGATTATTCCACGCGGTCGAGCTCTGGGGGTGACCCAATTCCTGCCGGAAGCTGACAAGTACAGCATGAGTAAGCGCTCACTTGAGTCGAGCATCTGTACGTTGTTTGGCGGTCGTATCGCGGAAGAAATGACCTTGGGTTTTGATGGCATTACTACCGGTGCATCAAATGACATCGAGCGTGCTACCGATCTGGCGCGTCGTATGGTGACCAAGTGGGGGCTTTCGACCAAATTAGGCCCGCTTCATTATGGTGAGGATGAGGGGGCATATCCCGGTATGTCTTCACAGCAGTATTCTGATGAGACATCCAAGCTAATTGATGAGGAGGTTCGCCGCATCATTGATGAGTGCTATACCCGCGCAGAAAAAATCCTTGAGGATAATCGCGACATTCTGGAGGCGATGAAAGATGCCTTGATGGAGTATGAGACAATCGACTCAGAACAGGTCGATGATTTGATGGCCCGTCGCAAGGTGCGTCCGCCGCGTGATTGGCACGATGACGATTTCAACGGACATCTGCGTCCCAAAGACGCTGCGGGTGATGGCAAGAAGAATTCCGACGAGAATCCTGCCGGCCCCATTGGTGGACCAGCTAAAGATCACTAATCGCGTTATAGAGATCGAAAACAACCCCGGGCTTGCTCGGGGTTGTTTTTTTATGGCATGAACATAGAGCTCCTCACCCGCTTTGCTTTTCGAGGTACAAGATGCAACTCCATTGTGGCTCCAGGCTGCTCGATTTAACCCGCCCTGTCGTTATGGGTATTTTGAATGCCACCCCAGATTCATTCTCGGATGGTGGAAGTTTTTACCGGGAAAATCATCTGATCGTGGATCTAGCCGTGCGTAAAGCGGCACAAATGTTGGCTGAGGGTGCGCAAATCATTGATGTGGGCGGGGAGTCAACCAGGCCTGGTGCCCAACCGGTATCGGAGCAGGAAGAGCTGGATCGTGTGGTGCCGGTGGTGGAAGCCCTTGTAAAAGAGCTGGGCGCTATCGTTTCGGTTGATACCAGTACGGCCGCTGTTATGCGCGAATCGAGTACAGTCGGGGCCGGGATCATCAATGATGTACGCGCCCTGCGGCGAGAGGGTGCACTGGCGGCAGCGGCCGCATCCGGTTTACCCGTCTGCCTCATGCACATGCAGGGTGAGCCGGGTAATATGCAGCAGCGCCCGGTGTATGAGGACGTCATGACCGAGGTGAGGAATTTTCTGCAGGCTCGCGCAGAGGCTTGTCTCGCGGCAGGTATATCCGCTCGCAATATCATCCTTGACCCCGGATTTGGTTTTGGAAAGACGCTGAATCACAACCTCACCCTGTTGGCGCGCCTGGCTGAGTTGCAGGCGCTGGGTTATCCCCTGTTGGTAGGCTTATCTCGCAAATCCATGCTAGCTGCGCTGCTCAATCGTGACGTCCATGAGCGGTTGCCGGGAAGCCTTGCTCTGGCGTTAGCGGCTGCGGAACGCGGTGCAGCCATCATTCGTGTTCACGATGTTGCGGCAACGGTGGATGCGCTTAATGTCATGGCCGCCGTCAATAACATAAAAAATAACTGAAAAAAACTGGCCGCATTGCGTAAAATGCTGCCCCACTTTCTACTACATCGCATTTATTGAATATCAAAGGTGAACGGAGTCTGGTATCTATGACGCGCAAATATTTTGGCACCGACGGCATTCGTGGTCTGGTTGGTGAATTCCCGATTACTCCTGACTTCATGCTTAAACTGGGGTGGGCGGCGGGATGTGTGTTGATGGATCGCTTTGCAGGGCCGAATATGATCCTGATTGGTAAGGATACGCGCATCTCCGGCTACATGTTCGAATCAGCCCTTCAGGCGGGACTTATCAACGCGGGTGTGGATGTCGGTTTGCTGGGGCCCATGCCCACGCCTGGGGTGGCCTACCTGACCCGTACGTTTCAAGCCCAGGCCGGTATCGTCATCAGCGCTTCCCATAACAGCTATGTTGATAATGGCATCAAGTTTTTCAGCGGCAATGGCACCAAATTACCGGACGATATTGAGCTGCTGATCGAAGAACAGTTGGAAAAACCGATGATAACTGCTGAGCGCTTGGGTAAGGCGCGACGCATTACTGATGCCTCTGGTCGTTACATCGAATTCTGTAAAGGTACTATGCCCTGGGGTTTCAGCTTACAAGGGCTCCAGATTGTTCTGGATTGCGCCCATGGCGCTACATACAACATTGCACCCAGCGTTTTTACCGAGTTGGGCGCTAAAGTGGTACCGCTGTTTGTCGAACCTAACGGAACCAATATCAACCGCAGCTGCGGGTCTACCAAACCGGAAGCATTGCAAGAGCATGTTGTCGAAGTAGGTGCTGATCTTGGCATCGCATTCGATGGCGATGGCGATCGGGTGATATTTGTTGATCACAAAGGTGAATTGGTCGATGGCGATGAATTGCTTTACATCATAGCCGCCCATCAGCAGCAATACGGCGGCGGTTGTGAGGGGGTTGCTGGCACCTTGATGAGCAACTTCGGCTTTGAATTAGGGTTAAAGGAATTGGGTGTTCCTTTCGGTCGCGCCAAGGTGGGTGACCGTTATGTGATTGAGATGATGCGTGATAAAGGGTGGTCTTTGGGCGGTGAGAACTCCGGCCATATTGTTTGCAGCAATGTAACCACTACGGGTGACGGAATTATTTCGGCGTTACAAGTGCTGCTGGCGATTACGACCCTGGGTGTTCCCCTTCATAAAGCCAAGAAGGGCATGCAGAAGTTGCCGCAAACCATGATCAATGTGCATATGGCCAAGCGCATCGATGTTAATGGCGATCCAACAATTCAAAATGCTGTTGCCCAAATTGAGGCCAAACTGGCAGGTACCGGCAGAGTCTTGTTGCGGCCCTCCGGCACGGAGCCGGTAGTGCGGGTCATGGTAGAAGGGCAAAATAAAAATCAGGTCAAAGAGTTGGCTCAGGAATTGGCTTCGGTGGTTGAGACTGTTTTGAACTAAGCTTCAAAAGAAGACGGGTTTGAATCGGCAACAAACCCGATGACTCAGCCATAAACTGATAGAAAGTTGGGCATGGCCGTTAAAAATGGGATTGTATGTTCAACCCATCTTAGCTACCATTAGCGCCCGCTTTGGGGGAGGTATTGCTTGAACAAGGCAAATAACACCAAGCGTCGCCAGTTGGTTGTAGGCAACTGGAAAATGAATGGCAACCAGCGCACCAACGCTGAACTGTTAGCCAAAGTGGTAGCCGGTTGGCAGGGTAAGCACAACGCTGATGTTGCAGTTTGTCCACCCTTCCCCTACTTTCAGCACACATTGGAATTGCTCGCCTCATCAAGCATCGTGTTGGGTGCGCAGAGTGTGAGTGAGTATGAGAGTGGTGCATACACGGGTGAAGTATCTGCCCGGATGCTGGCGGACTGGCAGTGTCGTTACGTGATTGTTGGTCATAACGAACGCCGGCGGATGCAGCAGGAATCAGATACTCAGGTGGCGCAAAAGTTCGTTGCCGTACAGCGCGAACAATTGGTCCCGATACTGTGTGTCGGGGAATCGCTGGAGCAGCGTGAAACCGGTCAGGCGTTGGCTGTTATTCATCGACAACTCAATGCTGTTGTTGAAAGTGTCGGGTGCGATGCATTCGAACATGCCGTAGTAGCTTATGAGCCGGTATGGGCAGTAGGTACAGGTAAGACGGCAACCCCGCAACAAGCGCAGGAAGTTCATCATTTTATTCGTGAGCTTTTAGGTGATGTGGGGCAGCGGGTGCGCATTTTGTATGGTGGCAGTGTAAAGGCCAATAATGCAGCCCAGCTTTTCACCATGACGGATATTGATGGTGCCTTGCTCGGCGGGGCTTCATTGGATGCCGAAGAATTTTTAAGTATTTGTCGAGCAGCGGATATATAAGACCTGCTAGATACAGCAACTGAACATCGGGTTTTAGTATCAGTTGTTCAACCAGAGAGCATAACAATGGAAAAAATTATTCTTGTTATTCACGTGTTGACAGCATTGGCTATCATTGCCTTTATTCTGCTGCAACAAGGTAAAGGCGCTGCAGCCGGAGCCTCATTCGGGGCCGGTGCCTCGCAGACAGTGTTTGGTAGTCAGGGCGGCAGCAGCTTTTTTACACGTGCTACAGCGATTCTGGCCACAATATTTTTCTGCACCAGTTTCGGTTTGGCCATTATCGCCAAAAACAGTACATCCGTTGCTGTAGATGGCATTCCGGTACCGATGGAAAACCAACAGGTAGTACCGCAATCAGATGTTCCGACGGTTGAAGAAACAACGCCCGCCGCGACCAGTGATGTACCTGCTGTACCGGACTCTGAAGAGTAAACGTTTTAAAGCCCAAGTGGTGGAATTGGTAGACACGCTACCTTGAGGTGGTAGTGGCGCAAGCTGTGCCGGTTCGAGTCCGGCCTTGGGTACCATACATGTGAGAATGACTCACCGAAAAAGCCCCGTTAATCGGGGCTTTTTTGTGCCTGTCGTTCTGTCAGCGGACGAAGGCAAAAGTAACAGTGATTTCCATGAACAAATACGAGCAACTTCGCCATCAGTGCCTCTTGGAATCTTCGCGCAATTTCAACGCGCGAGGAAAATCGGTGGTGCGGTGCGAGTTCTGTCAGTTAGCAAATTTTGCTTGCCTTTGTCAGTGGCGTCCGCAGTCGATGTCCGGGTGCGATTTTGTGTTGTTGATGCATCGCGACGAAGTTTTTAAGCCCACCAATACCGGTCGCCTGATTGCGGATATCTTTCCGGACAATACCCACGTCTTTGCCTGGAGCCGTACCGAGCCGGATGCCGAGTTGCTGTGCTTGCTCAATGATCCACAGCGACAATGTTTTATTATTTATCCGTCAGCGGAAAGTGAAACGAGGGCGGTTTATTCGACGGTGCCGGTGAGCGATAAATCGCCGACATTCATTTTGTTGGATGGGACCTGGAAGCAGAGCAGCAGGATGTTTCATTTAAGCCGCTGGCTGGACAAGATGCCGGTGTTGCGTTTGCCGGAGACCTTATTGCGCGGTTACGCTGTGAGAAAGTCTCATCAGGACAATTATCTGTCGACGGTCGAGGCGGCCGCCTTGTGCTTGCAGGTGGCGGGTGAATCGCGACAAAGTGAAACCCTGCTGGATTATTTTGCGCTATTTAATCTGCATTATCTGGCAACCCGCGGTTGTTATGCTCCGGTGGTTGGAGAAGTGCATCAACGGCTGGCGAATAAACAGCAGATGGATCGTATAGCTGAATAACGTCCTTGTTATACGCGACAAATAGTTTTTTTCATCAATGTAATTTCAATCGGGGTCTCAACCAGCGGTTGATCCGGTTGGCCAACATCACCAACCCGGTTTTAATAAATCCATGAATCGCCACCTGGTGCATCCGGTAAAGCGATACATAAACAAACCGTGCCAGATGCCCTTCAATGAATAAGCTTCCGCTGCTCAAGTTGCCCATCAAATTACCGACGGTTGAATAGTTGGATAGCGAAATCAGCGAGCCGTGATCCCGGTAAACATACACTTGCAGCGGCTTATTGTTGAGCAATGCCACCAGGTTTTTGTAACAGGTGCTGGCCATCTGGTGTGCTGCCTGTGCACGGGGTGGCACCCGTTTGCCATCGGGTTGAGTAAATTGCGCGCAATCACCGATAGCAAAGATGTTCGGATCTCGCGTAGTTTGCAGGAATTCATTTACATGGAGCTGGTTAATCCGGTTGGTTTCCAATCCGCCGATATCTTTCATGAAGTCGGGCACCTTAATGCCGGCTGCCCATACAAATAAATCGGCTTCGATGCTTTCGCCTTCTTTGGTCTCCAGGCTGTGGCCGGTAGCGGCGGTGATGGTGGTATTAAGCTTTACGTCTACCCCGATGCTGATTAACTCCTTATGGGCTGCGGTGGAAATTCTTTCGGGCAGGGCGGGCAAAATTCTTGGGCCAGCTTCAACCAGCGTGACTTTTAACTGTTCGTTGGAAACGGCACTAAAGCCATAGTTGTGGAATTCCGCTACGGCATGATGAAGTTCTGCGGATAATTCCACACCGGTAGCACCGCCACCGACGATAGCGATACGCACGTTATCGTGGTTTTCCGGCAAGCGCTGGATACGTAAAAACGCATTGAGTAATTTATTGCGAAAACGGTGCGCCTGGGTGGGGCTGTCGAGGAAGATGCAATGCTGCTTGACGCCGGGGGTATTAAAATCATTGGAGACGGAGCCGAGTGCGATGATCAGGTAGTCGTAGTTAATGCGTGTGGAAGGAAGAAATTCTATTCCGTCTTCATCGCGCATGGGTGCCAGGATAACCTGCCGCGCTTCACGATCAATACCGGTCATATTGCCAACGCGAAAGTGGAAATAGTTAGCGATAGCGTGGCCGCGATAACTTACTGCGTCGACGCCTTCATCCATGGTGCCGACGGCCAGTTCATGCAGTAAGGGTTTCCACAAATGGGTCGTGCTGCGGTCGATCAGGACGATGTCCGCTTTTTTCTTTTTGCCGAGTTTGCGCCCCAGTTTGGTGGCCAATTCCAGCCCACCGGCACCGCCACCGACTACAACAATTTTGGGTGTCCGATTGGGGGGAGTCTCATGTCTGGTTAGATCGTTGCTTGCAGAATCATTGCTATCCACGTGGTTTACCTCTTGATACCGATAATGAAAATGGTAAAAAACCCAAGCAAACTATCTTCACGTTATTGATTATTGTAAGCGTAGCGCGCTAATCCAGGTTGACCCAGCTTTGCTTGGCGGCGCTGGCGAAGATGGCGTCGATGATCTTCATATTTGCCAGGGCGTCGCTCAAGGGTGTGGGAACAGGTTGTTGAGAGAAAACACTTTCAGCAAAAGCGTCCGCCATATTGCGGTAGTGATCGCACGGCGCCAGCTCAATTTCTTCGTGCTGTTGGTCGCGCTTGATGATCATCTTCGTGGTGGTATCCGCAACTGGGCTGAATGGAACAGGAATAAACACGCTGCCATTTTCGCCGCTGGCCTCCATATATTGGTTCCCTTCAATTTTGGTCGAGGCGGTAAACGTGGCGGTGCCGTCTGCAAATTCCATGATGCCGGAGACAAAGCAATCTACCTCATAACCCGGATAAGGCATGATGTGCCCCATTACCCGTAATGGCTCGCCATCAAACAGATAACGCGACAGCGAAATGCAATAACAACCGATATCCATTAAGGCGCCGCCACCCATGGCCGCGCTGTTGCGAATATTTTCCGGCTCGCGATTATTGTAGGAAAAATGGGAATGAATGCTGCGTACCTGGCCGATGCTGCCAGTGGTCACCAGGTCATGGGCCTTATCCCACTGCGGATGAAAGCGGTACATAAACGCTTCCATGACTTTTAAGTGCGGGTAACGTTGCGCGGCGTCCAGCAGGGGTTGTACGTCTGCTGTATTCAGGCCCAGAGGTTTTTCACATAACACATGTTTACCCGCTTCCAGGGCTTTAATTGACCAAGGCACATGCAGGTGGTTGGGCAGGGGGTTGTAGATCGCGTCTACCTCGGGATCGGCCAGCAGTGCTTCGTAGCTGCTGTGCGCGCGGGCGATGCCCAATTCATCGGCAACCCGTTGCGCACTCTCAGCGTCGCGGGAACAGATGGCGACCACGTCGCCGTGAAGGGAGGTCTGGATGGCAGGGATGACTTTGGTGCGTCCGATTTTGGCCGTGCTGAGCACGCCCCAGCGTAATTTTTGCATGTGATCTCACTGATAAAAGCGGGTGGGCCAGTAAAGACTGGTCATAGCGGTTGCCGATAATCAGCTCGGCGAGATCTGCAAGGTAATTCAGCGGCTGCGCGTTGTAAAGTACGGCGGTCAGGGCGTGAATATTTTCAGCATAGCCGGTGTGACGCCAGTCCAGCGCTTGAAGGCGCGCCGCAGGTTATTGGCGTCATGAAAATGGAGATAGCTGGCGACCTGCTCATTGCTCCAGCCCTGGCGGTTGATCAGGTAAAGTGCGAGGCATTTGCGTACAAGGTCGTATTGGGCCTGGAAGTGACTGTGATGCTTGCTCAGTTTGCGCTTGAGGGTGGCGCTGCTCATGGCAAAATCGGCGGCCACCTGGTCGAGGTTGGTGGGGCGTTGGATGTTGTGCAACAGGTGTGCGTAAATGCGCTCCAGAAATCCCCCTTCGAATCCCATCGCGGTTAGCTGCGCATCCGCTTCGCGTTGCGCGACGATCGCTGCGCTGGGTGAGGCATTGATCCAGGGTATATGCAGGTATTCCCGGGCGATCACCATGGCATCCATATGACTGTTGAAGGTCAATTGCTCGCCCAGATGCACCTGATACTGTTCAATGTAACGCGGCTGTTGATGGGAGAAATAGCACCGCCAAGGTAGATGTTGATCGCTTAACCATCGGCTCAGGGAGGTGAGCGCTGTGGTCATCATCTCCGTGAGGAACGGCCACTCACCGCTTGCGCCACAGGTGTCCTGCCAATACACATACAAAAAGTCGGCATCGTAATGCAGGCGTGGTGCAATCAAGGGTGTCAGTAACAAGCGATAACGCAGCAATAATTCCAACGCCTGCTGAAGATCCCGTGCATTCGACAGCGCTGCGCTGGCTGCACCGCAATGACCGGGCAGCAGTCGATGGCCCAATAAAAAACTGATGTCGTCACCGGGTAGCAAACGGCGGGCATTACTGATCAGTTGATAATATTGGCAGGGCGCAATCTGTAGATTGCCCGCCAGGATATCCTCATAAAAAAAACCGGTCCCGCGCAATAATTTATGGCTGTCGATGCCACGCTTGATCGCCATATCGATCAAGGTCGCCGGTTGCTGGTGAGCCAGGATGCAATGCGTGTCTCGTTCATACCAGGGTTTCATGGTGCAAGACTCATGCGGCGAGAAAGATATCGCGTTCCTGCTTTTCCTTCGCATGCAACAACGCCTGGTTTGCGCGCGCCAGCAAGTGTTCCGCTGAATCATCCAGCGCGAGGGCGACGCCGATGCTGACGGAGTGAAATACGCTCTCGCCCTGGCGGCTGGTTTTAAACGCAAAATGACGCACGGCGTTAGCCAGTTCCTGCGCGATCATTTGTGCCATGGTCTCGCCGGTATTGGGTAATACAATGGCAAAACGATCTCCGGCGTAGCGACACAACAGGTCGCAGCGGCGCAGGTTTAACAAAAGCAATTCTGCCAATTCGTGCAACAGGCGATCACCTTCATCCGTACCGTAGCGGCGATTGATATGGGCGAAATTATCTACGTCCAGCAACAACAATGATAAGGGTTGCTGTTGCTGGTGATGCTGGAGCAGCTCCATACGTAATTGTCGACGCAGATATTCTGCGCTGCCCAGGTGTGTAACCGGGTCCTGGATGAGATGTTCACGAAACAGTCGCTCACGTTTGCGCAAATGTTCATTGATATGCAGCTGCTCTTTATGCCAATGGAAAATGCCATAGGTCAGCAACAGTAAGCCCACGGGCATTAAACCGGATTCCACCCACTGGTCAAAGCTGACACTGTCCGGGATCTGGATGATTTCATCCAGCGCGTCCTGGAAACTGGCCAGGAATATGCCGGCCAACCCCAATACAAAAAAGTTGGTCACCCGTCCTGCCGGCCGGCTGTGAAGAATCAACAATAACCAGACCAGCGACAAGAGTGAAACCCCGCCTTCCCCGAGAATGTCGAACCAATTGATCTCGCGCCAATATTTGATGTCACCCGTACCCAGGCAGGCGAGCAATAACAGATTGGCGACAATAAGGATTAACAGGATTTTCCATTTATGCAGTGCGAGCATCGGCTGTTCCCAATTGGCGTTATAACGATGTTGCGCAGCTTTAACAGTGTGTTGTGACAACTTGATGACAGCGAAGGGAAAAACGATGTGTGCCCAAAACATGGCGTGGAGCAGGCAAATAAGCTCAACGCTTTTTTATGGTTTTTTCTTCCTGCCGCCTCCGGCCGCCATTTTTTTAGTGGCTTCCCGGTAATCGCATAGAAAAACTTTCTCCGGGATTGCCGTTAAAGGATTGGAAAATCAGTCCGTGATTTTTTCAAGAGGCATATCAGCTCAATTCGTGCCAACGAAACCCCCATAGCACCCCACTCAAGGCGTGAATGGCTAACAGCTATGAGCTACCGTCATCCGAATGTCATATCGCTTCCCTAGCGTGGCGTCATCCGTTTCAACGGTCTTCGTCAAACGCATACACAGTTATCTATGGGGAGCAGATTTGTGAACGCACCAAAAATATATTCGTTTCGCCCGACCCTCCTGGCTATGGCAGTTGCCAGCCTGGGGATGGTGGGTATCGCCCACGCAGACGGTCGTATAGAGGGCCGATTGACGGCATCGGCGAAAGATGTCTCCTTGCAGGGCGGACAGATTCGCGTGGAGGAATTAAATCTCCAAACCTTAAGCCAGCGCGATGGGCGCTTTGTTTTTGCTGGTATCCAGCCCGGCACCTACACCTTGGTGGTGAATTACATCGGTGCTAAAAGTATTCGCCGTACCCTGGTTGTTGAGGACAACAAAACCACGGTAGCTGATTTTTCCATCGCGCCAGCCAATACCGATATTGAAAACATTATTGTTATCGGCCAGGCGGCTGGTATCAACAAGGCATTAAATCGCCAACGTACTGCGGATAATATTATTACCGCTGTGTCGGCGGATGCGATTGGCCAGTTCCCCGACACCAACGTCTCGGAAGCGCTTCAGCGTTTACCGGGTTTATCCATTGAGCGTGATCAGGGTGAAGGCCGCTATGTACGGGTGCGCGGACTTGGTCCGGATTTTAACGCGGTTACCATCAATGGCGTGAATGTGCCGTCGCCAGACAGTGATCGCCGTGCCGTTGCGCTGGATGTGATTCCTTCCGATTTATTGGAAAACCTGATCGTTACCAAAACCTTGACGCCGGATATGGATGCCAACTCTTTGGGTGGCAGTATTGAGGTACAAAGTCTGTCGGCTTTTGATCGTGAAGGGTTGTTTTATCAAGTAACTGCCGAAGGCAGCTATGACGATAACACCGGAGAAACCAGCCCGAAATTGGCATTGACGGCCAGTAATTTATTCAGCGTCGGTGACGGTACCGACAATCTCGGTATTGCAGCGGGCATTAGCTCCTTTAAACGCGACTTTGGTTCCGACAATGTCGAAACCGGTGGCGAATGGGAATTTGAAGACGGTGAAGGTTTATTAAAAGAAGTGTCAGAGCGCGATTATCGCATTACCCGCGAACGCTCCGGTGCAACTTTGAATATCGATTTTCATCCCACTGAAAACACCTCGTTATACTGGCGTAATCTTTACAGCGAATATACAGATTCTGAAATTCGTTTGGCTAATGTGGTGGCGTTTACCGATGAAGATGGCGAGGATGCGGAACTGGCAGAAGGTGATGCCGGTTTTGCATCGGTAGAGCGTGAATTAAAAGATCGTGAAGAAACGCAAAAGATCTTTTCGACCAATCTCGGCGGCTCGACCCGTTTTGATAGCTGGATCATTGATTACCGCGTCGCCTACAGTGAATCCGGTGAAGACGAACCGCGCCATGTCGGTGCTGCATTGTTTACCGGCGATTTTGCTGATGTCAGCTATAACGGGAAGCGCAAAATAGATTTATCCGCCCCGGCCGATTTTTATCAGGCATCGAACTATGATTTGGATGAAGTAGAAATCGCCTCCAGTGAAACCAATGATACCAACCAATCGGCCAATCTGGATTTCACGCGCGAAATTTATCTGGGTAATAATCCGGCACAACTTAAATTTGGTGGCAAGTACAATAAGCGCGAAAAAGACAGTGACAGTGAAGTCTGGGTTCTGGAAGATTTTGATATTACACTGGACAGCTTTGCCGGAGAACCGGTGGATTATCAATTAGGCAACTTCGGCCCTTCGATTAACCCTGGTATCGTGAAAAATTTTATCACCGACTTTAATGTGGATGATGAAACACGGGATGTTGAAGAATCCAGTGTTGGTGACTTTGATATTACGGAGGAAACCCGTGCGGCTTATGTTATGGGTCGCATCGATATCAATAACTGGCGATTACTGACAGGTGTTCGTTACGAATCAACTGATTTTGATGCAATGGGTTTTCGTTTGGCCGACGAGGAACTGACCGGTACACAGTTCAATAACTCACATGACCATTGGTTACCTGCATTACACATTCGCTACAGCCTCGGTGAGCAGACCCGGATTCGTGCCGCGTGGACTAATTCCGTGGTTCGACCAAACTTCAGTCAATTATCGCCGGGCTTTTTCCTCGACGGCGACGAGGCGGAATTTGGTAATCCGGAGCTTGAGCCGCTGAAATCAAGCAATATTGATCTGGGGATCGAGCACTACACCGGTGTAGCGAGTTTGCTCTCGGCGTTCGTGTTCTACAAGGATATTGATAACTTCGCATATCAAACTGACCTGGCGGGAACCGCTGCCTATGCCGATTACGACGAAGCCGTCACTTTTGTGAATGGCGATACCGCAGAAATCTACGGTCTAGAATTATCGGCATCCAAAAAATTCGATGAGCTGCCATCCCCGTGGAATGGTTTATTGATTGGCGCCAATGCGACGTTTGCAGAGTCTGAAGCAAATATTGGCCATTACGACGAAGATGCTGGTGCGATGGTGAGCCGCACTTTGCCGCTGCCCAGCCAGTCGGATACCTCGGCAAATTTCATGGTAGGTTACGAGTCCGAGGCGCTCAGCATGCGCTTGTCAGCCAATTACAAATCAAGCTATTTGCTCGAAGTACTTGAACCGCTGGAAGAGCGTTACGATGTGTATGTCGATGCACAAACCCAACTGGATTTTTCGCTACGCTATTATGTAACGGACTCGCTTAAATTACATTTTGAAGCCCTGAACCTGACGGATGAGTCCTACTACACCTATGTCAACAACAAGGGTTTTAATAGCCAATACGAAACTTACGGACCGACCTATAAAGTGGGTATTACGTTCACGCACTTTTGATAAATCCCGGCGTCGCGGAGCGCGGCGCCAGGTTTAACAGGCTTAAGAACAACAGTCATTGCGTGAATACAACAAGAGAAAGTGTTATGCCAAGTTCATCTTATCTGTCGAGTAAACTGGGAACCGTTATCCTAAAGTCTATTTGCACATTGTGTCTGGGTGTCTCTGTGGTTGCCACGGCAGCTACAGCGCCCCACGAATTGTCTGTTCGCTATCCGGGCGCTTATGTGGATTTTATTCCCGCCGCTGAGCAGCAAAAACCTCATTGGCTGGTGGTCAGTCCGGAACAGGGCATTGTGTTGTTGAACGAAAGTTTGCAGCCACGCGCAACCCTGGATATTAACGCAGAATTATTGGATACGCGTGCGCAGCTGACATCGTCCGGTTTGGTATTCGCCACTATCGTGGAGCCGGGTCATGTACCCACCTTGTTTTCAGTGGATGTTGCGAGCGCAAAAATCAGCAAGGTGATGCAGTTGCCTGTGCCTGGTTTTCAGGTAGAAAATCTGTGTTTGCAGCGCGATACTGCCAACAATCTGTACGTGTATTTGCTGGATGAACGCGGCATAGCCGAACACTGGCTGATGTTGGATGGGCGCGGCACAGCGCTGGCGCGCCATATGCGCAACCTGCCAATTCCGCCTAACAGTAAAGCCTGTAGCGTGGATGATGCATCGGCGTCACTGTATATTGCGGAAGAAGGTATTGGCCTTTGGCACTACGGCGCTTCAGCGGAATCGGCACCCGGTCGACGTATTATTGATCTGCGCGCGCCTTTTGGCGGTTTGGCGGGCGGTACCGAATCGGTAGTTACCTTGCCGGGCGGATTGGCCACCGTGTCGCTTGAAGATAAGACGCTGCACACTTATCACATCAATGGCAAAAAAATCATTGCTGGACCAAAGCTGGAATTGTCAGCGCTTGAAGAGCCAGAACGTATTGCCGGCTGGTACGACTCGGCAACAGGCGACGCGACAATCTGGGTATACGATGATGCGGATGGCAAACACTATCCGGTAACCCTGCCTTGGGCAGCGCCGCAAAAAAAATTGTCAGCATCACCTATGCCTACGGTGAAGGCGGAAATCCAGACGGCTCCTATGTCGCGCTTTGGTGATGCGGCGGATGATCCGGCCATCTGGATTCACAGCAAGAAAGCGCAACGCAGTCTGGTGTTGGGAACCAATAAAAAGCAGGGTTTGATGGTTTACGACCTGGAGGGACGCGAGGTGCAATCCATTCCGTCAGGCAATGTCAATAACGTGGATGTCCGTTATGGTTTGCGCCTGGGCAAGAAGCTGGTTGATGTGGCGATTGCCAGCTTGCGTGACGACAACAGCCTGGCGATTTATACCATTGATCGTCGCAATGGCAAGGTTACCGAAGCAGGCAAGATCCCAACCACAATGGAAGATATTTACGGCTTGTGTATGTATCAGCCAATCACCGATGATAAAAAATCTTTCGGCGCTATCTATGCCATCGTCAATGACAAAAGCGGTGAGTTTCAGCAATTCCTGATCAGTGCCAACGGCGAGGCTATCGAAGGAAACCTGGTCAGGACATTCCGGGTTGAATCGCAACCGGAAGGCTGCGTTGCCAATGACCGGACGCGCGAATTATTTGTGGGCGAAGAAGATGTGGCAGTGTGGACTATCGGCGCCGACCCGGACGATGGTACACAATTACGTGAAGTGATTCGTGCCGGTGACGTAGTAGTCGATGATATTGAAGGGCTGGCGATTTATCATGGCCAGCAGCAGGATTACCTGGTGGTTTCCAGCCAGGGTAATGATTCCTATGTGGTGCTGGATGCATTTGCGCCCTATGCAGTGCGCGGCAATTTCCGTATTGACCTCAATGCGGAAAAAAATATCGACGGCGTCTCCGAAACGGACGGTCTGGAAGTCACCCATCACCATCTGGGTACAGGATTTAGCGAGGGGATGTTAGTGGTACAGGATGGCCACAAGGTGATGCCGGAAACGCCGCAGAATTTTAAATATGTATCCTGGAAACAGATACGCGAGGCGTTAGACCTTGAGCCTTAACCACGCCACATGACATCTAACCAGTGTCCGAGCGGATGAGAATTGACGATGAGCAAAAAAACCGAAGTGCCACCTGTGCTGGATATTGATGATATTCCGGTGAATGACTCCGGCAATCTGTCATTTGACGATATCCTCGCCTCCCGACGGCGCTTATTGAAAGGTGGTTTAGGGGTGGCCCTCGGTGGTTTTTTATTACCCGGCCTATCGGCATGCGCGGCGCCGACGCGTCACACATCACAGTTATCACTTGCAGGTACGATAGGTTTTACCTCGGTGCCCGTGCAGCAAGCCGCCGATTTTGATCAAGTGACGGTCCCGCCGGGTTACACCGCGCGGCCATTTTTTTCCTGGGGCGATGCAGTGGAAAATGGTGCGGCCCCTTGGCGAAAAGACGCCAGCAACCCCTGGCAGGAACAAATGCTGCAGGCGGGTCAGAATCACGATGGTATGGCCTATTTTCCCTTTGATGATGCCGTCAATGATCACGGCTTGCTCGTGATCAATCACGAGTACACTAATCCGACGTTGCATCCCAAGGGACCGACAACGACAGTGGATGAAGCGGGCGTTATTCATCGACCGCTTGATGAAGTGAAAAAGGAACAGGCGGCGCATGGTATCAGTGTGATCGAAATCCGGCGTGCTGCGGATGGCCAATGGCAGCGCGTAAAAAACTCGCGATTTAACCGTCGTCTCACGGCCAATTCGCCCATGCACTTAACTGGTCCTGCGGCAGGTACTGATCACCTGAAGACTGCAGCCGATCCGACCGGTACCCGCGTGCTCGGCACCATCAATAATTGTTCGATGGGCGTGACCCCCTGGGGAACCTATCTCACCTGCGAAGAAAACTGGAGCAATTATTTTATGAATCGCGATGCGCAGGATCACGCGCAGCGTGCGACCCATCATCGTTACGGTATCGCGCAGGGCAACAACAGTTACAAATACCAATGGTCGTCTGTCGATCCTCGCTTTGATGCGACGCCGCAAAAACAATCGGTGCATGGTGGCTATGTGAATGAGCCGCACCGTTTTGGTTGGGTGGTGGAGATTGATCCTTTCGATCCACAATCCACACCCAAAAAACGCACGGCCCTGGGCCGCTTCGCGCGCGAATGCGCCACGCTGTCGGTGGCGGAAGATGGTCGCATGGCGATTTATTCCGGTGACGACACGCGCGGTGAATATCTGTATAAATTTGTTCCCGATGCGCGTCTTGATCCGAAGAATCCTGATCGTGACTGTCTGGATAAAGGCACCTTGTATGTGGCGGTTTTTCACAGCGACGGTCGCGGTGAATGGCGCGCGCTGGTGCAAGGGCAGGGCGGCTTGACCCCGCGCAATGGTTTCTTTAGCCAAGCCGATGTGCTGGTCAATACCCGCGGTGCGGCGGATATCCTTGGCGCGACACCCATGGATCGGCCGGAGTGGGTGGCGGTGCATCCGCAGACACGCGAAGCTTACGTGACGCTCACCAATAATGTGCTGCGCGGCAAGGTGCCGGATCAACCCATCGACGCCGCCAATCCGCGCCGGGAAAATCATCATGGCCAGATTGTGCGCTGGCGCGAAGCGGACAACGACCCGGGCGCGACCAGCTTTACCTGGGATATTTTCCTGTTGGCCGGCCGACGTGCCGGGGCAGGTGTGCCGACGCATGAGCAAGGTAATATCATTGGCGATATTTTTTCATCACCGGACGGACTTTGGTTTGATCATCAGGGGCGGTTGTGGATCGAGACGGATTTCGATGATGAAGAGCGGCCCTATCAGGATATGGGGACTAATCAACTGCTGTGCGCCGATCCGGTAACCCGCGAGGTCAGGCGTTTTCTGGTGGGGCCGCGCGGTTGCGAAATTACCGGTCTCACGGCCACGCCGGATGGTAAAAGCCTGTGGCTCAATGTCCAGCATCCTGGTATCAGCTATCCGGCCGGCGACGGTAAAACCCGCCCGCGCTCGACAACAGTCCTGATTACCAAGGATGACGGTGGAGTGATCGGCAGTTAATGCAATTTACTTGATGGCGAGTTCTTCCAACTCGTACTGCTCATTGATGGCTTGAATAGCCTGGTCTGCAATCGTCGCCAGGGGGGCGGCGATATCCAGCGGGATCACATCAGTTTCCATCGACGGATCTTCCAGTGTAGCCAGTTGGCTATCCAGCAGTGCCGGCGCCATAAAATGCCCTGTGCGCCGATTCAGTCGGTCCTGGATAGTGTGTTTGTCTCCGCGCAGGAATATAAAGAGGGTTTTCAGACCGGCTTCGCGCAGTTGGTTGCGGTGGATTTTCTTGAGGCCTGAGAAGGCAAGGAAACAATGCTGCTGTCGGCGCGCCCTATCTTGCAGGTGCTGGCAAATGGCCGCGACCCAGGGTGCCCGCATCTCGTCGGTGAGGGGCTGGCCGCTGGCCATACGCGCCCGCGATGACTCACTGTGGAAGTCATCACCGTCCAGGTAGCAATAACCATAATGGTCCGCAAGCGAACGGGCCAGTGAAGATTTACCACTGCCGGATACGCCCATCACCACAATCAGATAAGTAGTGGCATTCATATTGGAAGGAGCTAAGCGTTGAATCATTGCGCTATTTTGGGGTATGAACCTCTGAGATTTGCCAGAGTAGCACGGGGCCAAATGATAGCGCAATCATTTCGTCTGTGTTATCGTTCCGGCACTCGTGAATCGGCGATGAGATGCGGCAATGAGATCGACGAAAAATACAACACATAAGAAAGTAACCCTAGTGGATGTGGCGGCAGTAGCCGGTGTAAGCGCCATCACCGTCTCCCGGGTTATCAACCAGCCGGACAAGGTCTCCGACCTGTTGCGGCGCCAGGTCCAGGCCGCTATCGACAGTCTGGGTTATATCCCCAATCAATTCGCCAGCTCGCTGGCTTCTGCCAAGTCCCGCGTGATTGGAGTGGCGATCCCGTCCTTATCCAACATTGTGTTTAATGACGTTTTGCGCGGTATTTACGAGGTCGCCGGCAAAGCCGGTTATAAAGTGCTGTTGGTCGACACCCATTATTCACCCCTCGAAGAAGAGAAAATGGTCCGCACGCTGCTCAGTCAGGCTCCGGAAGCGATGATCATCACTGGCGGTGACCAAACCCGCGCGTGCCAGCAACTGCTGCAAAAAGCCGGAATTCCCATCGTGCAGATGATGGAACTGCTCGATCAGCCGTTGGATATGAACGTGGGTTTTTCTCACTGGCAAGCCGGTTACGACGTGGTATCCAAACTGCTGGAAGCGGGTCATACCCGCATCGGTTTTATGGGGGCACGTATGGACCCGCGTGTACAACAGCGGATGCTGGGCTACAAAGCGGCGATGGATGCGGCTGGCATTGATTGGAAAAATTTTATCGTCACCACACCGGAGCCTTCGTCCATTGCGCTGGGTGGTGAGTTGTTCCGCAGTCTCATGGCTTCAAGTCATGGCGTGATTGATTCGATCTTCTGTTGTAACGATGACCTGGCGTTGGGCGCACTGTTTGAAAGCCAGCGCATGAATATCCGCATCCCCGAGCAATTATCCCTTTGTGGCTTTAATGACATTGAAGCATCGCAATATGTTAATCCCTCGCTGACCAGTGTGCATGTGCCGCGTTATGAAATGGGGGTGAAATCCACCGAGATGGTTATTCGTGCGCTCACCGGCAAGCCCATTGAAGAAAAACAAGTCAACATCGGTTACGAAGTGCGTTTGCGTAAATCTACGCGCAATGCCAAATAAACGCGGCTGTAAGCCGCGATATTTATAAAAGCACATAAAAATTTACAACAATAACATTGCGCGAGGAGAAAGACCGTGACTCATCACGATCGTATGGCCAAATTAAGTCTCAAGGAAAAAGTCGGCTACGCCGTCGGCGATTTCGGTTTTAACTTGTATTGGGCAAGTATTGCTTCATTTCTTGCGGTGTTTTACACCGACGTATTCGGTATTCCTGCCGCTGCTGCCGGCACCATGTTTTTAGTGACCAAAATTGTCGATGCGATTACTGACCCCATCATGGGCGCCGTAGCGGATCGCACCAGAACCCGCTGGGGAAAATTCCGTCCGTACTTGCTGTTTGCCGGTGTCCCCATGGCCGGTGCAGCGGTGATTACCTTCAGCACACCGGATCTCAATGAAAGCGGCAAAATTATCTACGCCTACATCACCTATTCTTTCATGATGGTGATGTATACCGTTCTCAGCACACCTTACTCATCCCTCTCCGGCGTGTTGACGGCGCGCAGCCAGGATCGCACCACCCTGATCAGTTTTCGTTTTATCGCGGCGTTTGTCGGTACGGCAATGGTCAATAAATTTACCTTGCCATTGGTTGAATGGCTGGGGCAGGGTGATGAAACCCTGGGCTGGCAATTAACCATGTTGTTGTACGGCATTGTTGCGGCCATTGTGTTTGCTATTACATTTTTTTCTACCACCGAGCGTATTGCGCCGCCGGCTGGCCAGCACACCAATCCGTTGAATGATATTAAAGACCTGTTGAACAATCGCCCCTGGGTTATTCTGATTGCGTTGGCGATGATCATCATGATGACCATTACCCTGCGCGGCGGCTCCGGTTATTACTATTTCGCCTACTATGTCGAACGGCCTGATTTAATCTCCAATTATTTATTTGTACAGGGCATTGCCTTGGGTGTCGGCGCGGCCTTTACACCGCTGATGACCAGGTTTATCGACAAAACCAAATTGTTGATGTTGCTGATGGGCATCGTCGGTGTCTTGTCGATTGCATTTTATTTTGTGCCCAAAGATGCCATTGGGTTAATGTTTACCCTGAATATATTGATCAGCCTTGCATTGGGGCCCAAATCGCCACTGGCCTGGTCCATGTATGCCGACAGTGCGGATTACACCGAGTGGAAAACCGGGCGGCGCGCTACCGGTATGACATTTTCGGCGGCTACTTTCGCACAAAAGCTCGGTGGTGCATTAGGTTCTGCATTTATGCTGTGGATGCTGGCTGCGATTGGCTATGTTGCGCGCGAAGCGCAAAGTGATGCGTCCCAGCAGGGTATCGCCTTGCTGCAAACGGTTATTCCCGGTGTGATTGCGTTTATCGCGGCCTTCGTGGTGAGTTTCTATCCCTTGACTAACGAAAAGCTGGAACAGATCCAGACGGACCTTAAAGCCCGTGAAACAGAGCAGCCGACTGCGGCCAGCTAATGCGTCGCGCTGCTTTTTTGCTATTGATTAACGCCGCTGCTCTTGCGGCGTTTTTTATTGTTCAGGATGAACGCTGACCCGCAGGACGCGCAGCGACATTATCATCGGAGTTTATTTATGTTGTCTCCCAGTGCCAACGGCGAACGTTATGAATTGACCAGTCCTACGGCCATGCCTCGTGCTGCCGGCTTTTTGTGGAACCAGCGGATGATGATCCAGGTAACCTGTCGCGGCTACGCTGTTGCACAATTTATGCAGCCGGAGCCGGCCAAATACGCCTACGCGCCGAATCTTGAAGCCAAAACCTTTATGCAGCCGGAGCAGCCTTATTATGCGCACCATCCGGGCCGCTTTTTTTATATTAAAGACGAAGAGAGTGGCGAGATTTTTTCTGCGCCCTATGAGCCGGTGCGCGCGGTGCCGGAGCAATTTACGTTCTCCGTCGGCAAGAGCGATATCGCCTGGTGTATCGAATGCAGGGGCGTTCGCGTAGAGATGACATTACAGCTCCCGACGCAGGATGTCGTGGAGTTGTGGCATTTGCGCGTAACGAATATTTCTCATCGCCCGCGTCGATTAAGTGTGTATTCCTATTTCCCTGTGGGCTATATGTCCTGGATGAATCAGTCTGCTGAATACCGTGCCGACCTCGGTGGGATTGTGGCTAGCTGTGTTACGCCCTATCAAAAAGTGGCGGATTACTTCAAGAATAAAAACTTCAAAGACAAAACGTTTTTCCTGCATGAAGTGGCCCCGGTCGCCTGGGAAGCGAAACAGGAAACCTTTGAGGGTGAGGGTGGATTGCACAATCCCTCGGCCTTGCAGCAGGAAACATTGGGTGGCGGTGATGCACGTTATGAAACACCGGCGGCGGTGCTGCAGTATCGTTTAGCGCTCAACCCCCAGGATTCACAGGAATATCGTTTTATCTTCGGTCCTGCGTTTGATGACGCCGAGATAGCGGCGCTGCGGGAAAAATATCTCAGCGCTGAAGCTTTCGCGAGGGCGCAACAGGATTACACGAATTATCTCCAGCAGGGGCGCGGCTGCTTAACTATCGAAACACCTGACGCCGAGTTGGATAACTTCGTCAATCACTGGCTGCCACGCCAGGTCTTCTATCACGGCGATGTAAACCGCCTGACTACAGATCCGCAGACCCGCAATTACCTGCAAGACAACATGGGCATGAGTTTTATCAAGCCCGCCGTCACGCGCGCCGCGTTTTTACATGCACTCAGCCAACAGGAAGCCAACGGCGCAATGCCCGATGGCATTTTGTTGGTGGAGGGTGCGGAGCTGAAATACATCAACCAGATTCCGCATACGGATCATTGTGTCTGGCTGCCGGTCTGCTTGCAGGCGTATCTGGATGAAACCAATGATTACGCGATTCTTGATGAACCGGTTAAAGACGCTGAAGGTGACAAAACGCTGACCGTTTTCGAGCGCATCAGCAATGCCATGCGTTGGTTGTTGAGCGCGCGGGATGAGCGTGGCTTGAGTTATATCGCCCAAGGCGACTGGTGTGATCCCATGAATATGGTGGGTTACAAAGGCAAAGGCGTGTCCGGTTGGTTGTCGGTGGCAACGGCTTATGCGTTGAACCTGTGGGCTGATATCTGTGAGGCACAGCAACAGGCGTCGCTTGCCCGGGAATTTCGCACGGCGGCGCAATCGGTTAACGCGTCAGTTAATCAATATCTATGGGATGGCGACTGGTTCGGGCGTGGTATCACAGACGATGGGGTTGTCTTTGGGGTCAGCAAAGACCTGGAGGGGCGCATCTTCCTGAACCCACAAAGTTGGGCCATCCTCGGCGGTGCGGCTGATGCAGCCCAGCGCCAGAAAATACTGAACGCGGTAGAGGAGCAGTTGGAAACCCCCTACGGCGTCATGATGTTGGCTCCGGCTTATACCGCCATGCGCGACGATGTGGGCCGCGTTACGCAAAAACATCCGGGCTCCGCAGAAAATGGTTCGGTATACAACCACGCGGCGGTGTTTTATATCTACAGCTTGTTCACCATTGCCGAACAGGACCGCGCCTATCGCCTGCTGCGTCAGATGATCCCGGGGCCGGATGAGCAGGATTATCTGCAGCGCGGCCAATTACCGGTCTTTATCCCCAACTATTATCGCGGCGCCTACCATCAGTTTCCGCGCACGGCCGGTCGCTCGAGTCAATTATTCAATACCGGCACCGTGTCCTGGGTATATCGCTCGCTTATCGAGGGATTGTTCGGGTTGAAAGGTGATCGCAAAGGCCTGCGAATTGCTCCGCAATTACCCTCACATTGGTCCCATGCCAACGTAATCCGTGAATTTCGTGGTGCGCGTTTTGAGGTGGATATGCGCAGGGAGCAAGGCGTTTCAACGGTGCAGGTGAGCCTGAATGGTCAATCGCTCCCGGAACCACACATCACCGACATTCAAGCCGGCAAGGTGTACAAGGTCGTAGTAAGGATTCCGGGTTAGGATGAGCCCACACTGCCCGGTTGGCAGTGTGGGTAAAGGTTAACGCGAGTACATCAGGAGGATTTTTTTTCGGTGGCCTTGGTGGCGGATTTGGATTTGCCGGAGCGGCTGGATTGCTTGGCTTTCACGAGACTGAGATATTTGACCCAGGCTTGCTCCACCGGTGTCTTGGGTGCACCCTGATTGGCGATGACCTTGAGCAGGTGCAGGTCTTCCGGTGTCGGATCGGACACATTGTCATCGACCAGGGCAGAGATCAGCATGCCGTGTTTACGAATCAGGCGTGCCTGGATGCCGGATAACCCACCGGCTTCAAAACCATCGGGGAAATTGAGCGGGTCCTGAAAAGCTTGTTTCAGATAATGCTCGCGCGGCAGCATAAAGACATCTCCATCAATAAGTATATGCACGTGTTATACGCTGGATACCGACAGCAGAACTGGCTCCGGCTGAAAATTTATGGCGAAGATAATCTGTTTTTATTTCACTGTATAGATGCTGATGAAGCCGGATGTGGGTTGCCCAACGAAATGGTGCATAACCAAATAACGGGCACAAAAAAACCGGCGATTGCCGGTTCTTTTGTTTTGCAATGTCGCGCTAGCCTTTTGGCTGCATCATCGCGGGTCGCTGCTATCAGGCGGCAGCAGACATCGCTTTGATCTTGCTGTTCAAACGGCTCTTGTGACGTGCGGCTTTATTCTTGTGAATAAGGCCTTTGTCAGCGATGCGGTCAATGACCGGAATAGCTGCTTCATAAGCCGCCTTGGCTGCTTCCAGATCGCCTGATGCAATGGCGTTCACCACTTTCTTCAGGTAGGTACGCCCCATAGAGCGCAGGCTGGCGTTATGCTTGCGAGCTTTTTCGTTTTGACGCGCGCGTTTTTTCGCTTGGGCTGTATTGGCCACCGTGGTGCTCCTATAAAATCTGATCTAAATCGGGTCTGGAATCAAGGACGCGACATTATGCCGTTTTAGAACGGCTTGTCAACACTTGCACCGACAGATAGCGGGCAGTTTCCACTATTGCTGTATCGGGGGTAGAGAGCTGGCGCCCTATTGGACGAATTTCCGCATCAGGCATGGCCGCTACCGGTTCCTGTTTCTATACTGGTTTGATTAAACTCGCGCCCTGTGGGGCAATTTCCACCCTTGGGCGGCATGTGACCGGCAGCCAAAAGTGGCCGACTGATCCGCGGGAAGAGTGATAAAACGGAGGGGTCCCGTGTTCAACATTCTCAAATCCCTGTTCAGGTCGAGTGCTGTGGTGGATCCGGAAAGCGCGAGCAAACCCTGGCTGGCGCGGCGCGAATGGGCGCAGGCACGCGTTCCATGCAGTGCGCGGGGCGGTTTATGGCTCGCCTGGATTTTTGCCATCTTGTGGAATGCCATTTCCTCATTTCTCTGGTTTGTTATCCCCGCAGAAGTTGCCAAGGGCAATTACATGATATTGATCGCCGCCCTGTTCCCGCTGGTGGGGCTTGGGCTGTTATGGTGGGCGATTTCAGTCACCCTGGAGTGGCGTCGTTTTGGCGAACTGTACCTGGACCTTGATCCTTACCCCGGTGCCATCGGCGGTCAGATAGGTGGCACATTGGAGTTGTCATTATCCTATGACACAACCCATGCGTTTCCGCTTTCGTTAAGTTGTATCCATAGTTACATGTCCGGCAGCGGCAAGAATCGCTCGCGTAAGGAATCCATAAAATGGCAAGCCAAGGGGTATGCTTATGCTGAGTCCTCCGCCAGAGGCACAAGGTTAAATTTTCGGTTTGATGTCCCGAAAGGTTTACCTTCCAGCGAAGTGCCACAGGGCAGTTATTACTTGTGGCGGCTGGTGATAAAAGCCGACTTGCCCGGTGTGGATTTGCATCGCCAGTTTGAACTGCCCGTATTCCCGACGGCTGAACGATCCCGCTATCAGCGAGAGGACTCCGCTGCACACCCCCTGGCATTGGAGCAGCGCGATGCACTGATTGAGTCGGTGCTCGATCTGCGGCAAGTCCATGGCGGGGTGGAACTCTACTACCCCATGTGGCGCAATGCCGGGATGAAGCTGGGCTGGATGCTATTTGGCTTGATCTTTGGCGGCGCGGGCATCGGCATGTGGTACACCGATGCGCCACGGTTTATGGCGATCATATTTACGGGTATCGGTTTGCTGGCGTGTGTGTTTTGTCTGTACGGATTGTTAAACAGCTTGCGCATCCGGCTCGACCAGCAGGGCTTGTGGACCCAGCGCCGCCTATTGGGGATGATTGTTCATAAACAGCACTATCCGCGCGCGCAAATCAAACACTTGCAGTTACACAAAAGCTACAGCGCGCAATCCGGCAGTGAATACACGGAGGTTTTTGCGCTTAAGGCTCTGGCAACGGATGGGAAAAAAATTACCGTGGGCGAAAGTCTCAAAGGTCGTGCAACGGCAGTGCAGGCGCTGGATGCTATCAGCCTGTTAAGTGGTTATCCCGCCGTTACCGATGCAGCGAAGTCCAAATAAGAGGTTGGTGTGCAGTTATCGTCAAAACATGTCTTAACCGCGGCGAGTATTCTTTTAATAGCCGCGTTTGCGCTGGCTTATTTCAATCCTGCACCGCAGCTCATTTCCACCGGAGAGACCCAGGTTGATCAGCTACTGATGCCTGATGGCGCCATCTATAACGGCGAGCTGAAGGCCGGGCTGCTGCACGGCCAGGGCGAACTGATCTGGTCCAGTGGTGCGCGCTATAACGGTGAGTTTGCGCGCGGTGTTTATTACGGGCACGGCGTATGGCGTCAAGCCAATGGCGATGAATATCGCGGTGAATTTATTGCAGGGGAATTGACCGGGCCGGGCGAGTTTATCGGTGCAGATGGTTCGCGCTACCTCGGTGAATTCTTGCGCGGTGCTTTTCACGGAAAAGGTGAGTTTATCAGTGCAGAGGGTGATCGTTATCTGGGTAATTTTGTTGAAGGCGACTTGCACGGCGAAGGCGAATTCTTCGGCAAGAACGGCGATCATTACCAGGGTGAATTCAAGTACTGGATGTTTGACGGCGTTGGTACCCTGAAAGAAAAAGACGGCGAATACAAAGGACAATTCAGCCAAGGCATCTTTCACGGTTACGGTTTATACCGCTATGCGGAAACCAGCGATGAGCCGGAAAAATTATTGGCCGGGCGCTGGCGTTGGGGCGAGTTTGAATCCGCCGGTAAGGAATCCGATCAGGATGCGTTGCCGTTTGTCATCGAAAAAGCACTTTACCAACAAGCCGATTTATTAGCGGCGGCTGGCAAACGTATCTTGCCCAGTGATCCTGAGGCGATCAATCTCTACTTCGTGGGTGTGGCCGGTTTCAGTCGGCAGGATGTGTTTCGCAAGGAGCTGGATTTTATCCATGCGCAGTTTGATCAGCAATTTGGTACGGCGGGCCGCTCTCTGGTACTCATCAATCATAATGATACGCTGACGAATATTCCCATGGCGACGCCCCACAGTATTGAGCAGGCGTTGCAGGCGGTGGCCAGCAAGATGAATCCGGACAAGGATATTTTATTTCTCTACCTGACCAGCCACGGCTCTGCCAAACATGAGTTCAGCATTGTCCAGCAAGGCTTGAGCTTACCGGACTTAACCGCTGAACGTTTGGGGGCAATGATTAAGGCTTTGCCGATCAAGTGGAAAGTCATTGTCGTATCCGCCTGCTACTCCGGTGGTTTTATTCCCTTGCTGGAAGGCCCCACAACATTGGTGATGACGGCGTCGAGTAAGGACCGCAAATCCTTCGGTTGTACCGATACCTCTGAAATGACTTATTTCGGGCGCGCCTATTTCAAAGAAGCTCTGCCGGAGGCTGACTCGTTTGAAGCCGCATTCGCCAAAAGTGACACCCTGATTGCCCAATGGGAAAAAGAACTTGACGAAGAGGTTATTCATTCCCTGCCACAGATGGTGATGGGTGAAGAGATAAAACAGTATTTGCCGCGTTGGTGGCAAACCATTGAGGCTGCAGCGCAAACACACGAACAACCTTCATTATCAGAGCGAGGCGATTGATCCATGTTAAATCCCGTAGAATTAACCGGCAGTGATTTTTCGCCTGAAAAAGGCCAGGTCATTGTGGCAGAACATAATCACCGTTATACCCGCGCGATCTACACCGAGCAGCACCAATGGTTTGCGGATGAAGCGAAACAAATTGGTGGTGATGATTACGGGCCTAGTCCTTATGAAATGTTGATGGCCGCATTAGGCGCATGCACATCAATGACTGTGCGCATGTATGCCAACCGCAAAGAGTGGCCTCTGGATGACATTCGCGTAACTCTGAGCCATCGACGCGATAACCGTGACGGTCAGGTGGTCGATATCTTTGAACGTATGATCCAGGTTGCCGGCGACTTAACCGACGAGCAACGGCAACGGTTGTTAGACATCGCCAACAAGTGCCCCGTACATAAAACATTAACCGGAACCATCGACATTCAAACCCAATTGCGCTAACCGGTTGCGCGGGTTACCGCGCACCTATTAATTCCAGTAACTCTGGCCATTGCTGCTGCCAGCAGCAGCGGTGATCAAAACCCTCAATAACCCGTGGCGGATGGCCTTGAGCCTGCAACCAATCTCGTGCAAGCAGCGGCGGTACTACCTGGTCCTTGCTGCCAAAAAAATGATATTGCACTCTGGGTCGTGTGTTGGTGAGCTCTGCCGGATTCAACGAGCCACTCAAGGGGCTGTAATGATGGTGGCGGGTCCATGCATCCACATCCAGATTGGCGGCGATGGTCACCAATCGGGTGACTTCCGGCATCCGCTGCGCCATCAAGGTCGCGATAGTGCCGCCGCCGCTATAACCAATTAACGTCACCTGCGAGTAGTCTTGTGTTGCCAGCCATTGGCGCAAAGCATCCACCATACTGGCGATGACTGTTTCTGAGTAGCGGGCATCGGTCCATAAACGCGATTCACAATGGCTATCCGCCAGGCCGTAAAAAGGATTGTTGAAATAGCAGGGGCGCCCGAGAAAAATGGCCGGTTGCGGGTCTTGTCGCATCAGCGCCAGGGTCAAGGGCGCGCGCGGTGTTGGGTCTTTGGCAATCAGATAACGTTTGATCCAGGGGCGCCCGTCACCTTCGATATACACATGAATTCTTGTAGATGAATCCGGCGACGGTTGCGACAACACCAGGTGTTGGTGATAGGGTGTGGTAATACGGCTTGCTTGCATGGCTTCGGATAAGCGCGCAAAATCATCGCGGGTGTTTCCCTGGCAACCCCATAAGATTATCGTGGCTACACTCAATAAGCCGAGGCGTAGCAATAAGCCGGGATGCAGCAATTGTCTGGTTGCAATAGCAATAAAAAAAAGCGCAGCTTGTACATTCACAGACACTTGATCGGCAGGGCATTGTTTCATTGTTTTTTCTTCCCGGGCACTCGCCGCAATATATCGGGCGTGACGGTTTTTCGCGAGTTTAATAATGAATTTGTTGTCGGAAAAATTAACACGACAGCTCACTGGAATTTTGTAAAAATTATTCAATCCCGGCGCAGATATTCCGCGCTTTTTTCGCTGTTGCGATGACTCAAAATGGATGGTTTGGTTTATGTGCACACATCACACTCCACGTTATAAAAATCCTCTTATGGCACTTTCCCTGTTGCTTACAGCGGTGTTACTTTCCGCTTGCGGCAGCCAGGATGTCAAGCAACAAATGCCGGCCAGCGGCACGCCGGACATTGAAGACCTGAATGTCGTGGACTGTTTGTTGCCGGGGCAGGTGAGAAGCCTGGGCACCACCAAATACATGACCCCCCGCCGTCCGGTGTTGACCACCGCTGCCGACTGCCGCATTCGCGGCGGCGAATACGTGGCCTATGATCGCGCTGATTATAAAACTGCCCTCGCCGTGTGGATGCCCACCGCAGAAGCCGGTGATGCAGAAGCCCAGGCCAACGTCGGCGAGATTTTTGAACGCGGTCTGGGTGGTTCTCCGAATTACGAAGCGGCCGCTATCTGGTATCGTAAAGCCGCAGAGCAGGGCAACCCGCGCGCGCAATTCAATCTGGGTACTTTATATGAGCAAGGCCTGGGGGTGGAAAAAGATAAGTTGCAGGCACTCAACTGGTATCGCAAAGCCTGGGGTCTGGAAGAAGACAGCGTAATGTATCAATCTGCCGCCCAGGAAGCCCAGGATGAATTGCGGGCACAGTTGCAGAAAACCCTGTCAGAAAAAGACACGCAAATTAAATTATTGAATAACCAAATCGCCGGCTTGCAGAAAAAAATCGGCAGCTCTGCCGAAACTGCCGAGTTACAACAGGAGTTGAATCAGCTCAAGGTGTGGGTGAAAAACCTTGAAGCAGAACGGATGGTGGCAAAGAATGAAATTGATCTGATTCCGCGCATGCGCCAACCGCAAGAAGGCCTTACCACACGTGTATCAACCACCAGCGATGCGCAGGCGATCAAAGTGGATGATATGGAATTCGGTAAATATTACGCGTTAATTATTGCCAACCAGAACTACGACAATATCGAAGACCTGCTCACGCCTTATTCGGATGCGCAACGAGCCAAAAAAATCCTCGAAGAAAACTACGGTTTTAAAGTCACGATGTTATTGGACGCCGACAACACCACGGTGATGAAGGCCATCAATGAATTAAATGAGCTGGTGACGGAAGATGATAATTTATTGATCTTCTACGCCGGTCATGGCACGCGCATTGAAGCTGGCGAATTGGAAACAGGATACTGGCTGCCGGTCAACGCCACACCGCCACCGGATGACACCTTCTGGGTTTCCAACGAATTTGTGACCCGCCACCTGGCACGCATCAAGGCGAAGCGCGTGATGGTGGTTGCCGATTCCTGTTACTCCGGCCTGTTGTCATCCGCGCCTGGCTATCTCTTTATGGATGAGAAAGCACAATACACCCAGGATTACATCCGCTACAAACTGCCCAAAAAATCCCGCTTGTTGCTGGCGTCCGGTGGAGACCAACCAGTGCTGGACAACATCGGCCAGGGCCACTCGGTTTTTGCCCGCGCGTTTCTCGATACCCTTGAAGGTGCCGGTACCATTATCAGTGGTCCGGAGCTGTATCTGAAGATCAAAGACAATGTGGCGAGTCGGGCAAAATCAGTGGGCTTTGATCAAATGCCGGAATTCAAGGCGATCAAAGGTGCCGGGCATGAGGTGGGTGATTTTTTCTTTGTGCGTAAGGCGAGCTGATTTTTTTTCTTTAGTAGCTGTTTACTTCGTAGTTCGTTTGTCATTAGGGCTTGTGTTTCGAAAACGCATGACAAGTTGTCAGGAAAGCCAATTTGCACAGCGAAGCTGCCCGTAGGGTGAGCCACATGGATGTGGCGAATGCATCATCCCTGTAGCTCCCTCAAGTCATCCCTGACTTGAGGGTTTCGAAACACAAGCCCTAACGCCAAACTTGCATTGAGCGAGCGTCATGTCTGACACCAACTTTTTCGTTTTTTATTTTCCTGCATCAAACTCCGCAAACGCCGGATATTCCCGTAACTCCGCCAACTGGCTTTCATAAAAACGCCGTGTTTCATCCGTTTCTGCTGCGCGAATATTGCGTTCCATGATGGCCAATACTTCCTGCGTCATGGATTTCACATCATCATTGGTTGCGTGGATTTGATAGGCTCGGTCGATGTTAAACACGGCGCCTTGTAAATCTCCAAACGATAGAGCTGTCTTTCCTTCCTTGATAAATGCATGAAAATTTTCCTGCATTTCTGCTGAGAGGTCGCTAAAAGGAATGGCTTCTACTTCGATGCTCTGGATATAAAAATAATTACCCAGGGCGGCAATACAAATCATGCCCACGGCGGCCGCAATGCGTTTTGGTGCGCGGGTTGCAAAGTTCAGTTTGCTGAGGAAGGTATCCGCATCGGCGACGCGCTCGTTACGTTGAAAGGCGATGGATTTTGCCAGGAGTTTGCTGAGTAACAGATTTTTCAGTTTCGGCAGCTTTGGGCTGAGGCGTTGCTCCAGGGCATTCTGGGCATTCTTACGGCCGAAGGGGTGTTCGCCGCCGAGCAGTTCGCAGGCGATGACGCCCAGTGCATAAATATCGTCACTAAAATGTGGACTTTCGTTGCGGACCATTTCCGGGCTGGCGTAGGTATAGGTGATTGCGCCCAGCTCGCCGGCATCAAAACTGTCCTGGTAAAGCTGTTCGTTGGCGGCGCGGGCGATACCGAAGTCCAACAACTTTACGGTGCCGGTTTCGGTGATGAAGACATTGCCGGGTTTTAAATCCGAATGCACGATACCTTTACTGTGCGCATAGGACAGCCCTTGGGCAATCTCGCGGATGATCTTGAGTTTTTGTTTGATGTCGAGGCTCGGCAGGTATTTATCCTGTTCCAGCAGATCTTCCAGCGAGCTGCCTTTCAGCTCTTCCATGGTGAGATAAACCAGGTCGCCGTCCCGATCGAAGTCGTACACGGTTACGATGTTCGGGTGCGCGAGATCCTGGGTTTTCTTGGCTTCCCGTTGCAGGGTAATCAATGCTTGAGGATGGTTCTTGAAATTTTCCCCCAGCACCTTAATTGCAATATAGGGCCGATCATCGCGGGCTTCTTTCTTGCGCAGATCCAGTGCGCGGAACACCGCGCCCATGCCCCCGGAGCCGAGGAGTTTATCCAGCACAAAACGTTCTTTAATTGTGTCGCCTTCGCTGAGGATATGGCCAGCGGCCGGTGCAGAAACGGCTTCCGGTTTTACCTGCGCGGGCGTGGCCTCGGTCACCGGGCGTCGGTTTTTTTGCAGCACGGTTTTGTCAGCCTGAGCCGGCGCAACACTGTTGGGGTTGAATAAGGTCTCGTCAGCGGTGCGCGGTTTTACCTGCGTTGCATCGGCAGCGGGGGATTTAAGCATCGTTTTATCCGCGACTTTGGGTTGCAACACTGTTTTATCAGCGGTGCTGGTTTTAAGCCGGGTTTTTTCGTCATCCATTTTAGGTTCTCGTTGTTGTCGTTATGAGGTCTTCAGCAGTAACGTTGCTGTAAATGCTTGCGAAAGTAGGTGGGATTCAGCGGCTCACCGGTGGCCGAGGCAATCAGGTCTTCGGTGCTCAGGATGCTGGCTTTTTGCCAGATATTGTCGTGCAACCAGTTAAATAATTCTGTGAGTTCACCGCGCGCAATCTTGCCGCGCAGGTCGGTGATGGTGCGTTCAGCTGCCGCAAATTCCTGGGCGGCATACATGGCGCCCAGGGTGTAAGACGGGAAGTATCCGAAGGCCCCGCCGGTCCAGTGAATGTCCTGCATGCAGCCATCGCGATAATTATCCTGTGTTGAGAGGCCGAGGTAGGCTTGCATCTTTTCATCCCATAATGCCGGAATGTCATCCACTTCTATATCGCCTTCAATCAGCGCCCGTTCAATTTCATAGCGCAATATCACGTGAGCCGGGTAGGTGACTTCATCGGCATTAACACGGATGTAGCCGCGCTTCATGCGCGTGTTAAAGGCGTAGATATTGTCAACCCGGAAGGCCGGGTCCTGCTCGCGTTGCAGGGCTCTCGCTGCCATGGGGGCGAGCAGTTGGGTAAATTCGCGGCTGCGCGCCAGTTGCATCTCAAAGAATAAACTTTGCGACTCATGAATGCCCATGGAGCGCGCTTCACCGACGGGTAAACCGGCCCAGGCTTTTGGCAGGTTTTGCTCATAGCGCGCGTGGCCGGTCTCGTGGATGACACCCAGCAGCGCCGTCATAAAATCCTCTTCGTCGTAGCGGGTGGTGATGCGTACATCGGTGGGCACGCCGCCGCAAAAGGGATGGGTGCTGACATCAAGGCGGCCGTGGTTGAAGTCAAAACCGAGTAGCTTCATGGCTTCCTGCCCGAGCATTTTTTGTTGCTCAATCGGGAAGGGCCCCTGGGGTACTTGCCAGGATCTTGTTGCCTGTTTTTCGTCGACCTGCTGAATCAATTCTGGCAGCCAGGTTTTCACGTCACCAAATACACCGTCCAGTTGTGCGGTTGTAACACCCGGCTCGTAAATATCCAGTAAGGCATCGTAGCTACTGAGCCCGGCATGAGCCGCGCGAATACTCGCTTCCTCGCGCGCGAGGTCCACCACCTTCGACAGATTGGCTTTGAAACTTTGCCAATCGTTTGCCGGGCGTTGGCTGCGCCACGCGTGCTCACAGGTGGACGCCGCCAGCGAAATAGCCTGGACCAGATCGCCGGGCAACAGCGTGGCGTGTTGCCAGCGCCGTTTCATGGCTTTGAGGCTGGCTTGCTGGTCTGCGTCCAACGGTTCTGTTTCGGCAGCGGCAAACCACTCCGGCAACTGTAGCGCTGTGGTTTGTTCGTGGATCAGCAGGGCCAGCTCCGCCATGGCTTCACCGCGGGCGCTGTTACCGCCCGCCGGCATCATGGCGGCCTGGTCCCAGCCACAGATGGCGCCCAGGTGGCCGAGTCGGGAAATTTTGAGAAAGTGTTGTTGTAGCCGGTCGTAATGAAGCATGGGTTGGCCTTACTGGCGAGGGTTGATGTTGTACGATGACGCTGATTCAATCGTGAGGCTATTTCTACCCCAGTGGGCCGGGTACGTCCAGCCATCATCTAACGAACAGGAGTGTTTTATGAAAGCTGTCAGGATTCATCATTATGGCAATGCCGAGGTATTGCAGTACGAGGACGCACCGGTACCGGAAATCGGCGCCGACGAGGTATTGGTGCGGGTGGTTGCGGCATCGGTTAACCCGGTGGACTGGAAAGTCCGCGAGGGTTATCTGCAACAGATGATTCCCTACCCGTTTCCCTTGACCCTGGGCTGGGATGTATCCGGCGTGGTGGCGGCGGTGGGCGATGCGGTGACCGACTTCAAGCCTGGCGACGCGGTCTATTCGCGCCCGGATATCAAACGCAACGGTACCTATGCAGAATATGTTGCGATTCGGGCGGCGGAGCTGGCGCACAAACCCCGGACGATCTCCCATGTGGAAGCTGCATCCTTGCCCTTGGCGGTCATTACGGCCTGGGAGGTGTTATTTACCACGGCTCAATTGCAGGCTGGCCAGCGCGTGCTGATTCATGCCGGCTCCGGCGGTGTGGGCAGTCTCGCCATTCAACTGGCGAAATCCTGCGGCGCCTATGTGATAACGACGACCTCGGAAAAAAACCGCGGCTTCGTCGAGTCACTGGGGGCCGATGAGGTTATCGATTACCAAACGCAAGCCTTTCATGAGGTGGTGAGCGATGTTGATCTGGTGTTCGATACGCTCGGTGGCGAGGTGCAGGAATTATCCTGGGGCGTTTTAAAACCCGAGGGCATACTGGTATCGATCATCACGCCGCCGGCGCAAGAACGTGCGGCGTCACTGGGAGTGCGTTGTGCGTTTGTGTTTATCGAACCTAATGCCGTTATTCTCCAACACGTGGCTGGTCTGGTTGACGATGGCATTATCCGGCCGATTGTCGGCGCAGAATTCGCGTTGCAGGACATTGCCAAAGCCCACGCGCTCAGCGAGTCAGGTCGCGCGCGGGGTAAGATTGTTGTGTACGTTGGCCAACCCTAACTGCTAACCAGCGAGGCGCGATCGCGCCTCACTGGTTTTTCATCCCCTGCGCTACCACGACATTCCTCTGCTTTCTTCCGGCATTTATTGATTTGCGCGTCTGTTTCCTAAACTGCCGGAAGAATAATTTATTTCATCCCCCCGCGAATTTTGCTGCGCGAACCGGTTCAAAGAAAATGCGACCTCGATAAGCTCAATAGTGGGACTTGCCGATGGTTAGTCATTCACCAATCAAAAAGGAGGCGATGATGAATACCGATATCTGGATTCTGTCTGCTGATATGCATAAAGCACGTTTGTTCAGTGCGCATACGCCTTACAGCAAAAAAATTGTTGAAATAAAAACGTTCTTACAACCGGATACTGTGTTGCCGGAACACGATCTGGTCAGCGATGGGTTGGGTCGTTACAACCAGGCCGGCGACCAACATCACCCGAAATTGCCGCGCACTTCACCGAAAGAAAAACGTGTCCATGAGTTTGCCCGGCAAATTGGTGACTACCTGGCGACAGAGCACAACAAAGGCCATTTCGCCAAATTGGGCATTGTGGCGGAACCGCAGATGTTAGGTGAGTTGCGTGCACAACTGGACAAGAACCTGAGGCACGATATTTGTTTTGAAATTGATAAGGATGTTACCAACCTGGATGAAGATGAATTACGCAAATACTTGCCCGATAACCTGACGCAACACTGAACCCGTTACGATAACTCACCTGACAGGATGACATAATGCAGAACCCGGAAGAAAAACCTGATAAAGCCCCTGATCCCTTTAAGCCGGAGCATCCGGATTGGCCCCCGGAAAAATTACCGCCGGACGCACCCACGGAGGAGCCCCCTGGCGAACCGGCAGAAGTGCCGCCCATCGATCCGCCGCAGGAGTTACCGCCCGTGTCACCACCGCCGGGCGTACCGGGTGGGCAACCTAAAGAGATTCCTTAGGGCTGTCGTTTTTCAGGAGCGGGAAGTGCACGCTGATGCATAACCCGCGATTGTCCAGACCATCGGTCACTTCCAGTTCAGCGCCGTGGGAGTGGGCGATGCGGCGTACCAACGAAAGGCCGATACCGCTGCCGCGCCGGTGATCCTGATCGGCGCGGTAAAAGCGTTCAAAAATCCGCGCGCGCTGCTCCGGGTCGGGCACGCCCGGACCGTTATCCCTGACACACAGGGTAATCCCGTCAGTTGACGGGGCGGTGCCACAGATCAACTCAATGCGGCTGCCTGCGCCAGAATAACGCAGGGCGTTATCCAATAAATTACGCAATAAAATTCCCAGTTCATCCACGTCGCCATACACAAAACAGGGTTGTGCGTCGATGTGAATAATTTGCTGGCGTTGTTGCGCCACAATGTCGAATTCATCTGCCACCAGTTTGACGACGCGCACCAGATCGACACGTTCGTGTTTCAAACCATAGTTGGATTCCAGTCGGGCTGAATCCAGCAGCTGTTGCGTCAAGCGTGTACCGCGTTCCACCGCCGTAATCAGGCGCGCCAACGCGGCGCGGGTTTCTTCTGCTGTGGCGGAACCGGCGGCCACTTGTGCGTGGGTTTGTATCGCGGCCATGGGGGTGCGCAATTCGTGGGCGGCATCCGCAATAAACTGCCGCTCGTTGTTGATCGCGGTATCAATACGCAATAACAAACGATTAAAGGATTCGATCAGCGGTTTCAGTTCCAGCGGCAATTTTTTGGTAGACAAGGGGGTGAGGTCGAACTCCTGACGCTCTGCCATATCGTGCTGTAAACAGGTGACGGGTTTGAGCGACCAACGCACGACAGCTTTCAATGTCAGTGCCAGGGTAATAAACACGACCAAAGCGGCCAGGAAAGCGCCTTTAATCCAATGTTTCAAGCTCATCTTGGCGGCATCCCAGGGAATGCCGGTTTGTACAAAGACCTTTCCGCTAGCATCTTGCGCGCTGTAAACACGCCATTTGCGGCCATCGACTTCCTCAATGGAAAAACCGCTTTGAAAGTTCGGGCGCAGTGGTATTGCAGGTGATTCAAGAGAGCGGAGCAGGCTGGTGCCATCGCTGGTCCAAATCTGGAAGCTCAGCTCATCGCGGCCCACCTCTTGATCGGGACGGAGTTGTAGTCTGCGCGAGCCAGCGGGCAACGAATCAATATTTTCCGGAAGAGAAGTAATGATCTGGTAGGTGATATCGCGCATGGATTTTTCCCACCAGCCAGTGTGCTCGCTGGTCATGGAGGCGATATACAGGCAAGACCAGAGGAGCCACATGCCTGCAAGTACCAACATGGTGGCGAGTAATAAACGTCCGCGCAGAGATCTCATAACTTTTCTTCACCAATGCGATAACCAAAACCGTGGATGGTGAGGATAATATCGTCACCGAGCTTGCGGCGCAGCTGGTGAATGTACACCGCCACAGTATTGCTTTCGATTTCACCATCGCCGCCGTACACCAACTGCTCCAATTGTTCACGTGGCACTGTGCGCCCACGGCGCTCCATCAACACCAGCAGTGTGCGGTATTCGTTGCGGCTCAAGTGAACCTGTTCATCATCGCGGGTGACGATCCGGCTGCTGGGGTCGAGGGTAATATTGCGATACTGCAACAGTGGCGACACGCGGCCCTGGGTACGGCGGATGACGGCGCGCAAGCGTGCCCCGAGTTCTTCCAGTTGGAAGGGTTTCACCAGATAATCATCTGCGCCAGCGTCCAGGCCGCGAATACGATCGCTGAGCTGATCACGGGCGGTAATGATAATCACGGGTGTGGTGTCGTAGCGGTCGCGCATGAATTTGAGTACCTGCAAACCGGAGCCGCCGGGTAAACCGAGGTCCAGTAAAACGGCAGAATAGGTGTGTTCAACCAGCGCGAGTTGAGCGGCAACGCCGTCCTCGGCGCGATCAATTTCCCAATGGTCCTGGCGCAATCCGAAGCCGATAGCTTCTGCCAGCATGTTGTCATCTTCAACCAACAGGATTTGCATAATGAACTCTCTTGCGACCGGGCAGGTGGCACTATTGTAGCGGGGATGGTGCATTATCCACGGTGGATTTTAAGACTTCCTTAAGCCGCCTGCGGTTAACCGTCGCTTTTTCTTAACCCTTTTTTAAAAACCCGCGCGTAAGATGGCATTGTTCACTCAGATGAACTGCCCGTCGGGAGCTTGCTTGATTAGCCGATGCACTCCCCGGTAATCCTACAGCGAATCAACCTGATTTGCCCTCGTGGTTGATCAAGCCCGTTAAAGCCCGCCTGTTTTTTTGCACGATACTCGCTAACCTGAAGGGGAGAATCCAATGGTGACGTCAATTCATCACAAAAATGCCATGTTGATCAAACATTTTTTACACAGCGGCTATCAGGACAACCTGGACGTGCTGGATACCTGTGTCGCTGAGTCAGTGGTGTGTCATCACTTTCCGGAATTCAGTCCGACCAGCCGTGAAGAATTCAAAGCCTTTTTTCGCTATATGGCCGATGCGATTAATCAACTGCATTTCAAGATTGAACACCTCACCGCCGATGAGCATATTGTGAAAGTGCATTTTCATATCAACGGTGTGCATCACGAAGAATTTATGGGTTTTCCTGCCAGTGGCAAACGCATTGATTTTCATGGCACCAGTGTGTTTCGCCTGGAGCGGGAGATGATTGTGGAGGCCTGGATGTACACCAGCGAGGTGGTGCTGTCAGATTTGCCTTCGCTAAAGCAACGCGACAGGGCGCGTTTGGTGTTGGCAGAGGGTGGTGTCGGTTTTCATTGTGCAGCGTTGGCACCTTGAGTGCGATGCCATCGCGTTGGTTGCCACAGAAGCAACGGCTGGCTTTAGGTTGTGGCCAATAGTAGCAACACGATGATGCCTAATATCAACGATACTGCCTGCCAGAACAACACCGGATTCTGCTCGATCAAAGGCGGACGGGTTTTGTTGAGGAATACCGGGTTGGGGTGACGCAGGTCGTAAATAAATTCAGCGGCTTCCTGGTAGCGTTTGTAAGGGTTGGGGTGGACTGCTTTGCGGATCGCCGCATCAACCCAGATGGGGATCTGTCGCTCATCTTTGACAATCGTCCGGTAATGTAATTTGTGTTGCGCGGCTTTGGTTCGGGTTTTGGCGACCTGGGTACCGTAGGGTAATTGTCCGGTAAGCATCTGGTAGGTGATCACCCCGAGTGAAAAAATATCGGCGCGGGCACTGCCGGTTTCACCGAGGAAATATTCCGGTGCAGAGTATTGCGCAGTACCGAGAATGCTGTGTGGCTCGCTCACATTTTCCATGATGCCAGCGACGCGGGTCGCGCCGAAATCAATAATTTTTACCGTACCGGAAGCGTCTATCATGATGTTATCCGGCCGCAAGTCCTGATGAACCATTTCGAGCCGATGGATAGCCCGCAAGCCTTGTGCAATTTGTTCAACGATCACGCGCACACTTTCCAGATCCGCTTGTGGGTGGTCGATCATCCACTGGGTCAATGTTTGACCGTCTACATATTCCATTACCGTGTATAAAAAATTGCGCTTCCTGTTGAGTGGATGGGCTTTCACGACGTGAGCGCTATGGATGCGCCTGGCGATCCATTCTTCTGTTAATAATCGTTCGAGGTGTTGCCTGTCCTGCTGTTGATCTACCGATGGCGTTTTAATAACTACCGGCGTTTCGGTCTCTGTGTCGACTGCGAGATACACATGGCTGCGGTGGCTGGCATGGAGTTCACGCTGGATTTTAAAACCATCGAGCATCATCCGCGCATCCAGTAGCGGCGCGAAAGGCAATTCGGTTATCGACTGATAACGCTCAGCAGCTTCTTGCGAAGGTAATTGGTCAACACGCACAAGTTGCAGGGTGAGATTATCGGTACTGCCACTTTCATAGGCGCGTTCCAGGATGGCGTGTGCCGCCTGATTGAGATCATCCGGGTGCTGTTTCAGCGTGTCGATAATCTCACTTGACGCCACATGCTCATAAACACCGTCGGTAGCCAGGATAAACAGGTCCCCCTGTTCAAGGCTCAGCGCCTGATAATCAATTTCAATATGCGGATTAACACCCAGCGCGCGGCTGAGGTAGCTGGTGTCTTCAGAGATGCGTAGACGATGGTCGATTGTTAACTGTTCCAGCGTGTTTTCATGCAGACGATAAATACGCGCATCGCCGATATGAAAAATATGCGCTGTCGTGGATTTAACAATCAGCGCACTGAAGGTGCACACGTAACCGCGATCCTGTTCATAACGGTAGGGGCTTTGGCGCGTCTGCGCGTGCAACCAGGAATTGGTCGCCATCAACACGCGCAAGGCAGATTTTTTAACGGACCAGCTTTCTGGTGTACAAAAATAATCAGCCAGAAATCCACTCACCGAGGTTTCGCTGGCGATATGGCTGACACTGCTGGTACTGATGCCATCGGCGAGCGCGATGGCAATACCTTTGGTGTTGAGCGCAGGGCCATTGGGAATATACGCACCGTGAAAATCCTGATTGGTTTCCTTGCGGCCTGTGTGAGTGGCCTGGCCGATGGTGAGTAGAAGTTGGGTGGGTGAGGGCATGGATGGAGGTGGCAGTGTTATTTTAGGTTCGAGGTGTTTGTCGGATTACGCCGCGTTGCGGCTAATCCGACTTACATTCAATGCGTATTAATTAAAAGCTGCGTTTGGGGGCGGTTCTGACATGGGTGCTGTACAGGGTTAAGCCGGTCAGCGACAAGCCACCAACCAAGTTGCCGATCACCACGGGAATTTCATTCCAGATCAGGTAATCCATAATCGAAAAATTACCGCCCATGATCAAACCGGAAGGAAACAAAAACATATTCACTACCGAATGCTCAAAACCCATGGCGAAGAACAACATGATCGGCATCCACATCGCAATCACCTTACCGCTCACACTCGTCGACACCATCGCACCCACCACACCGAGCGATACCATCCAGTTACACAACACCCCGCGGATAAAAATAGTCAACATCCCACCCGCACCATACTCCTTATAACCCAGCGTGCGACCCTCACCAATATCACCGATCACCTTGCCGACTTGACTGGGCTCAGTGGTAAAACCATAGGTAAACACAATCGCCATTAAAAACGCGACCGTCAACGCACCCAGGAAATTACCGGTAAACACCACACCCCAATGCTTAAAAATCGCACCCCAGGTAACACCGGGACGGTTATCAAACTTCGCCAGCGGCGTTAACACAAACACCCCGGTCAACAAATCAAAACCCATCAAATACAAAATACAAAACCCAACCGGAAACAACACCGCCCCCAACAACGGCGAACCGGTTTGCACCGACACCGTCACGGCAAACACCGCCGCAATAGCCAGGATCGCACCCGCCATATAGGCCCTGATCAACGCATCACGCGTGGCCATATAAATTTTGGACTCACCGGCATCCACCATTTTGGTAACAAACTCTGACGGGACAAGATAAGACATAGCGCACTCTCTCAAGAACAGATTTATCGGTAGACATGACGAAAAGCAATTTCTGCCTGACAGGCTTTTCGCAATATCTGTGCCTGATTCTTGAGAGGGTTTTGTATCTCGTTGTTTAGATTGAAATTTTTATTTTGAAGTGACAAAAATGCAGAGGGGGCAACCTATTTGTGCATTAATTTAATGCATCAAATATTCACTGAGAGCGCTAATGAATTTAAATGGCGCAAATAATTAGCACAAAAACAGTGCTAGATTTCCATTCAAAATTGCTTATTGACCTGATTTGGTGCGTTTAAATTCCATGCATTGGCACAATGTGAGTTTGTTATCAGGACAAGGTTTCGAAACCCTCAAGTCACGGACGACTTGAGGGAGCTACATGGACGTATCTATGCGATTTCGAAACCTTGTCCTGATAACAAACGGATGACGACCCTCAAACTTTCCGCTTAAAAAAGCCAAAGTTAGTCATCTTCGTCCCGCGTCACCAACTGCTCCAACCCCACCCCGGGATCCTCCTCACCACACACCGCCACATCCGCCGGACTCCCCGCCTCCGCCTCATGATGCGACAACAAAATATCCCGATGCTCCGCATCAGTCCCCCGGCTTTGTTTATCCACCTCCGGCTGCTCCGGTGCTTTACTCTCAGAATGCTTGCTCATACCTCATCTCCTGCAAAAATCACGTCAGATCAACATCAGCCTCGCTCGCCTTGGCAATAAGCTTCGCGGTGCTGATCAAGCCAAGATGGCTCAAACCCTGTGGAAAATTACCCAACTGAACCTGGCGGCGCGGATCATATTCCTCCGCCAGCAACCCCACATCATTAGCCAGGCTGAGCAGCCGCTCGAACAACCGCTCCGCATCCGCCTGTCGGCCACTCAGGCAATAGTTATCCGCCAGCCAGAAACAACAGGCGAGAAACAACCCTTCCTCGTTGGCCTGGTCCCCGCTTCGGTAACGTCGCACCAGGCCGTCTTCGCATAGATCCCGTTCAATCACCTTGACGGTGGCAAGCATGCGCGGATCATCAGCGGGTAAAAACCCCATCAGCGGAATCATCAACAGGCTGGCATCAACCTCCGGATTACCATAACGCTGCGTAAAATGACCGCCCTCCGGATCAATCCCGTGTTCGAGAATATCCGTCCGAATGTCATCGCGCAGGCGCCGCCATTTATCCAGCGGTGCGTCGAAACCGAACGTCTCTGCATCCTTGATACAACGATCAAAGGCCACCCAGCTTAAGACCTTGGAATGGGTCAGATGATCACATAGGGTACGAAACTCCCAGATACCGGTGTCCGGCTCGCGCCAGCGGGTTTCGAGGTGGCTCATGATGTCGCATTGCAGGGCCCAGATCTCATCGCGCAGGTCCAGCCCATGCTTGCGCGCCAGGTGCAGGATTTCCATCAGCTCGCCGCGCACGTCCAACTGGTACTGGCGGCTGGCGGCGTTGCCTGCGCGTACTGGCCGGCTATTGGCATAACCGGGCAGCCAGTCGAGCAACTCCTCCGGCGGCGCCACTGTGGCCTCTAGGGTATACAAGGCGTGTAGCGGTTCATCGTGCAGGTCCATTATTTTCAGTAACCAGTCGCGCCAGTGGCACGCCTCTTTGCGAAACCCTTCGTTTAACAGTACCGCCAGCGCAAAAGCGGTGTCGCGCAGCCAGCAGAAGCGATAATCGTAGTTGGCGCTGCCGCCGGGGACTTCCGGCAAGGAGGTTGTAGGCGCTGCGACCATGCCACCGGTGGGCATATAGATCATGGCTTTGAGGGTGATAAGCGAACGTCTGACCTCGCTTTCCCAGCGGCCCCGATAATCACACCGGGAGATCCAGTCACGCCAGTGGTTGGCGCAATCCACCAACGCCTGGCGGGGATCCGGCAAATCCGGTGCACGCTGATCCGCATCGCTGTAGCTGAGGACAAACCAATGTTGTTCCCCGGCATGGAGCACGAAATCGGTCTCAGCGCCGGCATCGCCGGGGGTCAGTTCAAGGTCGCTGTTGAGGAGCAGCCGCTGTTCCTGGCATTGAAAGATGATCTGCTGACCGCTTTCCCTGTGGAGCCGGGGCGCATGCTTACCGAAGTGAAAGCGGGGGTGACAGGCCATCTGCATGGTCACTGTGCCACTGATGCCCTCAACCAGGCGAATGATGTGGCACGCCGGACCCATCGGCATCGCATCCAGGATGCGCGCACTGCCGCCAGCAGTTTCAAAATGGGTTTCCAGTACCAGCGTATCAACCTGGTAATGGCGGTGGCTGTCCACCAGCACATCGCGGGGTGCAATAGACCAATAGCCGTGACGCTCGTCACCCAGTAACGCGCTGAAGCAGGCGGGTGCATCAAAGCGACCGGGGCAAAACCAGTCGATGCTGCCGTCCCGGGCCACCAGGGCGGCGCAATGCAAGCTGCTGAGCAGGGCGTAGTCTTCGATGGGTTTGGACACGGTATTTCCTTTTAATCAATTAACCACACGGATAGCAGGGCGAGGCAAATCATCGCTGACAGGCCAGTCAGGGGCGCGCGATAGATGCTGAGCCAGTATTGCAGGCTCCAGTCAGTGGCCCGGGCATCAAATCGGCCATGGCTGGCGAAGTCGCCGGCTACCGGCGTGAACAGGTTGTCGTCCCGTTGCGCATTAGGCGGCGGGACGGAAAGATCCATTTGCCCGGCAAATCCCTGGCGGGCGGCCATGCGGTCGGCGAGGTTCGGAAACAACTTGTTGCCGACAATGGTTTTCAGGGCCGGAAAGCCGACATAGAGCTCGCGTCGCTTGTGCCGGGCGGCCCACACAATGGCCTTGGCCGCCAGTTCAGGCTGGAAGATCGGTGGCAGGGGTTGCGGCTGCGCCGATAACCGGTGGCGGGCCCACTGAAACTGGGGTGTGTTGAAGGCGGCCAGCTGCACCATGGTGAGGTGGATGGGGCTGCGCTCATACATCAGCTCAACCCGCACTGAATCGGTAAAACCGCGCACTGCAAACTTGGCAGCACAGTAGGCGGATTGCAGGGGGATGCCGCGATAGGCCAGAGCGGAACCTACCTGGACGATAGCGCCGCGCTGGCGGGCGCGCATGTATTTCAGGGCCGCGAGGGTGCCGTGTACGGTGCCCAGGTAACTGACCTCCGTGACCCGGCGATATTCCTCCGGGCTCATCTCAACCGCGCGCGAAAACAGGGTCACCATCGCGTTATTGACCCACACATCAATAGGGCCAAGTTCTTCTTCGACGCGCGCGGCGGCCTGAGTAATCTGTTCGGCATCCGCGACATCCACTGGAATCGCCAGCGCCTTGCCACCGGCCGCGGTGATTTCTTCAACTGCGGCCTGTAAACGGTCCGCGCTGCGGGCCAGGAGCGCCACGGCAGCGCCTTCTTTGGCGAAGGCCAAGGCCGCCGCCCGGCCCACCCCTGCAGAGGCACCTGATACCACTACCACCCTCATTGGTGTTTTTGTCATGCATGCTCCCTAGATAGAGCGATCCTTCTACTTTTGGACAGCCCTCTTCGTACTGGATAATTTTAATACCGGGTGATTCTTCTTTCGCTGGAGGCCAGGACCCGTGTTCCGGTTGTTCCTTCGTCCAGGGCCATGGCTACCAGCTCTGCCACATTGAATGAATGTCGACCGGTTGCCTGGCGGATCTGTTCACGGCAACTGAAGCCGTTGGTCATGATCAAGGTTTTTGCATCCGCTTTCCGTACGCTTGGCATCAGTTGCTGTTCACCGATACGCAAGGACAACTCGTGATTCGCACGCTTGAACCCGAACGACCCGGCCAGCCCGCAGCAGCCGGCATCGAGTAGCTCCGCCTCCGCCTCCATCCAGCCGAGCAGGGTGGCATCGGCGTCGGCGTCCAGAGAGGCGTGCTGATGGCAGTGGGTATGGACCAGCACGCGGCGATGCAGCGGTGGTGGCTTAAAGCCAATGGACAACAGGAATTCGCCTAGTAACTGCGTGTTGCGCGCGAGGTAATGGGCGCGCTCATCCGCCGGAAACAGGCGCGGCAGTTCGTCGCGAAAGCTGGCGACACACGATGGCTCGATACCTATCAGGCGCCGCTGCTGACTGAGGTGAGGCTCAAGGTTTTCGAGCATCTGTCCTAATTGGCGGCGGGCCAGATCCAGCATCCCTTCAGCGAACAGCGGGCGTGAGCAGCACAAGGGTTGATCTGGGATCACTACCCGCTGACCGGCGGCTTCCAGAACACGTACCGCCGCCTTTAATGTCGCAGGATAGAAGTAGTTATTGAAGGTGTCGGGCCAGAGGACTACCACAGGGCCATGGCTGTTGACCACGGGCCGCCGCAGGAACCAACGGCGAAAGTTCTCTTCCGCGAACCTTGGGATCTGGCGCGCTTGCGCAATACCGCCCAGCCATTTCAATGGCGGCGATAGCCAGGGGGATTGCAGGAAGAAATTGGCGATCCGCGGCAGGTGGGTAGCCAGCCGGCTCCAGTGCCTGATCAGCCCCATGGAATAAGCATTGCGGGGGCGCAGCCGGTGTTGGTAGTAGTGGGCCATAAATTCGGCTTTCAGGGTGGCCATATCCACATCCACCGGGCAGTCCCGCTTGCACCCTTTGCAGGCCAGACAAAGGTCGAGAGCCTCGTGAACGGCTTTACTGCTCCAACCCGCTTCGCGTTCTTCGCCATGCAACATCTCGAACAACAATCGCGCACGACCACGGGTGGAGTGTTGCTCCTCGCGGGTACCGCGATAGCTGGGGCACATGACCCCACCTTCCATATCGCGGCAGTTACCGACGCCGACGCAACGTTTAACCGCACGGGCGAAGCTGTGACGGTCGTCCGGGTAATCAAAGGTGGTGGCGATCAAGGGGGAGTGGGTGCCGGGGCCGTGCCGCAGGTCAGCGGTCATGGGGTAGGGATCGATGACCTTGCCGGGGTTCATCCTGTTCAATGGATCCCATAGGGACTTAAACGCGCGGAAGGCGTCCATTAATTCCGGGCCGTACATCTTCGGCAACAGTTCTGCCCGGACCTGGCCATCCCCGTGTTCGCCGGAGAGTGAACCGCCGTAACTCAATGCCAGGTCGGCCGCCTTTTCCATAAAGTGGCGCCACTCCGCCAGGCCGGCTTCATTACGTAGGTTGAAGTTGATCCGGCAGTGCACACAGCCGTCACCGAAGTGGCCATAGAGGGCACCAACGTAGTTGTGGCGTTTCATCAGCTCGCGAAAATCGCGCAAATAAGCCCCGACAGACTCCGGTGGCACGGCGGCGTCCTCCCAGCCGGGGTAACTGTCTCCCTGGTCTTCCGTGCGGGAGGTAGCGCCGAGGCCGGCTTCGCGAACCTCCCATAAACGCTGCTGTTCTGCCGGGTCTTCAAACAAGGTCATGGACGGTGGATTGTCGTGGGTCTGGATGTGCTCCATCAACCGCCGGGCTTTATCTCTGGCTTCTTCCAGTGTCGCTCCGCCAAATTCCACCATGACCCAGCCCCCGCCTTCCGGTAAGAGTTCCCGTTCATGGGGGTGCATGGCCTTCTCAGCCATATTATGGATCAGCACGCTATCCATTCCCTCCAGCCCGACAGGATCGGAAGCCAGAATCTCCATTACGTGGTCGCCCACGGCGTAAACGTCCTGGTAACCCATAATCAACAGTACCCGGACCGGTGGGCTGGGAATCAATTGCAACTCCGCTGCGAGGATGGTCACGCAGGTACCTTCCGAGCCCACCAGGGCGCGGGCGACATTGAAGCCCTTTTCCGGCAGCAGTTCATCAAGGTTATAGCCGGAAACACGGCGGGGTATGCGGGGATAACGCTGGCGGATGAGTTCTGCGTAGCGATCACGAATCTCTTTAAGGCCGGCATAGATCTCCCCGCGCCGACCACCATTGCTGATGATGGTTTCCAGCTCCTCTTCCGATGTAGGGCCAACGTGCAGACGCAGTCCGTCGTAAGTAAGGACTTCCATACTGATCACATTATCGGCGGTGCGCCCGGCCATCACGGAATGCACTCCACAGGAGTTGTTGCCGAGCATTCCGCCAAGGGTATTGTGGGCGTGGGTGGAGGGGTCCGGCCCAAATGTCAGGTGGTGAGCCTCCGCGGCATTACGCAGCACGTCCAGTACACAGCCCGGCTCTACCCGGGCCCGCCGATGCTGCGGATTCATCTTGACCAGGCGATTGAGGTATTTGGAAAAGTCCAGCACCACCGCCAGATTGCAGCATTGCCCCGCCAGACTGGTGCCGGCGCCGCGGGACAGCACCGGCACCTCTGCCTCCCGGCAGATGGCGAGGGTGCGTATCACGTCTTCCTCGCAGCGCGGAATGACTACGCCAAGGGGCGGGTAACGGTAGAGGGAGCCGTCGGTGGCATAGAGCGCGCGGCTGCCCCGGTCGAAGCGGACTTCGCCCTGGATGCTGCTCTCTAATTGCCGGGCCAGCGTTTGCAGGGTGGCGTCATCTATGGAAGCAGTGCTAGGGCGGGCCATAAATCCTCCTGAACATGCGGCTGCCGGTCAGATGCGGTAGGCGCTGGCGGCTTTCCTGTTGATCGTCAAGCCGTGACCGGGAAGGCTGCGCTCGGGCCAGAGTTCTCCCCCGTGCAGAGGAAGATTTTCTTCAAACAACAGGCGCTCAATGCGCACATGATCGTGAAAGTATTCCAGGTGACGCAGGCCCGGGAGGCTGGTGCATAAAGGGGCATGCACGCGCGGGGCGCAATGGGCGGATAGGGGGATATGATGGGCCTCGCCCAGATGCGCGGCCTGGATAAAACCGGTATAACCACAGCGAGTGGCATCTGCTTGCAGGGTATCCACGGCGTTAGCGGCCAGCATCCGCTGGAAATAGTGAGCATCCCACCCATATTCGCCCGCCGCGATAGCCATACCTGCCGGCGCGCGGTCACGCAGCCAGCTCAGGCCTTCCAGGTCATCCGAAGATACCGGCTCCTCTAGCCAGCACACATCGTATTCGTGCAGGCGGTCGATCAATTCCAGGGCTGCACGCGGATGGTAGGCGCCGTTGGTATCGACCATCAGAGCGACTCCCTTGCCCAGGGTGGTCCGGGCCAGCTTGACCCGGTCCAGATCTTCTTCAAGACCCTTGCCCAGCTTGATCTTTACGGCGGTGAATCCCTGTTCCAGCCAACCCTCCAGTTGTTCGCGCAGTTGTCGGCTGCTGTAGCTGGTAAAGCCGCCGCTGGCATACACCGGCACACTCTGGCGCACCTGACCCCACAGGGACACCAAAGGCACACCGAGCAGTTTGGCTTTCAGATCCCACAGGGCCTGGTCTACCGCCGCGATTGCCATCATGCCCAGGCCGGGCCGGCCGGTGTTGCGCAGGCAGTTGTTCATGCGCTGCCAGAGGAGAGGCAGGTCAAATGCATTGACGCCCATGAGGCAGGGTTCGAGCTGGCTTTTTATCAGGAGCCCGGCGGCCAGGGCAGCCGTATAGCTGTACCCCACACCGATCTTGCCGCCCGCGTGGACCCAGACCATAACCACTTCAGTGGCATCCCATGCGAGGGTACCGTCGGCCTCTGGCAGATCCGTGGGGACGCGGTAAGCCTCAACCGTCAGTTCCTCGATACAAGGGTCCGTCATCGTCACCTCAGGAATGGGGTTTCAAACCAGCAAAGAATTGTTTGGTGCTCTGTTTGATGATGCCCCACTCATTGGGATCTATCTTGGACAGAGCCCCCAGGTAGGATTTGGCCTGATCCCAGGTGATATGGGGGGGCAGGGGTGGTACATCCGGGTCAGTAATAAATTCGATCACCACGGGCCGGTCAGCAGCCAGGGCTTCGTCCCAGGCGCGATTGATGTCCTCGGGGTTGTCCACATGAATCGCCTTGAAGCCCAGCAACTTGCCGTATTCCGCGTAGGGAAAATCAATCACATTCTGAGCCGTGGGAAACTTGGGGTCGCCGGCCAGCGCGCGTTGCTCCCAGGTCACCTGGTTGAGGTCATGATTGACCAGCACCATCACGATAAAAGTGGGGTTCTGCCAACGTTCCCAGTACTGCATCACGGTGACCAGCTCAGCGTTGCCGTTCATTTGCATGGCACCGTCACCGACCATCGCAATTACTGGCCGGTCGGGATAAGCCATCTTCGCCGCGATAGCGTAGGGCACGCCGCTGCCCATGCTGGCCAGTTTGCCCGACAGGGAGCCCATCATGCCGCGTTTCATCTTGATGTTGCGGGCGTACCAGTTGGTGTGAGAGCCGCTGTCGCCACACAGGATGGTGTCAGCGGGCAATTTGGGTGAAAGCTCAGTAAATACCCGTTGCGGGTTGATGGGGTTGGCGCTTTCCATTGCCTTGGCTTCCACGTCCTCCCACCAGTCGGCCACGTTCTGTTCTATCGTCTTGCGCCACGAACGGTCTTCCTGGTATTTCAGCAGCGGCAACAGCCGTCCAAGAGTTTGCGCGCTGTCACCGATCAGGTTGATCTCTGTCGGGTAGCGGATGCCGACATTGCGCGGATTAATGTCAATTTGCACAGCGCGGGCTTCGCCGTCTTTGGGCAGGAATTCTGAATAGGGGAAGGTGGTGCCGACCATCAACAAGGTGTCGCAATTGGACATCAGTTCCCAGCTTGCCTTGGTGCCCAGCAAGCCGATGCTGCCGGTAACAAAGGGTAAATCATCCGGCAGCACGCCTTTGCCCAATAGCGCTTTGGCGGCCCCGGCCCCCAGAGTTTCGCATACCTGGATGACTTCATCGGTCGCATTGAGCGCGCCGGCCCCGACCAGCACAGCCACTTTGTTGCCCGCGTTCAGTACGTCGGCGGCAGCGCGCAATTCTGCTTCGGTGGGTATCGGGTGAGCGGTGGCCGGTGTTGCGCTGGAATAATTGCTGCCATGGGAGCGTGGCGGCGAAGGTACAGCGTCCATTAATTGCACATCATTAGCGACGATGATGCAGGTTACGGTGCGTTCTGCGGCCGCAATTCGAAAAGCGCGATCCACCACATGGCGTGCCTGGGCGGGGCTGCTGATGGTACAACAATAACTGGCGACATCCGCAAAGACGGCTTCCAGCGCAACCTCCTGCTGGAAGTCACTGCCGAGTGATGCTATCGCCTGCTGACCGACAATCGCGACCACCGGGACATGATCAAATTTGGCATCGTAAAGCCCGGCTAATAAATGCAGTGCACCGGGTCCGGAAGTTGCCATGCACACACCGACGTCGCCGGTAAATTTTGCGTGGGCGCCAGCCATAAACGCTGACATTTCTTCATGCCGCACGCGCACATAATCAAATCGTTCGCTGGCCCGGTCCATGGCGCCCATCAAACCGTTGATACCATCACCGGGGTAACCGAATATGCGTTTTACTCCCCAGTCAGTCAGACGTTGCAAGATAAAATCACCGACGGTCTCTGACATGATGCTTCCTCCGATTTGATGGTGTAAAAATGGGCTCGCTTGTTACATCTACTTGCGCAGCAACGCCTTGGTTGGCGAATAATTTTTAATGCGGTCAGTTAATGTGGGGACGTTAATGAACAGCTAAAGTTCCGGCCGAGAAATTACTGGCGCAGGTTATAGAAAAATCAGAAATTATTTTCTTTCCGTTGGCGATAAGTTACAGCGCTTCGCTAAAAAATAACCGGGCACCTGGCCCGGTTATTATGCGTCATTGGAATGTAAAAAATCAGTCGTCGTATTTGTCCATCAGTTTTTTACATTCCTTGTGCTTGTCTTTGTAGCGATCATGCTTGGCTTCTTTCCATTTCTCCAGCTGATCCATTTCAGCATCGGTCAGCACGGCATCCAGTTGTTCTTTCTTACGATCTTTAAGCGCTTTTATTTCTTCGTGCGCACGATCTTTGATGTCTTCTTTCTGGTCTTTGTAATTGTCCATGATGGTTTTTACCTGATCGGCTTTTGCACCTTGCAGGTTCAATGCTTTAATCGCATCATCATCTGCAAAGGCTGCCAGGGGCATTGCCATGGTTAAACCTGCGATTGCAATCATTTTCTTCATTTGCATGATGTATCTCCTTACATGGTCGTTTTGCATGGTTGAAACAAAGCCGGGCAATTAATGCGGCAATACATAGGCTTTTGATCGATGGTCTTCACAAAAAGTAGCGCCTTAATTACACAAACAATGGCTACCTTTTTCTTGACTGGGACGCGCGGAGAAAGTTGTGTAGGTTGCCACACATAGATAGTGATTTTTTACATGTGCTACATGGAGAAAGATATTTGGATGCCATAAAACGATTTGACCCGACACAAGGTCGGGTCAATAGGCGTAGCGGTGGACGCTCGCACAAGATTATTGCCATGGTTTGCCGCGCGTGCGTTCCACATAGGGCAATTTAATGTGCAGTGCGGCTTTGGCAACAATATGTGCACTGACCGGTGCAGTGATAAATAAAAATAAAGTCACTAATAATTCATGCAGGCTGATGCCGTCGCCGCGCGTGCTGAAAAATACCACAGAGCCGATCAAGACGCCGCCGACACCGAGGGTGGTTGCTTTGGCAGGGCCGTGCAAGCGCATATAAAAATCCGGTAGTCGAACCAAGCCGATTGAGCCGATTAACGCAAAGCTGGCGCCGATCAATAAAAACAAAGAAATAAGCAATTCAATAAACGAAAAGTTAGCCACTGATTTACCCCCACTATTCGATGATGTCACCGCGCAATAAATATTTTGATAAGGCGACAGTTCCCACAAAACCCATCACCGCGATCAATAACGCGGCTTCGAAATACAAGGCCGATTGTTGGTAAATACCGAACAGGATCAGCAGCGCGATGGCGTTCACGTACATGGTGTCCAGTGCAAGGATACGATCCGGTAACGACGGACCGATGGCCAGCCGCCACAGGTTGAGCGCGATGGCTATGCTGATCATCAACATAGCCACAGGAATGACGATCATGAGCATTCAAAGATCTCCTTCAGCGGTTGTTCATAGCGCTGTTTTAGTTCGGCAACGGATGCATCGATATCATTGACATGCAGTACATGAATCAGCAGCGCGCTACGATCAACACTCAAATCTGCGGAGACGGTGCCGGGTGTCAATGAAATGGTGCTGGCCAGGACAGTGATCGTGAAGTCTTCCTTGATGTCTAGCGGCAGGGTCATAAATGCCGGTTGTAATTTGTGGCTCGGGCCGAGGATGCGCACGGCCAGAACAGCGTTGGCGATGACGATGTCCCACAGGACCATCAACACAAAACGCAGCGCCAGCGCCGGTTTGTGCAACGTGGTTGCCTCGGGCCAAAAAGCGTGCGTCAGGAAGGGAATCAGCCAGGCGAGTATCGCCCCCAGCACAATATGGCCTGCGCTGAATTCGTTCACCATCAACAGCCATAGCACCCACATAAACAGGCTCAAGGCCGGGTGCGGCAACCAGCGGCGCGCGCTGCGCGGCAGGTGGTGCGATGAGGAGTTTCCAGTGGATTGGCTCATGGTCAATCTCCTTGCAGTGGACGGTGGTTGAGCACCGCATCAATGTAATGACCGGGGTTCATCACCTGCTCGGCAATACCGCGGGTGTACTCGATGGCGTAGTTGCCCCAGATCATCAAGGCAAAGCTGAAACCCATCAAACCGAAGATCGCGAGCAGTGACCAGATGTCGGCCTTAGGTGCTTCCTCCACCCGATTCTCCGTGCGCCAGAAGATGGTACTGCCGCTGCGGCTCAGCGCCGTCAGCACGGCGAGGCTGGCAGCCAATACCGTAGCCCACAACCACACGGCCTGGGTACCGCTGGCCGCCTGGAGTATCAGCGCCTTACCGATAAAGCCGCTGAGTGGCGGCATACCGATCACACTCACCGCACCGGCAAAGAACAGGCTGCCTAACAGGATCGGCTGACGCAGCATGGGACCGGCAACGATCTGGTCCCCCGTGATCCCCCGTTGCCGCACAATCAGGTCGGCCAGCAGGAACAGTGCACCGGCAATCCAGGTGGAATGCAGCAGGTAAAAGAGCGTTGCACCCAGGGCGACTTCGCTGTTAATGGCCACCCCGGCAAGCAGGGTACCGACGGAAATAATCACCAGATAAGCAATCTGCACCCGCAGTTCCTGGGCGGCCAGGGCGCCGATAAAGCCCAGCACCAGCGTAGTGAGCGCCAGCGGCCAGAGCCAGGGCAGGGCGAGGTTGGCCAGCGGGCCGGCTTGGTCGCCGAAGATCAAGGTGTACACCCGGATGATGGTGTAAACCCCCACCTTGGTCATGATGGCAAACAGGGCAGCAATGGGCGCGCTGGCGGAGGCATAAGCGCGCGGTAGCCAGAAATACAAGGGTACCATCGCAGCCTTGAGACCAAAGACCAGCAACAGCAGGATGGCAGCGGCGGCCACCAGGGGAGCATCGGCCGGATTCACCTGGGCCACCCGTTGCGCCATGTCCGCCATGTTGAGTGTGCCGGTCAGGCCGTACAGGATGGCGACCGCGATCAGGAACAGCGCCGATCCCGCCAGGTTAAGCACGACGTAGTGCAAACCCGCCTTGGCCCGCGCAGCGCCATTGTCCTGTAACAGCAGGGAGTAGGACGCCAGCAGCAATACCTCGAAGAACACAAACAGATTAAAGATATCGCCGGTCAGGAAGGCGCCGTTGACGCCCATTAATAGAAAGTGCGCCAGGCTATGGAATGACTGACCACCCTGGGGTGCCTCTTCGGCGGTGGTGTAGAGCAGACTGAAAAACGCCAGGGTACTGGTCAGCACCAACAAGAGTGCGCTCAAGCGATCCAGCACCAGCACGATACCGAAGGGCGGCGCCCAGTTGCCCAAGGCATATACCACCAACTCGCCAGTGTTAGCGGTAAACAGCAATTGGAGGGTGACCAAAGTCAGCAAGGCTGTGCTGATCAGGCTCAGGACATGCCCGAGCATCCGGCGGCGCTCCGGTACCAGCAGGAGTAACAATCCCGTCAGTAGCGGCAGCAGGATAGGAAGGATAATCAGGTGGCTCATTGCGCTTTATCCTCCGCCGCCGGGCGGCCATCCACATGGTCATTCCCCAACTCAGCGCGGGCGCGCAGGGCCAGTACCAGCAAAAACGCCGTCATGGCAAAGCTGATAACGATGGCGGTGAGCACCAGGGCCTGGGGCAGGGGATCGGTGTAGCGATCACCGGCACCGATCACGGCGGGGGCGCCGCTGTGCAGACGACCCATGACGAAGATAAACAGGTTGACGGCGTAAGACAGCAACGTCAGCCCGATGATGACGGGAAAGGTACGGCCGCGCAGCATGAGATAGACGCCGCACCCGGTCAGTACCGCAATAATGATGGAGATCAGAGCTTCCATGGGGAGTCCTCTTGTGTGGTCTCGGCGGGTATGTCATAGCTGGTCTGGGCCAGCTTGCCCAGGTTGGACAGGATGACCAGGGTCGCGCCGACGACGGTGATATACACGCCGGTGTCAAACACCATGGCAGATGCCAGTTCGAATTCACCTACCACCGGCCAGTGAACATGGGTAAAGGTGGAGGTGAGGAAGGGATAACCAAACACCCAACTGGCCAGGCCCGTCGCGGTGGCGATCAGGACACCGCCGGCAGCGACGCTGCGGTAGGACCAGTTAAGCCGCTGCTGTACCCAGTCGGTACCGCTGGCGACATATTGCAGGATCAAGGCCACGCTGGTAACCAGGCCCGCGATAAAGCCGCCGCCCGGCAGGTTGTGGCCACGCAGGAAAATATAGAAGGACACCATCAACGCCAGGGGCAACAGAATGCGCGCCAGCACCATCAGGATGGGCGGATAAGGATCTTTCGACCAGACCCGACCGGTGCCATCGGCATTGGGTACCGGCAGGCGCAGCCGACGCAGCATGGCGAAGATGCCCACTGCCGCAATGGCCAACACGGTAATTTCTCCCAAGGTATCAAAACCGCGGAAATCCACCAGGATCACATTGACCACATTGGTCCCGCCCCCGCCGCTGACGCTGTTGGCCAGGTAATAATCGGCAATGGTGTCGTAAGGGCGGGTGAGCACCGCCCAGGTCAGCAGGCCCATACCGATACCGGCGGCACCGGCGAGCAAAATGTCGCGACTGATACGCAACCGGCTGGATTCGCTCGGGCTGACCTGGGGCAGGAAGTAAAGCGACAACATCATGAGTACGATGGTGACCACCTCGACAGAGAGTTGCGTCAAGGCCAGATCCGGTGCCGAGAAGCGGACAAAGATCAGCGCCACAATCAAGCCCACCACGCTCAACAGCAGGAGTGCGGCGAAGCGATTGTGGTGGATGATCACCGTACCCAGCGCACCCACAATAAGCACCAGAGTAGCCAGTACACTGACACCGTCGAGGGGTGTGGTGGCCACTGCGCCGGTGAAACCTGCCAATGGCCATAACTCAAGCCCGGCAGCCACTATCGCCATGCCGACAAACAACACCAGATAACGTTGCAGGGAACCCGTCTCCAGCCGTTTAGTGATCGACTGCGCCAGACGGACGCTGCGCTGGACCCGGGCCTCAAAGACGATCTTCTCGTCGCGGCGGTACTGGCGCTCATAAAAAGCAAAGAACCCTTTGCGTTGGTAGTAGAGAAGCAATCCCCCGGCGAGCGCAAGAAAACTCATCAACAGCGGCAGGTTGAATCCGTGCCATATGGCGATCTGGTAACTGGGCATCTCCGTGCCGATCACTGCCAGGCTGGCGGCATCAAGGAAGGGCGCCACTGTGAAGTTGGGCAGGGTGCCCACGAGCACACACAAGACCACCAGGATGGCCATGGGCACGATCATATAAGGCGGTGCTTCATGAGGCGGGTATTTAGGCAGGTCGATGGGTTCGCCGTTAAAGAACACATCGTGAATAAACCGGTAGGAATAGGCCACTGCGAAGATACCCGCGAGCGTTGCCAGCATTGGCACCAGCCAGGCGTAATGCCCCAGTGCTTCCAGATGCAGGGTCTCGGCAAAGAACATCTCTTTGCTTAAAAAGCCGTTGAGCAGGGGCACACCCGCCATGGCCGAGGCGGCCACCATGGCGACGGTAGCGGTCACCGGCATATAGCGCCACATGCCGTTGATGCGCCGCATGTCCCGCGTGCCGGTCTCATGGTCGATGATCCCTGCCGCCATAAACAGCGAGGCCTTGAAGGTGGCGTGATTGATGATATGGAAGATCCCGGCAATCGCGCCCAACTGGCTGTTCAACCCGAACAGCATAGTAATCAGCCCCAGGTGACTGATGGTGGAAAACGCCAGCAGCCCTTTCAGATCATGTTTGAAGAGCGCGGTATAGGCGGCAAATACCAGGGTGGTCAGGCCGGTGCCGGTTACGATGTAGAACCATAAATCGGTACCCGCCAACGCCGGATACATCCGGGCCAGCAAGAACACCCCGGCTTTCACCATGGTGGCCGAATGCAGGTAAGCGGAGACGGGCGTGGGAGCTGACATCGCATGGGGCAGCCAGAAGTGGAACGGAAACTGGGCCGACTTGGTGAAGGCGCCCAGCAACACCAGGATCAGCACCACCGGGTACAAACTGTGCGCGCGGATTTCGTCTCCGGAGGCCAGGATCACACTCAAGCTGAAGCTGCCGACGATATCACCCAACAACAAAGCGCCCGCCAGCAGCGCCAGGCCACCGGCACCGGTAATCATCAGCGCCATGCGCGCACCTTTGCGCGCTTCGGATTTGATCGACCAGTAGCTGATCAGCAGGAAAGAACTGAGGCTGGTCAACTCCCAGAACACAATCATTAACAGGATGTTGTCGGACATGACGATGCCCAGCATCGCCATCATGAAGATCTGCAAAAGCCCGTAAAGTTTGCCGAGCGAATCTTTTTCGGCCAGGTAATAACGCGCGTAAAGAATAACCAGCAAGCCGATGCCGGTAATCAATAATCCGAACATCATGCTCAGGCCATCAAGCCGCAGGCTCAGGTTCATTCCCAGCAGCGGCAACCACTCCTGGTGAAAAAACAGCACATCGCCAGCAAAGATAACCGGCAGATGATAAATCAATAAACCAATGGAAATGAGCGGCGCAACCGCCGCTGAAAAAGCGCACACCGTGCGCCCGTAGCGTTCACACCACAAAGGCAGGCACGCGCCTAACAAGGGTAAAAAAATAACGAGCAGTAATGTCATGGAAACAACACTCCTGGTAGCAAGACACAGCCAGTCAGCGTGAGCGCTGACAATAATTATTGCAATATGGCAGAGGTGCCAACCAGCGGTGGGTCAGTGAAGAAGGGGCGGCGCTTTGCGCGGAAACAGCGCGCGCGCAACGTGAAGATAATATGCAGGATTGACATTTCGCGTCCTGTTAGGGTTGTGAGTGGATAATAAATGCAACACCCAGCCAACATAAAGCCCGACAGTTATACCGCGAGACGTAGGGCAACGCCAGTATTTCTTATAACCCGGTGTGGTAGACAACTGAGCTAAACGTCGTGCCAAACCACGTTCCGGTAGATAAGTGGCCGGGTTAACTTTTGTAAGGAAAAATAAACAGGCGGGATGAAACAGCTTTCATTGCGAAAGCTGTTTCAGATGTAACCGTTGGCAAATAAAAAGAGTTAATGCTTGACGATGGCGATCTGGATACTGCCCACACGAAAACCCCATTTGCGCAGGATGGAATGATTGATTACGGTGTTTTCATCGACTCGCCACATCCAGTCTTCTACATTGAGGTTGATCTTTTTATCGCGGTAATCAATCTCCAGCACGTAATCCACCTGCATGGCATTACCGCTGATTTGTGCTTTGCCTGCGCCGATCACATCACCGGCCGTAGCCTGGTAAGTGTTCTGGCCTGAGGGTGTTAAGGTCCAGGTTCGAAATTGCACTTCGCCGTCGTTGAAGACGAAACGTTCTGCCAAGGTGCCGACATTGTTGCTCCAGGATGCATCAATCGTCGCGGTGAAATATCGGGTAACTTCGCCGCGCCGATTCTTCAAAACGCCGTGGGCGGTTAAATGGCCGTTGAAAAATTCCTGTGGGGCAAAGGCGGGGATGTTGTCAGAGTATTGGCGCACGTCCGTTGCAGAACATGCGCCGAGGGTGGTAGCGAAATACAGCAGCAGGATTTTTTGCCAATGTTTAAACGGAGCCAGACTGATCATGTATCACCTCTTACATGAAGATCGGTAACGGCTCCCTAAAATAAATCGGTAAAGATGAATCCCAGGGCAACGACCTGTGAATGGTCGTTGTAATCAATCAGCGATTGGCCGTAACCATTAAAGTATTTAACGTAACCGCGAATGGTTTGGGAGCGTTGCGATACCGGAAAGCTCCAGCCCAATTCCACCGCACCTTTATTCTCGCTGCGTAAGTTGTTGCGCAACATGACATTAAAGATGTTCTGTTTACGTTTATAGGCACTGTTTAGTTCAAAGTTACCCATAAATTTTTCGATATCCGGATTGTCATCACCGCGCGGGTCACCCGGATAATCCTCCTCATCTTCCGGCAGGCGATACCAGGGCGTAAAGGCGAAGACATAATTCCCTCTTTCGAAAACCGTATTAAACATCACGCGATTCCAACTGCGCGACAGTTCACCGCTCTGACCATTGGACTGGTGATTGATGACGCCTTCGTTCAACACATTGCGGAAACCGAAGATTTCCCAATCGTTGGTGAAACTCAGGATCAGCTCCGGTTGATGGTTGGTATCGCGAAAGGGAGCCGATATATCGCGGTTGTAGACCTGCCAGAATGCCTGATTGGTATACCCCAGGAACAAGTGCCCGTTGTCATCAAAAATGCCTTCGCGCAACAGAATCTTGACGCTCAACTGGAATTCCGCTTCCGTATGCCGCAAGTTCTGCAATTGATGATCTGCGGCAATATAGGGTTCGTTGTTGGGGTCATCCTTGTAGCTGGCGAGCATAATGTAGTTGCGCCGGTGCGGGGTAAGGGTAAATCGGTTGGTCCGGTTCAAGGCTTCGATGGTCATGCGCTCGTTCAGCGCGCGCCGCTCGTTCCTGGGCTTTTCTGAAATCGTTTGGGTTTCCAACTCGTCAGATTGTGAAAGAACTTTTTTTTCCAGCAGGATGATGCATGCAGCTTTTAGTTCTTCTACCGACATATCGTCTGCCGCGCCGGTCACGCTGGAGCGGAGGCATGCATTCAGGTCCGGGGTCGGGATGGTAATGTCTGTTGCAGAGGTTTGGGCTTGGGTACTTACGGCGGACAATAAGAGCCCGCTCGCCAACAACAACCGGTTTGCCATGGATACCACCTGAAAAATGAAAAGTTTGCGGGTATTGTAGGTATTGTGTCCGTTTAGGCAAGCATTCATTTACGGGGCGCCAGCGCAGTCGGGTGCTTTGACCGGGCCAGGTGTTAAGCGGATTGCAACCAGGTTTCGATATCTTCCTCGTGCCAGCGCGTAATCAGCTGAATACCGTCTTCAATAACGTGCAGGTAGACATCGATAATATCGGTGGCAACGTTGAACAAGCGATTGCTGTCAGTGGTAATTTTTCCACCGTGCAATACATCGGTTTCGACCATGGTGAGCAGGAACATCAGCTTTATTTCGTAACTTTTCAGTTGTCCCAGAAGGCCGATGTCACCTTCCAGTATGCCTTCCAGGCGTTTGGCCTGATGCCGTAGTTTTTCATTATTGACCCGCGTGCATTGAATCACATAACGCAATTTCCCATCGTGGTGACTGTCGCAATGACCGATAGCGGCTGCGTAGGTCGACAGCGCGCGAATGCGGCCTATCTGTTCAACCACCGATGGCATCAGGCGGGTGGAAAAGTGAAGGACTTCCAGGTGGCGAAAACGGTTGGGATAGCTGGTGCCATCAACATTCACCAGCGGGACATCGGCATGGTTATTCACCAGGGCCGACACCGGTTGCTCCAGTTGTTTGGCCAGGGTCGCGAGCATCCCCAGCAATTGCTCTATCAGGTGACAGTGGAGCTCATAATTGTCGATCACCGAGTCCTGCTGCCAATCGCGACTGATGGTTACCCAGGCGCTGTGCAGATTTTCCTGGTCCCGCTCGGACAATAACTGGTTGGTGTGTGCCGCAAAGGTTTGCAGCGACATCAGCCTGCGCTCCAACTGCAGTTGCAAGCGATCAAATTCCTCGCGGAACAGTGTGTTACCACCCAATAGCGCCATGCTCATGCCGCGATGCCGTTGAACCGCCTTGATCATTTGTATAAGTTGTTTGATCAGGTTGAGCGCGTCCTGGCGTTGGCGGTAGAGTTCACAGAACTGCGCGAACATCCCGGTGTCCGTGCTGGCAGATGGTGCAGAAAATAAACCCTTGTGTGCAATCATGGTGCTCTTGAGTCACTTGTGCCGATGATGAAGATACAAACGTGCCGGGTAAGGGCTCAGCGGTGGTGCATTAGCGAAAATGTGAGCAACAGCTATGCCAGTTAGCTACTACTGAGTGAGTTACCTGGCTAGGCCGGACCGGTGCCGGGGAGCGGCTTTGTGTCGATTATAACCGCCTCTATGGCTGACTATCGATGCCGTATTTCTATCCACACAAACGCCCATAAACGTATGGCGTATGACATTTTTATCTAACGAAGGAAATTCTGTTATGAAATTACTAGCCATTAGTGGAAGCCTACGCAAAGGTTCTCTCAACACGCATTTGGTACAGGCCGCGATCCAGGCCCTGCCAAACGGTGTAACTGCCGACCTTGTCTCGATTGCCGATATCCCGGTGTACAACGAAGACCTGGACGGTGAAGATAAGCCGGATGCCGTTGTTCGCTTGAAAGAAGCGGTGGCGGCCGCAGACGCGTTATTGATTGCCACTCCCGAATACAATTACGCATTGCCGGGTGGTTTGAAAAACACCCTGGACTGGTTGTCACGCCCGGCGTTCAAATCCGTGTTGGCCCATAAACCGGCAGCCATTATGAGTGCCTCCAAAGGGCCTACCGGCGGAGCCCGCGCCCAGGGGCAATTAAAGTTGGTGTTGGCCGCAGTGTTGGCGGAAGCCTATCCTGCACCGGAATTTATTGTGCCCCAAGCTCAGCAATCCTTTACCGAAGACGGGGTATTAACTGACGATAATGTTAAAACCCGGCTGCAACGCTTTGTGACTGATTACATCGCCTGGGTGGAGGCGCGCTTTAGCCGCTAGTCTATTTCACTGGATGTGGATTTCAGGATGTCCGCAGGCATCACGCGGCGGACATCACCACGCGTCTTTTTTACACGGGTCTTTTTGAGCCTTTATCTTCAATTAAACCTTTCTCGACAATGCCGTTCTCCAAACGCTGCTCCGTTAAATAGTGTTAGATCGCTACAAAAATCCTGACTTGTATACTAGAGTTCAAAAACAATAACGAGGACTCACACTATGAATATTTCCCGCCGTAAATTGTTGGCATCTACAGCTTTGCTAGGCACCTTGGCCCAACTGAAACACGCAGCCTTCGCGAAAGCGGTTGCGGATACCGGGCTAAAAGACCACTACCAAAAAGACTTTCTTATCGGCACCGCCGTCAGTTCTGCTTCCCTGGCTGAAAATGATAGCAAGATGCTCGGTCTGATCGCGCGCGAATTTAATTCCATCACCGCCGAAAACGCGATGAAATGGGGGCCGATTCGTCCAACCCTTGATAATTGGCAGTGGGAGTTGGCCGACAAGTTTGTTGACTTCGGCACGCGCAACAAGATGCACATTGTTGGTCACACACTGGTGTGGCACAGCCAGGTACCGGATAGCGTCTTTTTCGATGAAAAAGGCAAACCCCTTAACAAAAAAGCGCTGCTCAAGGTGATGGAAGAGCATGTCACCACCTTGATGGAACGCTACAAAGGTCGCATCCCCGCCTGGGATGTTGTCAATGAAGCGATTGAGGATGATGGACAGTGGCGCCAGAGCCCCTGGTATAAAGCCACCGGCACAGACTACATTGCGCGCGCTTTCCAACTGGCCCACGAGATCGATCCTAAAGCCCATTTGATGTACAACGACTACAACATGGCCATGCCGGGCAAGCGCGCCGGGGTGGTCGCCATGTTGAAAGAGTTTAAGAAAAAAGGCGTGCCCATTCACGGCGTGGGTCTGCAGGGCCACGTGGGTATGGAACATCCTGAGCTGGCAGAGTTGGAGGCGAGCATCGTCGCTTACGCGGAGCAGGGCGTGCGCGTGCATATCACCGAACTGGATGTTGATGTCTTGCCAAGTGTATGGGGTATTACCGGCGCGGACGTCGCCACCCGCTTCCAATACCGCCCGGAGATTGATCCTTACATCAATGGCCTGACCGCCGAAGCCGAAGAGGCGCTGAGCGAAAGGTATGTGGCGCTGTTCAAGATCTTCCTCAAGCACCGCGACAAGATTGACCGGGTAACCTTGTGGGGTGTGAGCGATAACCTCAGTTGGCTCAATGATTTTCCGGTGCCGGGGCGGACCAACTACCCGCTGCTGTTTGATCGCGAGCTGAAACCCAAAGCGGCTTACTTTCGATTGCTGGATCTTAAGCGTTAAGGAAAAGCGCTAACAAAAACGCCTTGCCTGCGCAGGAGCATCTGCGCAGGCGTCACGCCTCTTGGCTATCCCCGCATAATTGTCTTTTGACTATCAAATGCCCTCCTCCGATAAATCCGCTCTCGGTTACATTAAGTGTTGTTAATTGTTGTTAAACCACAGGTAATAAACATTGCACAGGTGAAAAAATTCGCCTATGATTGCGCAAATAGTCATATATACCATAATAATGCGTATAGTCAGAATATTGGCTATGCCATAAAAATATAAAAAAAGAGGTCTTTTTATGTGGAGCAGGTACCTGACCCTGGCCACACCGGCTAAATCCCGCAGTTGCTGGCTGCGATCCCTATGCTTGATAGTTTGGGCTTTGGCGTGGGCAATGTCCGCCAGTGCGGCTCTGACAGAGCAAGGTATGCGTATCTGGTTTGATCAGCCCGCCAGTGATTGGGAGCGCGAAGGCCTGCCGATTGGTAACGGTGCTATGGGCGCGGTTATCCAGGGCGGTGTTGCGCTCGACCAGATCCAGTTCAATGAAAAAACCCTCTGGACCGGTGGCCCCGGTTCAACTCAGGGGTATGACTTCGGACTGCCGAAGGAGCCGCGCCTGGAGGCTTTGGCCAAGGTACGCAAAACCCTGGAAACGCAAGGCCGGATGAAGCCGGAGGCCGTTGCGCAACAACTGGGCAATAAAATTACCGGCTATGGTGACTATCAAACCTTTGGTGATTTGCTGCTGGAATTTCCCTCGCTTGATGGCGTGAGCCACTATCGACGCGAACTGGATTTAGAGAATGCGGTTGCGCGGGTGACTTATTTCCATGAGGGCGTGAACTATTCACGTGAATATTTTGCGAGTTACCCTGACAAGGTCATCGTGGTACGTGTGACGGCGGATCAGCCGGGTAAAATCCATTTCAACGCGCGTTTCCAAACACCGGACAATCGCACACAAAAATCCACAGCGCGCAACGGGCGGATTACCCTGGCGGGCCATTTGAAAGACAACCGCCTTGCCTTCGAGGCACAGGTTCACGTGATTAACGAGGGCGGTCGTCTATCCAGTCGTAAAGAGGGAAGCGTAACGGTAAGCGGTGCCGATGCGGCAACCCTGATTCTTCATGCCGGTACGGATTACGCGTTGGACTATCCGCATTACCGTAGCGACAATCCCCACGCGCGTGTCAGCCAGCGTGTAACACAAGCCAGCAAAAAAACCTATCAACAATTATTGCGCGACCACCAGGCTGACTATCGCGCACTGTTTGGCCGCGTTTCATTGGACATTGGGCAAACCATTCCCGATAAGCCCACGCCGCAACTGCTGGCGAATTATCGCAAAGGTGATCACGCCGCTGATCGAGCGCTTGAAGCGATATATTTTCAGTTTGGTCGGTATTTATTAATTGCTTCGTCGCGCGCCGGCTCATTGCCAGCAAACTTGCAAGGTGTCTGGAATCACTCAACTACACCGCCGTGGAATGCGGATTATCATGTGAATATTAATTTGCAGATGAATTATTGGCCGGCGGAAGTCACCAACCTCAGTGAAACCACCGGTCCCTTGTTTGATTTTGTCGACGCATTGGTTGAACCCGGTCGCGTCTCCGCCAAAAAATTATTGGGCGCGGATGGCTGGACGCTCTTTCTGAATACCAATATCTGGGGTTTCACCGGTGTTATTGAATGGCCCACCGCATTCTGGCAACCGGAAGCCGGCGCCTGGCTGGCGCAACATTACTACGAACATTACTTGTTTCATGGTGACGAGAAATTTTTGCGTGACCGTGCTTATCCGGTGATGAAAGGTGCCGCGCAATTCTGGCTGGATGCCCTGATAAAAGACCCGCGTGACGGTTTGCTGGTGGTCTCTCCCAGTTACTCGCCAGAGCAAGGTGATTTCACTGTGGCGGCGGCCATGTCCCAACAAATTGTGTTTGATTTGCTGACCAATGTGCACGCGGCAGCGGAACAACTGGGTGACGCTCAATTTCAACAGCAGGTCGGCAAAACCCTGCTGCAACTGGATAAAGGAATTCGCATCGGTTCATGGGGACAATTGCAGGAATGGAAACTGGACCTTGATGACCCGAAGAACGACCATCGTCACGTCTCACATTTATTTGCCTTGCATCCCGGTCATCAGATCAACAACAGTGACAATCAAACATTATTGGCCGCAGCGCGCACCTCATTAAATGCCCGTGGCGACGGTGGAACCGGCTGGGCGCAAGCATGGAAAGTGAATTTGTGGGCACGTTTACTTGATGGTGATCGCGCTCATAAATTGCTGGGCGATCAGTTAACCGCAAGCACCTTGCCCAATCTCTGGGACAACCATCCCCCCTTTCAAATCGACGGCAATTTTGGCGCAACAGCGGGCATGGCGGAGATGTTGCTGCAAAGCCAGAATCGCGAGATTTATTTATTACCCGCCTTGCCCAAGGCCTGGTCAACTGGCTCGGTAACCGGCTTGCGCGCGCGCGGTGATGTGACACTCGCCATGGAGTGGAATCATCACCAATTGGAACGTGCAACCATTAAAGCCGGCAAGGCAGCAACACTTTATTTGCGCACACCACTGTTCAACAAAACATTTCAGTTAACCAGGCTCTCTGACGGAGCTGCCATCACCACCCAGGGTGATGGCCACACCAGGCACTTTGCTGCGCAGGCAGGAGAAACCTACCTCTTATCCAAAGCCTTCGCAGAATAAAACCATAACAACCGGGATAGTAGATAAAAATTAAACGGCTTTAGTTTTCGGAAAATAGTGATAACAGATAGCGAAACGTCGTATCGAACATACTGGGCTTTTAACATCGTAAGGAAATAGCCATAACCATGGCAAAACAATAATAGATGTTCGGGGTGGTTTAACCTTCATTTGGAGAAAATTCATGATAATTAAAAATAAAGATCAATTTTTAAAGAAAAAATTACCACTGCATATCAAGCTGGCCTCCGGCCTCTCGCTGTTGGGCGCGATGAGCGCAGTCGCACCAGCGATGGCTCAGGATATTGGCGGTAGTGATATTGAGGAGATTGTTGTATCGGGGCAACGGGGGAGTGTTCAGTCTGCGCAACTGATCAAACAGAATTCTGAACAAATCGTTGATTCGATCGTATCGGACGATATTGGTAAATTACCGGATCGCAGCATCACCGAAGCTATCCAGCGTATTCCCGGTGTAACCATCGAACGCTTTATTTCCATCGGTGATCCAGAACACTTTTCTGCAGAGGGAAGTGGTGTTGCTATTCGCGGTATGAAACACGTTCGCAGTGAGTTGAACGGTAGAGACAGTTTCTCTGCCAGCGGCGGTCGTAGCTTATCATTTGAAGATGTGCCGGCAGAATTGATGGCCGGAGTGGATGTATATAAAAACCCGTCAGCCGATATGATCGAAGGTGGTTTGGGTGGTACGGTAAACCTGCGTACCAAGATGCCATTTGACAGCGATGGCCAACACCTGGCTGTGTCCGCCAGTGCAAACTATGGCGATTTCGCTGAAGAAACCAGGCCATCTTTTTCTGCACTCTACAGCAACCGCTGGGACACAAACGCTGGTGAGTTCGGCTTACTTCTGGATGTAGCCTCTTCAGAAATCGCCACGCGCACCGACGGTATTTTCGTGCGTCCGTTCTTTGCGCGCACAGACATAGTTGAAGGCGAGACAACCTGGGTTCCAAAGGGAGCTGACTGGCGGACGATGAACTTCGAGCGTGAACGCCTGGGGACTTATGGCGCATTGCAATGGCGACCCAACGACGAAACTGAAGTCTACTTTACGGTGTTCCGCAGTGAATACGATATGAATTGGGATGAAGATGCCATCTTTGTTCAGAACGATCCCTGGGCTACCAATTTCTCTGATGACTCTGTCTATGATGAGAATGGAGTTTTTGTCAGCGGTAGATTAACCAACGCTGCTCCACCAGATTGGGCCCCGCAAGTGCCGGGTATTCCATTCGGTGCTGACATTCGCGTCTCAACCAGAACATCAATCACTACCGATTACTCTACAGGTATTAAATGGCTTCCCAGTGACCGCTGGGAGTTCAGTACTGACTTTCAATACACCGATTCATCTACGGAATCGCTTGATAGCACCGTCGCTACCGGCATCAATTTGAATTACATTGATGTTGATTTGTCTGGCGGCTTGCCTTCCATCCGTACCGATGCGGATTATCTGGCGGATCCGACCAATTATTACTGGGGCTTTGCAATGCCTCATATCGAGGATAGCGATGCGGATCAATTCGCATGGCGAGCGGACGCGCAATATAACTTCGAAAGTTCAGTGGTTAAATCGGTAAAATTTGGTGTGAGGGTTACCGATCGTAAAGCTGAAAACATCAACACCGGTTACCACTGGCAAGGTATCTATCAAACCTGGATGACAACCGCATGGGACGGTGCGCTCAATGTTGATGAATTGGGTATGCCCTACATGCAAGACGGCTCCCAGATGCGTTTTAATACCTTCTCAAACTTCTTCCGCGGTGATGCGGATCTACAAGGTGTAGTTTGGGCGCCCAGTTTGGATATTGCCAAAGGCTACCCGGAAAGTTTCGTACAGCTCTACGCGGATGCCGGTGCTTATGCGGATTCTTTAGGGCACACTGCAGCAGATGGCACGCCGTTTTCTGAGTTTTATCCTTACACTCTGCGCGATAAAAATGATCCTGAATGGCTGAATGTCCAGGAAGAAAAAACCTACGCAGCTTATGCGTTATTGCGTTTTGGTTTTGAAGACTGGTCGCTTCCGTTAGATGGTAATCTGGGATTGCGTGTTGTTCAGACGGATGCCGTTTCAGAGGGTAATCTTGTATATCCTAATACGGTGCCACAGGCTTCTTATGGCAATGGTCAATCGGAAACCATACAGGTTGGCAACAAATATACTGATGTGTTGCCGAGCCTGAACCTGCGGTTACAAATTACCGATACGCTGATTGCACGTCTGGCACTATCACAGGCTATTGCCCGACCTGACTTTAGCCAGATGCAAGCTTACCGCGTGCTAAATGCCGATCTTGATTCCACTTCAGGTGAATGGGATTTGACGGCCAGCTCCTGGAATAATCCTAATCTTCGTCCGTTGGAAGCTGACCAGGCTGACTTGTCGTTTGAGTGGTACTTCAATGATGCCGGTGGAATGGCTCACCTCAACTTCTTCCACAAATCTATCGACGGCATTATCCGTAACCAGACAATAGTGGAGCAGTATCCGGACCTGAACGGCACAATGCAAGATTATGACGTTACCCAGCCCATCAATGCGGGTACTGCAGATATCAACGGATTTGAAATCGGATACAGTCAATTTTTCGATCAGTTACCCTCGCCGCTGGATGGTTTAGGTTTGCAACTCAACTACACCTTTATCGACAGTTCTACGGATATCCCCCTGTCTGATGATCCTGATAATCCTGGTCAAACCATCGCGCCTCGAGATACGGATGGCCGCGACTATGTCGGTGAACTGCCTTATGAAGGACTTTCAGAGCACGCATACAACATTGTTGGTATGTATGAAAAAGGTCCGTTATCGATTCGTCTGGCTTGGAGTTGGCGCGACGAGTATCTGATGTCAATCGGACCAAACGGGTTTAACGGGACCGACGGCGGGATAGGTTCTAACCAAAGCGCAAGTTGGAGACTACCCGTATACAGTGATGACAGTGGTCAGCTCGATGGTTCGATTTTCTACAAGCTCAATGACAATCTGCAGATTGGTTTAGAAATGAATAACCTGACCAATGAAGAAACCCGTACCATCATGAAGCAAAACCCTGATGGCGCTGGCGATCACTACGCGTCTTACTTCGTCAACGACACCCGCTACGCCCTGACACTGCGCGCTAATTTTTAATTAGCGCGTTTCAGTTACCTTGCACCGACGGCGGCGGTGCAAGGGGCCTGTTGAGTGTCGTATCAGGTGTAGCCTGAATGCTCAATAGAATGCTGTTTAACGATGTGGGTTAAGTGGTGTTCGTTAGGTTGAGTTGTACCACCGCTAAACTATGCCGAGTTGGAGCTCTTGCGCGTCCACAGACTTTTTGCGAAGTGTGTGGGCGCATTTTTATTGAGCGGTAGTGGTTATCGAATCGGAGAATGCTATGCCTACCCGCCGTATGGTTGATGCAGGTTGTGGTCTGTTTTTGCGTTACCTTTTTTCCTGCTTATCGCTCCTTGCGTTGACTGTTTTGCCAACACAGGCTGCGGAAATTCCCTCCTTGGTTTCCCAGAACGGTCGCCATGCGTTGATGGTGGATGGTGAGCCCTATTTGATCCTCGGCGCACAGACCAATAATTCGGCGAATTATCCTGCGGCTCTGAAAGATGTCTGGCCGACGCTGGAAAAAATGCACGCGAACACCTTGAGTATTCCTGTGGCCTGGGAGCAGATAGAGCCAGAAGAGGGAAAATTCGATTTCTCGTTTGTAGATTATCTGGTTAAAGAATCCCGTAAGCGCGGCTTACGTTTAAATTTATTATGGTTTGCTACCTGGAAAAATAACGCGCCACATTACGCTCCGGCATGGGTGAAACTGGACAATAAGCGCTTCCCGCGCGTGGTAAAACAGGATGGCGATACCTTGAATTCTTTGTCGCCACATTTCAGAACCACTCTGGAAGCCGATAAAAAAGCCTTTGTGGCGCTGATGAGCCACTTAAAAAAGATAGATAAGCAACACACTGTCATACTTGTACAGGTGGAGAACGAAGTAGGCACCTACGGCTCGGTAAGGGATTTTTCACCCACTGCACAAAGATTATTTAATTCGCCCGTGCCCGAAACACTGGTTAAAAAGCTCGGTACGAAATCAGGTACCTGGGCGCAGGTGTTCGGTAAAGATGCGGACGAATTTTTTCACGCCTATCATATTGCGATTTATGTCGATGAAATCGCCGCGGCCGGTAAAGCCGTAAAACCCTTGCCAATGAATGTGAACGTGGCATTGCGTAATCCCTTCAATCCCGGATTACCGGGCCAGTATTCCAGTGGGGGTCCAACGGATAACGTGATTGATATCTGGAAGGCGGCGGCGGCCCATATTGATATGCTCTCCCCGGATATTTATTTCCGCGATTACAAAGCGGTTGACAAGGTGCTGGAACTTTATTCGCGGCCAGACAATGCGTTGTTTGTTGCCGAGATCGGCAACGATCAACCTTTTGCCCGTTATTTTTTTTCTACATTGGGTTACCAGGGCATTGGCTTTGCACCCTTTGGCATGGATGACACCGATTACGTTAATTATCCCTTAGGTACTCGGGAGATGAATGATGCAGCCATTGAGCATTTTGCGCAAAACTATCGCCTGCTGGCACCTATGGCGCGAGAATGGGCGAAATTAAGCTTTGAGCGCAAGGTGTGGGGTGTGGCAGAACCGGTCGACACCAACGTCACGAATAAAAAAATCTGGAATGCCGAAGCTACACCGGAAGAACAAAAGGCGGAAGCGGTAAAAAATGCAGCGAATTATACCCAGTTACTCGACCTGGGTTTGTGGGATGCTGAGGTGACCTATGGTCGGCATATGTTCTGGATTGATCCTCCAGTGGGCAACAATCCTTCTTCCGGCGGTGTACTGATTGCACAGCTCAGTGACAATGAATATCTTGTCACCGGCTATCGGGCGCGTGTCACCTTCAAGGGCTCAGCCGAGGTGCAGGGTAAAAAATATATGATCGACCGCGTAGAAGAAGGCCACTATAAAGATGGACAATGGGTGTTCGAGCGAGTATGGAATGGCGATCAGACCGATTGGGGTTTGAATTTCACGTCGCGTATGCACCTATTGAAAGTGCGTATGGCGACCTATGAAACGCAGTAGTCACTAATAAATAAAATTCGAGGAGAAAACGATGCTAACCACCGGGCATTTTATCAAGGGGTGCGTCATAGCACTGACGTCAATCGCCCTGTTACAAGCGTGTTCCAAAAATGGCAATGAAACCCCTCCGAACGCCTCGGCCAAAACCGAACAGGTGCAGTCATTGGCGCAGGTGGAGCGCGTGGCGGATGGTGTTATCCTGACCTTGCCGGATGGGCCTGCCAAAAAAGTACGTTTGCAGGTAATGGCGGACAATATTATCCGTGTGACGGCCGTGCCCGGTGAAAGTCTTGATGTGGTTCCGCCCAGTATTCAGGTCGTCGCCCAACCCACCACTAATCTGCCATTTACCACGGATCAGCAAGGCAATAACCTCGTCCTGAAAACCGATGTGATGACGGCAGAGGTGTCACTGAGTAACGGTGTAATTACTTTCCGTGATGCAGCAGGCAACCTTTTGCTGCAGGAAGAGAATCGCGGTACCTTTTCACCGGTAATTGGCGATCCGGATGACGTGGATGCGGATTCCTTTGCGATTCGCCAGGAATTTAATCGCAACACCGATGAAGGTTTTTTTGGTTTGGGCCAACACCAGAACGGTCAGGTAAATTACGCCGGCGAAAATGTCGAGCTGACCACCTACAACCTGGTGATCTCGATTCCTTACGTTGTGTCATCGCGTAACTATGGCGTGCTGTGGGATAACAATTCGATTACCCGTTTCGGTAATCCGCACGAAGCTCAGCCCTTGAATGCTTCCTTGAAACTTTACGACGCCGAAGGCAAAGAGGGCGGCCTTACGGTGCGCTACTACATCGGTGATGAATTAAAACTGACGCGCGTTGAAGCAGATTTTGACCATCAATTCCTGCGTCAGGGGGCCAATCTGGAAAATCCGTTCCCCACCGAAGTGGCCGATGCCTACAAAAATAATACGCTGCGTGTCGAACTCGAAGGCAGTGTTGAGGCCTCGACCTCGGGCAAGCATCAGTTCAGAATGTACTCCTCCGGTTACGCCACCCTCGCTTTCGACGGCGAAACGGTGCTGGAGCGCTGGCGCATGAACTGGAACCCCTGGTACCACGACCATTATATGAACATGAATGCCGGGGAGAAAAAAGCGATTCGGGTTGACTGGAAACCCGATGGTGGTTACTTCCATTTGCGGCATCTGGATGCGCAATCAGACGAGCAACAACATCAACTGTCATTGGCTTCGGAAACGGGCAAGGCCATTGATTATTATATTGTGGTCGGTGACAACAAAGATGAGGTGATTGCGGGTTATCGTCGCCTCACAGGCAAGTCAGTTATGCTGCCAAAATGGGCCTACGGTTTTTGGCAGAGTCGTGAACGTTATAAATCTTCCGATGAAATCATCACCAACCTGAAAGAATATCGCGCGCGCAAAATTCCTATCGACAATATCGTGCTGGACTGGTCCTACTGGCCGGAAGACGCTTGGGGCAGCCATGACTTTGATAAGCAATTCTTCCCCGATCCGAAAAAGCTGGTAGATCAGGTGCACGACATGAATGCGCAGATCATGATCTCGGTGTGGCCCAAGTTTTATCCCACCACGGAAAACTACAAAGAGTTAAACGCGAAAGGTTTTATGTTTAACCGTAACATCGAAGAGGAAAATCTGGACTGGATCGGCAAGGGTTACCTGAATGCGTTTTACGATCCTTTCACGCCGGAAGCCACCGCCATTTTCTGGCGGCAAATTAAAGACAAGATTAACGTTCACGGCTTTGATGCCTGGTGGCTCGATGCGGTTGAGCCAGACATCCACTCCAATTTGAGCTTCACCAAACGCAAGGAATTGATGACTCCCAACGCCTTAGGCAACGGTGCGGAAGTGTTTAACGCTTACGCGGTTCCCCATGCGGAAGGTGTTTATCACGGTGAACGAAATACCGATGGCGATAAGCGTTCTTTCATTCTGACGCGTTCCGGCTTCGGTGGTATCCAACGTACCGGCGCTGCCATCTGGAGTGGTGATATCGTGTCGCGCTGGAGTGACATGAAAGATCAAATTGCGGCGGGTATCAGTGTGAACCTTGCCGGTGTAACCAACTGGACCTTTGATATCGGCGGCTTTACGCCGGAGAACCGTTTCCGTGGTTCAAAGAAAGGTTTTGTAGGCTCATGGAAAGATCTGGACAAAGAGCAGGTAGAAGAATGGCAAGAATTGAATGCACGCTGGTATCAGTTCGGTGCTTTCGTTCCACTGTATCGCTCCCACGGGCAAAACCCTTACCGCGAAATTTTTAATATTGCCGATCAAGGTTCGGAAACCTACGAGAGCATGGTGTGGTACACCAAACTCCGCTACCGTTTAATGCCTTACATCTACACCCTTGCAGGCGATACCTTCCACAAGGATGGCACCATCATGCGCGGCTTGGTGATGGATTTTCCTGAGGATAAAAAAGCCTGGAATATCAATACGCAGTACATGTTTGGTCCGGCATTTCTGGTGAATCCGGTGGTGGAATTCAAAGCGCGCAGCCGCGAGGTGTATTTGCCGAGCGGCACCAGCTGGTACGATTTCTACACCGGCGATAAGCACGAAGGCGGTCAAACTATCGACGCGGCAGCGCCTTACTCACGCATGCCACTATTCGTTAAAGCGGGCTCCATTGTGCCGACCGGCCCGGCTATTCAATACACGGACGAAGGGCTGAATGCACCGCTGACCTTGAACGTGTACACCGGCGCGAATGGCACCTTTGAAATTTATGAAGACGATGGTCGTTCCTACGATTATGAGAAAGGCCAATGGTCGCGCATCCCGGTCAGTTACGATGAAGCGAAAGGTGAGTTGACCATCGGCGATCGTATCGGCAGTTTTGAAGAGATGGCTGAGCAACGCCGCATCAGCGTGCGCTGGATTTCCGGCCCCACCAAAGATGCCGCCAACTTTGATGCGAAACCGGCGAAGACGTTGGAATACACCGGTAAAGCGATTATTGTAAAACGCGCACCGTAAATTACTTTTTTCACTAAAAAAAACCGCCGTGTTGTTGCCGACACGGCGGTTTTTTTCTTTTAAATGTAGGTCGGATTAGCGAAGCGTAATCCGTCACCTGGTTATTTTTGTCGGATTACGCTGGCGCTAATCCGACCTACACCAGCAAATAAAATCAATAACAACAGCAGGGGATTGCTAGCACCGCCGCCACCGCCACCAGAACTTGCCGGCGCGGAGGATGCAGCGCTGGAGGAACTTGATGATGATTGACTGCTGGATGATGAACTGGCGGCATTACAACTTGCCGGGGTAATCGTGCCGACTTCACCGGTTTGCACATACTCTCTCAGCCAGGTTAACGCCGGGCGTTCTTCTCCATTGCTGCGCACCAGGTAAGCGCCCTGATCATTGCGCCACAGGCCGGGGCGCCAACCCCACAAGGTCACACCCGCCACGCCGGGATGTTCCCAAAACGCGGGGAAGATACGTTGATAATTGGCCAGCTGCACCGCGTCATTATCCGGATTGTTTTCGCACGCATCGATATCCATCTCGGTAACATAAATCGGCAACCCGGTCGCGGCCAGTCGGTCGAGATTGCTGATGGTCGTCGCTGCACTGACGGTGGTGGAAAACGCGTGCGCTTGTACGCCAATCACATCAATCAAGTTGCGGTCCTGCAGTAATTCAATAATCTCCAGATAGGGATTAATGTTACTGCCATTGGTAACGCTGTATTCGTTGATCATCAATTTGGTATCGGGGAAATGTGTGCGGCCCAACTCAAACGCGGTGATGATCCAGTCCCATCCGGTTTCACCGGTACCGCCGAGCGCTTCGATATAATTTCCACCACCGGTGTCGTCAGTGTCCGGCGCATCATTAACCGGTTCATTCACAATTTCGATAATTTCAATATCGCTGTAACGGGCGGCGACTTCGGTAAACCATTCTTCAATTTCTTCACGTTGTTCTTCGGCGGGCAGGGTCTTGATCCACTCCGGTTGTTGATTGCCCCAGATCATAACGTGCATACGGAAAGGCAAATTATTATCTTGTGCCAATGCATAAGCCGCATCCAATTGGGCCCAGTTCATCACATCGCGCGTGGCTTCAACACTGCCCCATTTACCAGCATTTTCCGGTGCAACCTGGTTCCAGTAAGCAGTAAAATTTTGCACTTGTGAGGCGCTGTAAATATTGCCCAGATATTTTTCCTGCCCCTCGGCGATAGGTGTTTCGCCCGCCGGTTGTTCCGGTGCGACGCCGTCATCCAGATTTTGTACGGTGTAATCAGTGCCCACGGGTGCGAAGACAAATTTATCAATCCACAAACCATCTTCGCGCCCGGCGATCTGGAAGGTTTGCATCAGGGCATCGGCGGTGACGGTGAAAGTTGTTGCGGTATCGCCGCCGTCAAAGGCGGATAAATTCAGCCACTTCCAGCGCTCATGTTTACTGCCCGGATCTTCCGAGCCGGTCGCGCCGACGATTTCTTCCGGTAAAAAATACCCGGCCGCGGCTATGCCATTGGCGGTAACCCAGGCCGTTTCATCGCTCACATCTTTTGCGCCAAAGCCGTTGCCATAGTAGAAGCTGTCATCCTCAAAGGCGCCGGCTTCCGGCCCGTTGCGCAAACGCACGTAAAGGTTGTACTCGCCGGCGGCGGGAAATTCCAGTTCATACATGGCAATACGATCCACTGATGTCGGTGCTTGGCCAGCCAGGGTGGAATTGATAGCAATATAAGCGGTGGTGTGTTCAGCCGTGGTATCCGTCGCGCTATCGAATGACGAACCCAGCGCTCCACTCTCTGCTTCGACCACCAGCATATCCGCCGTAGCGAGATAGGGTAGACAGGTGCAAAGGCCGATGCCCACGAGTAATTTATTCAAGGTTTTCATCTATGACTCCGTTATTGTTATGTAAAAACGTACCCTGCCACTGCTGGAGATGTGCTATCAGCGTCAGGTAAAAGTTTGCTCTGCCATGCTTGTATGTCAGCGGTGAGGCTGGACATCCCATTTTATTGTCTTTGTGACTACAAGCTAGCGCAGCGGGCAATGAACGTCAACGCAGGCGCGGGCGGGTGAGGGGATGCCTTGTCCTAGAGAAGTCCACCAGCCTGCAACAGGGCTATGCTTGACTGCGTTAACATTGTTCTTGTGTACTAGTGTTTATTAATGCGACAAACGGAATCGCATTTTCGTCTACAGAAGGAGAGGATTGATATTTTCAGTGGCGCAAGTGACAGAAGAGTTACTAAACGTGACACGTCCCCGTCAGAGACAACAAAAAGGTTTATTCGTAAAACGCATTTCGTGAGTGAACGGGTGGGACGATTCTTGCAAAACATCTCACCCGCTGAGATCAGAGCTTTTTAAAGGCTGCGTCAACGGCTTCTACAGACCGGTCTCCACCTTATCGCGTGAAATATCCGTAACCCTGGTGCAGCCCGACAGCGCCATAGCGACACGCATTTCGTGAGCGAACATCGCCAACAACTCACTGACTCCCGCTTGTTGTCGTGCAGCAAGTGCATAAACCCACGGGCGCCCGATCATGACGGCGCGTGCGCCTAATGCAAGGGCGCGCACCATATCCAGGCCGCTGCGAATGCCACTGTCCATCAATAAGGGAAGATCATTACCTACCGCATCGGCAATACGCGGCAAGGCCCGAATGGCAGAGATGGCACCATCCAGCTGACGGCCGCCGTGATTGGATACCACGATGCTATCGGCGCCGATCGAAGCTGCCGTGCGCGCATCGTCAGGATCAAGAATACCTTTAATAACGAAATGGCCAGGCCATTCTGCGCGGATACGATCAATATCTTCCCAGCGCACGCTGGGGTCAAAATTTTTCCCCAGCCAGGCCCAGAAATCATCAATGCCGGCGCGTTCGCCCAATACCGGAACAATGTTGCCAAGGTTGTGCGGCCGCCCCCAAAGCCCCACGTCCCAGGCCCAGCGAGGCTTGGTCATTACCTGAGTCATGCGGGCCAGTTTACGGCGTAACACGCTGCCACCGGAAAGTCCGGACCGAATATCGCGGTAGCGCGTGGCGGGCACGGGCATATCCACCGTAAACAGCAGCGTCCGGGTTCCTGCCGCATGGGCGCGGCTGAGCATTTCGCGCAAAAAGCCCCGGTCGCGAATCATATACAGCTGAAACCAGATGGGATTGATCACGGCGTTACAGACCTCATCCAGCGAGCAGGCCGAGACGGTGGATAAACAAAAAGGCACCCCCGCCGCTTCTGCGGCGCGCGCCGCCTGCACCTCGCCGCGCCGGGCGTTGAGCCCGGCAATGCCTACCGGGGCCAGGACCAGCGGCATCGCCAGAGACTGTCCAAATAAAGTGGTTTGCGTCGACACATCCGACACATCGCGCAGTACCCGCTGACGCAATGAGATCTGTTGCAGGTCCTCCTGGTTGTTGCGCAGGGTGGTCTCGCTAAAGGCGCCGCCATCAATGTATTCAAACAGGAAGCGGGGCAGGCGTTTGCGTGCCAGGCGGCGGAAATCATCGGTATTAGCGAGAATCATACTAGCCTCAGTGGGATGCTCGATGTTATGGTTTTATAGACTTTATGCTAACATGTTTTACTTATAAATAACGTTTTACATATAAATTGCGTTTGTGCTATACAAAGACCATACGAAGAGAGAAACGAGAAAGCCTGTTGATGAGCGGTTCGGACAAACGGGCACCGTAACAATAAATATAAAAGTGCGGTTGGAGGACCAATGGATAATAAAGAAAAGTTACCGCTTGTTCTGCCCCTGCTATTGATCATTAGCCTGTTTTTTTTGTGGGGCATGGCGAATCACCTGAATGATATTTTAATTACGCAGTTCAAGAAGGCATTTACGCTCTCCGATTTCGCCTCCAGCTTTGTGCAGATGGCGTTTTATTTCGGCTATTTTGTCTTTGCCATTCCTGCCGCACTGTTCATGAAATATTACGGCTATAAATCCGGCGTGATTCTGGGTTTGCTGTTGTACGGTGCCGGTGCCTTTTTGTTTTATCCCGCCGCGCAATTACACGAATATCAGATTTTTTTAATCGCCCTGTTTATCATTGCCAGCGGCCTTGCCTTCCTGGAAACATCTGCTAATCCATTAATTGTCGCCATGGGCGATCCAGAGACCGCGGAACGTCGGCTTAACTTTGCCCAATCGTTTAATCCCCTCGGGGCGCTGACCGGCATCCTGATCGGGCGTGAATTTATTCTGTCCGGCATTGAACATTCACCGGAAGAATTGGCGGCACTGGCACCTGCGGAATTGGCACAGCTGTATGAGAGGGAAGTACAAGCGGTGCAAGGGCCGTACATTGCACTGGGTATCTTTGTATTGTGTTGGGCCTTGTTGGTATTTGCCACGCGCTTTCCGGCGGTTGCCCGACAACCGGCGGCGGAAGGCAGCACCGGCGGTTGGCAGGATTTTAAAAAACTCTTGCATCACAAGCTGTTTATATTTGGTGTGGTTGCGCAATTCTTTTACGTGGGTGCGCAGGTGTGCATCTTCAGTTTTATGATTCGCTACGGTAAAGAAGCGCTGCCAGGTACGGGTGAGAAAACCCTGGCGACCTATGTATTTCTCTCGCTTGTGGCCTTTATGGCGGGTCGTTTTATTGCGACTGCGCTGATGGGCAAGATCAAAGCCTCACGCTTGATGATGTTGTTTGCAATGATCAATGTTGCCCTGTGCTTGGTGGCCGTTGTCTCGCCCAATCTGGTAGGCATGTTTGCGTTTGCCGGAACAACTTTTTTTATGTCGCTGATGTTTCCCACCATCTTTGCGTTAAGCATCAAAGGCCTGGGCGAATTAACCAAACCGGGCTCGTCACTGTTGATCATGGCAATCATCGGCGGTGCTGTGCTCACGGCATTGATGGGTTTGATTTCTGATGTAAGCGAGATCCATGTCGCCGTGCTGGTACCCATGATGTGCTTTGTGGTTATCGCACTGTTTGCGCGCGCCTGTTATCGGCGCGATACAGCAGCGGCGTGAGGTGCAGAATATGATCGACGCGCACCATCACGTCTGGCAAATCGGTCAACACGATTGCACCTGGCCCACACCGGACGACAAACCCTTGTACCGCGATTTCGGGATGGATGACGTCGTGCCACTGGCTAAGGCCGTGGGTGTACAGGGTTCAGTGCTGGTGCAATCGCAAGCAAGTGATCGCGACACGGATTATTTATTGGCGCTAGCCGAGCGCCATGATTTTGTGTTGGCGGTGGTCGGCTGGGTCGATCTGGCTGCTGGCTCGGCCCCACAACGCATTGCCCAATTGGCCCAGCGTGAAAAAATGCGCGGCCTGCGCCCGATGCTGCAAGGACTGGCAGATGATCGCTGGATTTTGCAACCGCAGCTGGTGCCAGCGGTGCAGGTTATGCAAGAACAAAAACTGAGCTTCGATGCCTTGATCTTCCCGCGTCACCTGCCGTACATCTATCAATTCGCGTGCAATTGGCCGGATCTGCCACTGGTGATTGATCACGCCGCCAAGCCGCCGATTGCACAGAATGACAAAAAAGCCTTCACCACCTGGAGTGAAGGAATGGCTCGCCTCGCGGAATTGCCCTGGGTCTATTGCAAATTATCCGGACTGTTAACGGAGGCCAATGCCGGGCAGGGTGCGGACGCATTGCAGCCTTACGTTGAACACCTCTTTCACGTTTTTGGTGCACAGCGTGTGATCTGGGGCAGCGATTGGCCGGTGGTGAATGCAGCGCCCAATCACGCTTATGCCGATTACCGGGCCTGGTTTGAGCTGGCGCACCAGTTGATTCCGGGGCAAAACGCATCGGTCACTCGGCAGGTTTTCAGTGAAAACGCGCGCACGTTTTATCGTCTGTGAAGAAATTTTCAGGCCGGGTGTGCGACAAACCTTGTTGCTGGAGGAGGCTTCTGTTAGCTTTTGGTCACGCACACTATTTGGGTTAGACATTATAAAAAATATATCAATTCACCAACTTGAAAGCGCAAACTATGAAAAATCATAAAAAACAGCTGGCCGAAACGGCCACGGAAGATGAACGTAAGTACCGGGCACCCGCGTTGGAAAAAGGACTTGATATCCTCGAGTTGCTGGCTCGCAATGGCTCACCCATGACGACTTCACAAATGGCGGCAACCTTGGGCCGCTCCGTCAGTGAGTTGTTTCGCATGGTGTTGGCACTGGAGTATCGCGGCTACATTGTGGCTTCTCCGGAAGGGCGCGAAGGCTACATGCTCACCAACAAGTTGTTCACTTTAGGTATCGCGCAGGGTTCTGCTCGCACGCTCCTGGAAGCGGCACTACCGGCCATGAAGGAACTGTCACGCGAAGTGGGGCAGTCCTGTCATCTGGTGGTGCCCTCCGGTGATCAGATTGTGGTGGTTGCCCGCATTGAAAGTGCGACCGACCTGGGATTTTCGGTGCGTGTCGGCTATCGCCGCCGGCTTATCGATACTAACTCGGGTTTGCTGTTGTATGGTCTGGCGACGCCGGAAGTTCAGGCGAGTTGGCTGCCGGAGCTCAAAGACTCGGCCCGGGATGATCCGGAGCGCATTGATGCTTTCCTGACCAAGTCCGCGGCCGCAGCGGAGCGTGGTTATATCCAGTCACCCAGCGAGTTCGTGGCTGGGGTAACCGACACCTGTATGCCCATCATGGGGATGCAGGGTGCAGTGGCCAGCCTGATCGTGCCGTTTATCGCAATCAAGCAGCAGAAAGTCACCGCCGAGCAAGTGCTGGATGTCTTGCGGGTAGCGGTAACCAAGATCGCCGAAGCCCTGAACGACGAAGGATGCTAAAGCCCCGGCTGGCACCGTCCCGCGGTTGCCAGCCAACGCTTTTCGAATAAACCTCCCCTTTCCCCCCTTGCTTTCTTCACAAAACTTGCCCAATCTTCCATCAAAAAGTCTAATTAACCATATGTCTTTTCTTTGTCGTCTTGGGTAAAATGATTTTTATTGGCAATTTTGTTTTTAATTATAAAAAAGGAAGCTGCCCATGCTTTCCACCCAAACACGCCCGTTGGGGCAATCTGCCGTGAGCCTGTCCCTCCTGGGATTTGGCGCTGCGCCTATCGGCAACCTCTACCAGGCTGTTGCAGAAGAGCAGGCAATAGCGACGGTGGATGAGGCGTTAGCGCTGGGAATTCGTTATATCGACACCGCCCCCCACTATGGCTTTGGCTTGAGCGAAACCCGCTTGGGCGCTGTGCTGCGACAACGTGCCGAAACCATTGCTATCTCCACCAAGGTGGGCCGCCTGCTGGTGCCTACAGACTCCACCGCTGCTGTGCGACACGGCTTTGCTGACACCCCGGCGCTGGAGCCGGTATTCGACTACAGCTACGAGGGCGTGATGCGCTCCTTTGAGGCAAGCCTTGAACGATTGAAGGTCGAACGTGTTGACCTCCTGCTGGCTCACGATCTGGGCGAGATGACCCACGGCGCGCAACACCCGGCCCGGTTTCGCGAATTTATTGAGGGCGGTTATCGGGCTATGCGCAACCTGCGCGACCAAGGGCTGGTGCGGGCGATCGGGGTGGGCGCCAACGAGTGGCAAGTGTGTGAACAGGCTTTGCAACATGCCGATGTCGATGGATTTTTACTGGCCGGGCGCTACACCTTGCTGGAGCAGGGCGCCTGCGAAACCTTCCTGCCTTTGTGCGCCCGGCGCGGGGTGTCGGTGATCCTGGGTGGCCCGTTCAATTCCGGCATCCTCGCCTCGGGTGTGAGTGGCGCAGGGCCGGTGTATTACAACTATGAACCGGCGCCGGCGGCGATTCGGGCGCGGGTCCATGAGCTGGAATTGGTCTGCCGGGAGTTTGATGTACCCCTGGCCGCTGCCGCCCTGCAATTTCCGACGGCCCATCCACAAATCTGTTCCGTGGTTGCCGGCCTGGCCAGCCCGCAACAGGTGCGACAAGCCGTCACCTGGATGAATCACGTCATTCCCGGTGATTTCTGGCTGGCGCTACGCGAATTGGGCTTATTGCACCACCTGGCGCCGGTCCCTTCGATTCACATCCCATCAACCAAGGTTGAAGCATCCCTATGAGTAACCTGAATACGCCGGCGGCGTTTGCACAGGCGATCCTGTTGCACCCGGACGACAATGTATTGGTTTGCGTCGCGCCTATCCAACCGGGCGACCGGTTGGTGATTGACGGCGAACCCGTCACCACTACCGAGGCGATCAACGTCGGCCATAAACTCGCCCGCCGCGCTCTGCACAGAGGCGACAAAATTTTCAAGTACGGCGCGCCGGTCGGTTCGATGACCGCCGCTGCTGTGCCCGGTGCACATGTTCATATGCACAACATGCAGAGTGATTACATCCCCAGTCACACCCGCACTCACCAAAATAAAGATCGGAGTGAAAACTGATGAACACCGCCGTATCGTTTCAAGGTTATTTGCGGCAGGACGGCCGCAAAGGTATTCGCAATGTGATTGTGGTGGCTTACCTGGTGGAGTGTGCCCATCACGTGAGCCGCCGCATCGTTACCCTCGCCAATGATATGGATGTGCATCTGATTGGTTTTCCCGGTTGCTTTCCCAATGAGTATGCGTTTCGCATGATGAGTGCGGTATGCACTCATCCCAATGTGGGTGGCGCGCTGCTGGTGTCACTCGGTTGCGAAAGCATGAATCGCGAAAAATTACTCACATTGATTCGCGCCAGCGGTCGCCCTGCGGAACTATTGGTGATTCAGGAAACGGGCGGTACCCGCGCCACCATCGACGCCGGTGTTGCGGCAGTGACGCGCTTGCGCGCGCAGGCGGCCCAGGTAAAACGCGTGCCCATGGCATTGAACGAATTAATCGTGGGCACCATTTGCGGCGGCTCTGACGGCACCAGCGGGATCACCGCTAACCCGGCAGTAGGCCGATGTTTTGATGCACTGGTTGCTGCGGATGCCGCTTGCATCTTTGAAGAAACCGGCGAGTTGATCGGCTGTGAAGCGGTGATGGCAGATCGCGCGATCACTCCGGAATTGGGCGCCGCTATCGAGGCCTGCGTGGAAAAGGCAGAGCATTATTATCGCGTGATGGGCTTTGGCAGTTTTGCCCCGGGCAACGCCGATGGCGGGCTGACAACGCTGGAAGAAAAATCCATGGGCGCCTATTCAAAATCCGGCTCGTCGCCCATCAGCGGTTTGATCAAACCCGGCGATATACCACCCGGCGGCGGTTTGTATTTGCTTGATGTTGTACCCGACGGCGAACCGCGTTTTGGTTTTCCGAATATTTCGGACAACGCGGAGATTGTTGAATTAATTGCCTGCGGTTCCCACGTAATTTTATTCACGACGGGGCGCGGTTCTGTGGTGGGCTCGGCAATTTCGCCGGTGATAAAAATTTGCGCGAACCCGGAAACGTATCGCCGCCTGGCAGGCGATATGGATGTCAATGCCGGGCGCATTTTGGAAGGTGATGCGACACTGGACGAGGTGGGGAACGAAATTCTCGGTCAGGTGATTTCAGTGGCTTCGGGCGCGCGTAGCCTGTCGGAAGAATTAGGCCACCAGGAATTTATCCTCACCTATAAAGCTTTCGAACCCATTGGTCCGGCATGTTTGCCGGTTCGTCAAATTGCCTGACCAGGGTTTAAACACGGGAAAAAATAATGAAACGGCTTGCAGGAAAAACCGCACTGATCACCGCCGCCGCCCAGGGTATTGGCCGCGCCGCCGCCGAATTGTTTGCCAGCGAAGGCGCGCGGGTAATTGCAACGGATATCAACATCGATTTACTACAGACGCTGGAACATTGTGAGATCCGGCCATTGAATGTGCTTGATCCCGACGCGATAAAAGCACTCAGCGAGGCGCTGGGCCCGGTACATGTGTTATTTAATTGTGCCGGTTACGTACACAACGGCACCATCCTCGATTGCGACGAACAGGCCTGGCAATTTTCGCTCGACTTGAATGTCACCTCCATGTACCGCATGATCCGCGCCTTCTTGCCCGGCATGTTGACCACCGGTAACGGCTCCATCATCAACATGTCGTCGGTGGCCAGCTCCATCAAAGGCGCGCCCAACCGGTTTGCCTACGGCATGACCAAAGCCGCCGTGATTGGCCTGACCAAAGCCGTAGCTGCCGATTTTGTTACCCAGGGCATACGCTGCAACGCCATTTGCCCCGGCACCGTGCAGACGCCATCGCTGGAAGAGCGCATGCGCGCCACCGGCGATTATGAAACGGCGTACAAAAATTTTGTGGCACGACAGCCCATGGGGCGTTTGGGCAGCGCGCGGGAAATGGCAGAGCTGGCGTTGTATCTGGCCAGCGATGCATCCGCCTTTACCACCGGAACGATCAATGTGATTGATGGTGGTTGGAGTAATTAATTTTTCTTGTCTGATTACGCTGGCGCTAATCCGGCCTACTTCAGGCTTTTGTTTTTTATAGCGAGACAGGTTATGAAATTATTGCGTTTTGGTACACCGGGTCAGGAGCGGCCAGGCATGCTCGATGCACAGGGTCAGGTGCGCGATCTCTCTGGCGTTATCGACGATATCACCGGTAAAACCCTCTCTGCCGAGAGTTTGTCGCGCCTGGCAGCGCTGGATAGTCAAAGCCTGCCGCTGGTTGACAGCGCCACGCGCCTCGGCCCTTGCGTAAACCAGGTGGGTAAATTTATTTGCATCGGTCTCAACTACGCCGACCACGCCGCCGAATCCGGCCTCGCCGTACCGGCAGAGCCTGTGGTCTTTATGAAAGCCACCAGCGCCATCACCGGCCCTAACGATCCCGTTATCAAACCGCGCAATTCGACTAAACTGGATTGGGAAGTCGAATTGGGCATTGTCATTGGCAAACACGCCAGCTATGTAGAAGAAAATGAAGCCATGGATTACATCGCCGGTTACTGTGTGATCAACGATGTGTCCGAACGCGAATTCCAGTTGGAACGCGGTGGCCAGTGGGACAAAGGCAAAGGCTGCGACAGCTTCGGCCCGCTTGGCCCTTATCTCGTGACCAAAGACGAGGTGCCTGATCCGTTAAATTTGAATTTGTGGTTAAAGGTAAACGGTAAAACCTTCCAAAACGGCTCAACCAACCAAATGGTATTCGGCCCGGCATTTCTGGTTCACTACCTGAGCCAGTTTATGAGTTTGCAACCGGGCGATGTCATCTCCACCGGCACACCACCCGGCGTAGGGCTGGGGCAAAAGCCGCCGGTTTATTTGAATGTCGGGGATGTGATGGAATTGGGGATTGAGGGGATGGGGGTGCAAAGACAGGTGGTTGTTGCTTGTTGATTATTTGGGATTGGGGTGAGTGATCGGTTGTTGCTTGTGAGACACGCCGTGAATACATCCTTGTAGGCTTATCACCCGCATCCATGCGGGTGATAGTCTCACAAGCAACAACCGATCACTCCCGCACCGCCTTGGTTTTTAATGTGATAAAAAAGCATTCAGTTTTTTTAATTGTGCTTTTAGTTTTGTCTGGTACAAACGATACTTTTTAATAAGCAGATTCTTAAATTTAATTCCGCGACGATTTTTTCATTCCCGGTGAGTCAATAGAAAACCACCTTCCGAAAGAATCCTCAGTCGTGATGCAGGAGTTGGGTAGAGGGGGGCGAGACTATCAGCGGCATGGATGCCGCTGTTGAGCCTACAAGGATGTATTCACGGCGTGTCTCGCCCCCCTCTACCCAACTCCCCACCCACTCGCACTATTTAAAAAATCTAAAAAGAAGGTAAAAAAGCATGAAAAAACCCTCACTAAAATTAACGTTGTTTAGCGCCCTGCTAATCACCCTGACCAGCTGCTCCAGCCAGGACGTTACCCCACCCGTAACGCAAAACCTCGGCATCGACGCCTGGCCCAAAGTTGAAAGCCCCCTCAACGACGCCGCCACCGAACAACGTGTCGAACAACTCCTTTCCCGCATGAGTCTGGAAGAAAAAGTCGGCCAGATCATGCAAGGCGAAATCCAGGCCGTCACGCCCGAGGATGTCAAAAAATACCACCTCGGCTCAGTCCTCAATGGTGGCGGTTCCATGCCCAATCGCATCGCCAATGCCCAGGCGCAGGACTGGCTAAAACTTGCTGACACACTTTACGCTGCTTCCATGGACACCAGCGACGGCAAGGTTGCTATTCCGATCATCTGGGGCACTGACGCTGTGCACGGCCACAACAACGTCACCGGTGCCACGATTTTTCCGCACAACATCGGCCTCGGTTCCACCAACAATCCTGAATTGATTCGACAAATAGGCGCAGTCACGGCACGCGAAGTGCGCGCGACAGGCATTGAATGGGTGTTTGCGCCGACGATTGCGGTTGCCCAAAATGATTTTTGGGGTCGCACCTACGAAAGCTATGCTGAAGATCCACAGCGGGTACGGGAATATGCCCGTGCAATGGTGGAAGGTTTGCAGGGGCAGGTAAATTCTCCCGCGTTTTTGCAAGAAGAGCGCGTGATTGCCACGGCGAAACATTTCCTCGCTGATGGCGGCACCTTTGGTGGCGATGACCAGGGTGATGCGCGCATGGGTGAACAGGAATTAATTGATATTCATAATCCCGGTTACCCCGCCGCGCTCGAAGCCGGGGTGCAAAGTGTGATGGCGAGCTTCTCTGCCTGGAACGGTGAGAAGATGCACGGTAACCGCTATTTATTGACCGAGGTGTTAAAAGAGCGCATGGGTTTCGACGGCTTTGTGGTCGGTGACTGGAACGGTCACGGTCAAGTGCCGGGCTGCACCAACGATTCCTGCGCACAAGCGATCAATGCCGGTATCGACCTGGTGATGGTGCCCTACGATTGGAAATCGATGTATGACAATACCCTGGCGCAAGTAAAGTCCGGCGAGATCAGTCCAGCGCGCCTGGACGATGCAGTACGCCGTATCCTGCGGGTGAAAGTGCGCGCGGGTTTATTTGATAAAAAGCCTTCCGAGCGCGCATTGGCCGGCAACCAGAATATTATCGGCCATCCGGAGCATCGCGCGATTGCCCGTCAAGCTGTGCGCGAAAGTCTGGTGCTGTTAAAAAACCACAAGCGCGTGTTGCCGATCAAGCCGCAGCAAACCGTGTTGGTCGCGGGTGATGGTGCCGACAACATCGGTAAACAATCCGGCGGTTGGAGTGTGAGCTGGCAGGGTACCGGTAACACCAACGCCAATTTTCCCGGTGCAACATCGATTTATGCCGGCATAAAAAGTGCGGTTGAAACGGCCGGCGGTAAAGCGGTGTTGTCGGCAGATGGCAACTACACCACCAAACCGGATATCGCCATTGTGGTGTTCGGTGAAGATCCTTATGCAGAGGGGCAGGGCGATCTGGGCACGCTGGAATTTGAACCGGTGACCAAAACCAATCTGGCGCTGCTGAAATCGTTAAAAGAAAAAAATATTCCTGTGGTGTCGGTATTTATTTCCGGTCGCCCGCTGTGGGTGAATCCTGAATTGAACGCGTCCGATGCGTTTGTAGCGGCCTGGTTGCCGGGCACAGAAGGTACGGGTGTGGCCGATGTGTTGATTGCCAAGGCGGACGGTTCGCCCAACCACGATTTCAAAGGCACGCTGACATTCTCCTGGCCGAAGTTGCCACTGCAAGCGCAACTGAATGCGCACCACCCTGACTATGATCCGCTGTTCGCCTACGGCTATGGTTTAACCTACGCGTCCGGAAAAACCGGGCCGAATAAATTGCCGGAGAAAGTGGCCGGCGTGGCTACCGGTAAAGCCGGCGATATTAAATTTTATGTGGGTCGTCCGCTGCAGCCCTGGAATGTGTTCTTCAACAACCATGAGCGCAACCAGATCCTCAGCGGTGCTTATGCGGCTTTGCCTGATGGCAGTGTGGTAATCAGAACCAGCGATAAAGATGTGCAGGAAGACGCGCTGACCCTAACCTGGAAAAACACCTGGAGCGCAGGCCTCTCCCTCGAGGGCGGCAAGCCACTGGACTTGCGCGAGCATGTAAAAAACGGTGTTTTATCACTGGATATGAATGTGATTGAGCTGGCCAATGGTGGTGTGAATTTCCGTTTGCAATGCGGTGAGCAATGCAAACGCAAAGTACCCTTCACCGAACAAGCCTTTGCCATGGCTGGAAAAGGCTGGCAAACCATCCGTCTGCCCCTGTCCTGTTTTGCACAGGACGGTGACGACTTCAGCGCGGTAACCTTACCCTTCGCCTTGGAAACCGGCGGTGCCGGCGAACTGGCCATCGCCAACGTCCAAATCCTGAAAGACGGCACGCCCAATGCCACCTGCCCGGATTACAAAACCGTTGCGGTAACGCCGTCCATGCTCAACGAATTCTGGGCGCGCGACTGGTGGGAACCGCGTCACCAGGAAAAATTGCAACGCATTCGCCAGGGCAACGTGGACTTGCTGATGATCGGTGACTCCATTACTCAGGGGTGGGAGAAAGAAGGCAAAGCCGTATGGGAAAAATACTATGCCGACCGCAACGCGGTAAACCTCGGTTACGGCGGCGACCGCACGGAAAATGTACTGTGGCGTTTGCAGCACGGTGAAGTGGACGGAATTAGTCCCAAGGTGGCGGTATTGATGATCGGCACCAACAACACCGGACACCGTCTGGCACAACCGCAATACACGGCTATCGGTATTAAAACCGTTTTACAAGAACTGCGCACCCGCTTGCCCGACACAAAAATTCTGCTGTTAGGCATCTTCCCGCGCGAAGAAAAACCCGATGCCGAAATGCGCCAGATCAACAACCGCATCAACGACATCATCAAAACTTATGCCGACAACCAGCATATTTTCTACCTGAACATCAACGACCACTTCCTGGCCAACGACGGCACCCTGTCGCGCGAGGTTATGCCGGACTTGTTACACCTGAATGAAAGCAGCTACGCCACCTGGGCCAAAGCCATGGAACCGACTCTCGTGAAACTCTTACAAGAGTAGAGTTGACCGAACGGTGACCGTGACGTTGTCGCTATGGGAGTTTGGCGTTAGGCCTTTGGTTTCGAAACCTTCAAGTCAGGGATGACTTGAAGGAGCTACAGGGATGTATTAATGCGTTTTCGAAACCAAAGGCCTAACGACAAACGGATTTCGAACCTCTCACTTTATCCCCTCTTTACCCCGCAAAAAAACTGTACTAGCATCCATCGTCTTCAACACCCGCATAACCCTCCTACTCACCACCACGGACGAAACTATGAAAACCTATAAAACCTGCATCGCGTTATTACTTGGATGTGCAATCAGCACGCCCGCCCTGGCTGTAAAAATCGACATGACCCCGGGCCTATGGGAACACAAATTCACCATGACCAACCCGAGCGGCGAAATGGCCGCCGCAATGAAACAAATGCAAGATCAACTGGCGAACATGTCGCCGGAAGAGCGCAAGATGATGGAGACCATGATGGCGTCCTACGGTGTTGGCATCGGGGAAGACGGCACAACGGTCAAGATGTGCATTACGCAAGAAGATATTGATCGCGGCGATCTGCCGCAACAGGATGAAGACTGCCAGCAGGAAATCCTCGAACAAACGAAGAATAAATTTAAAATTAAATTTACCTGTGCCGGTGATCCGCCATCAAGCGGAACGGGAGAAATTACCTTCAGCAGTCCCAAAGCCTACACCGGCAAATCAAGTTTTGTAACCCAAGTGAACGGCAAGACAGAAGAAATGGCAATGACGCAAAGCGGCAAATGGTTATCCGCCGACTGCGGCGCGATCAAGCCGGTCAGCGACAGGTAATAGGCGTGTCGGGCCGGATGGCCCGACGTTTTATGTTATTCACTTCACAAAACTCTTTCCTTAACAGCGCCAATGTGCGCTAAACAACCCAGCGTAAACTCCTCGCCACCTAACTTTCTGAATTTCAACGCCAATCCCCCTGAGATATTCTGGTGCATAACTATTACGTTCGCCCCTTTTGTGCTCTGCCTATCTATCGCAACAAGCGAAGCGTCTCTCCGAAAAATTTTTATTAAATAAAAATCAATGACGACGATTCCCAATAAAGAAAAAATTTATTCATGCCAGATGCACTTTTTAATGCCATAGGGCTATAAATTACGCGCCGTTTGTTGTTACCATCTATTAATATACTTATTGCTTGTTCAGTGCAGGTGTCTATACTTTTTAGGTTAATTGCCATTTTTCTTACTCACCTGTTTCAAGATTCCAATGCGTTTACCGGGACGAGATTGATCGATAACTCATCCCATCATTCATCACGAAATGCAAAAAAGGATTTAGATGCCTGAACCCTTTTGCCCATGCACGTATTAGCACATCGCAATTGTTGAATAGCTCTCGGTGGGTTATGTCACTTACCGAAACGGCCTCACGCGGCCTTAATCCGCTAACTAGCACATTGAGAATATCCATGACGTATACGGACACCAAAGTAATGAATGATGCTGTAGTAAATGCGAGTTCGTCTTCTGCTATGGGTCGGCTTGATGCGAAACTGATCGACCTGATGCCTGCGGCCGTTTATGTTTGCGCGGCGCCTTCTGGCTTGATCGTGCGTTACAACGAACGCGCGGCTGAACTCTGGGGAAGGCGGCCGCACCTCGGTGAAACCGGTGAACGTTTTTGTGGTGCGTATCGCCTGTTCTGGATGGATGGCACGCCCCTGCCACATGCGAATACTCCCATGGCACAGGTGTTGAAAACTGGCGAACCGGTGCGCGATCAGGACGTGATGATTGAACGTCCGGACGGAAGCCGTGTGATGGTAATCGTTAATATTGATGTAATCCGCGATGACCAACAAAACATTGTGGGTGCGGTGAATGTTTTAAAAGATGTTACTGAACGAAAAAAAACCGAAGCCAGATTGGCTCATGTCCAACATGAATCCGAACGCTTGCGCCGTCTGTACGAAACTATCCTCGCCACTATTCCTGATTTTGTTTATATCTTCGATCTCAATTTCAGATTCACCTACGCCAACGATGCGTTGCTGACCATGTGGGGAAAAACCTGGGACGAAGCCATCGGTAAAAATTGTCTCGAGTTGGGCTATCCCGCCTGGCATGCCGCCAAGCATGATCGGGAGTTAACCCAGGTGTTAACCACGGGGCGTCCGGTTCAGGATGAAGTGCCGTTTATCGGTACCCATGGCTTGCGCATCTACGATTATATTTTTGTTCCGGTGTTTGGTGCCAATGGCGAAATTGAAGCGATTGCCGGCACCACGCGCGATGTGACGGAACGCAAACATATGGAACAGGAACTCCAAAGCCGTGCAGAAGAACTGGCCGAAGCCGACCGAAAGAAAGATGAATTCATTGCATTGCTTGCCCATGAATTGCGTAACCCTCTTGCGCCGGTACGCAATGGTTTGCGCATCCTTGAACTGGCAGAAAACGATCCGCAGACGCTGTCCCAGGTACGTCTGATGATGGAACGGCAGCTGACCCATATGGTACGTTTGATTGACGATTTGCTGGATGTCTCGCGGATGAATCGCAATAAATTACATCTGCAAAAACATCGCGTATCGTTGCAAGAAGTGATCAACAATGCAGTAGAGGCAACACGTCCGGCTATTGAAGCCGCGAACCATTCGTTGACCGTGTCATTGCCGGACAAACCGATATTTCTTGATGCTGACCTAACGCGCCTGGCACAGGTGTTCAGCAACCTGTTATCCAACAGCGCAAAATATACCAAACCGGGCGGAAAGATCTGGCTGATCGCTGAGCCGGAGGGGGATCAACTGATTGTGGAGGTGCGCGATAACGGTATCGGTATTCCCGCTGCTTCCTTGCCGAATATCTTTGATATGTTTTCGCAAGTACCGAGTGATAGCGATCATTGCACGGATGGCCTGGGTATCGGGTTGGCGCTGGTGAAAGCTCTGGTGGAGATGCATCAGGGCAGGGTCAGTGCAAGCAGCGATGGGCCAGATCAAGGCAGCATCTTTCGGGTAACTCTGCCCATATTAAGCGCGGTGGTGGATGCTCAGCCGGAGCCGCGCGTGCAGGATATCCATGCGCCCGATCAACCGAAACGACGCATCCTGATCGTTGACGACAATCACGATGCGTGTGATTCCATGGCGATGCTGCTGAATTTATTAGGCCATGACGTGCGTATCGCCCACGATGGTTTTGAAGCCCTGGAGCGCGTGAAAGAATTTGCACCGCATATTGTATTGATGGATGTGGGCATGCCAAACCTGAACGGGTACGACGCGACGCGTCTGATTCGCGAACAAACTAACGGAAAAGCGATTACCATCGTGGCGGTAACCGGTTGGGGCCAGGAGGGTGATCGCACCCAGTCACGGGCGGCAGGGTGCGACGGGCATCTGGTGAAGCCGGTCAATTTAAAGGATATCGAAGACTTGTTGTGTGACTTGAAACTGCGCGAGGAAAAAGTCCAGATACACGGCGAAACCATGCTCTAGGCATTTATTCACTCACGCGATCTTGCGCCAGATTTTTTGATCGCGTTCCACCGGCTGGAATTTATTGGCCACGGCAGAAAATTTCAGCGTTTCCTTGGTGCCCAGCGCCAGGAAACCCAGACTTTCCAGACTTTCATCAAATAACGCCAAAACCTGTTCCTGCAATGGCTTATCAAAATAGATCAACACATTGCGGCATAGAATCAATTGAAACTCATTGAAAGAGCGATCAGATACCAGGTTGTGTGTCGATAAAACAAAGCGTTCGGACAGGGTGCTGTCGAGTTTGGCCCGATCATAATTGGCCGTGTAATAGCGGGAGAAATCCTGCTTGCCGCCAGCGAGAATATAATTCTCCGACCAGGTTTTCATCTGGGTCAAAGGGTAAATACCCTCGCGCGCAACGTCGAGCACAACAGGATTGATGTCGGTGGCATAGAGCAAGGATTTATGCAGAAGGTTCGCTTCGCGCAGCAGGATTGCCATGGAGTAAACTTCTTCGCCGGTTGAACAACCGGCGTGCCATATCCGGATTAATGGCTTGGTCGCCATTAGTGGCAGAATGTCTGAGCGAAGAACGCGATAAAACTCCGGGTCGCGGAACATTTCGGTTACGTTAACGGTAATTTCTTCCACAAAACGATTCAGAAAACCCTCATCGTAGCGCAGGCGAAAACGAAACTCTGCGAAGCTGGCATACTTGTCCAGCGACATTAAACGATAAATCCGGCGGGTAAGGGACGAACGGGAATAACCCCGGAAGTCGTAGCCGTGATACTCAATCAGGTCATTCAGGATGATGTTGATATGTTCATCATCCAGAACGACCGGCGGGTTATGAAAACCATCAATGTTTTTCATAGAGCCAAACGCGCAGCAATGACAAAAGTTGGTCAATATCGACGGGTTTGGTGATGTAATCGGAAGCTCCCGCCTGGATGCACTTTTCGCGGTCACCGACCATGGCTTTTGCGGTAACGGCGATGATCGGCAATTCATTATAGGCAGGATTATCACGTATCGCCCTGGTTGTTTCGTAACCGTCCATCTCCGGCATCATCATATCCATGAGGACGATGTCGATGTGCGGATTCTCTGCCAGTTGCTGCAGGGCATCCTTGCCGTCGATAGCGGTTATGACGTTCATCTTGATGCTTTCCATCACCTTTGTCAGGGAGAAAATATTGCGCACATCGTCGTCAACCAGCAGCACGGTTTTATCTTCCAGAACCTCGTCCAGGGTCAGGGTGTGCTGGCGGGATTTTTTGGTACTGTTGTCGGCATCCTTTTTCTCCATCAGGTGCAGGAACAGGGACACTTCATCAAGGATACGGCGGAACGAATGCGCTGTTTTCACCACAATGGAATCGGCGTAGCGTTTGATCCTGACCTCTTCGCTGGACGATAAACTCTTGCCGGTGAACACAATAATCGGCAGGTTTTCCAATCCGGGTGTTTTCTTTACTTCTTCCAGCGTGTCATAAGCGCGTTCATGGGGAACGCACATATCCAGCACGACACAATCGACATCTTGTTGTTTGAGTGAACTCACGGCGTCATCAAGGCCGCTCTTGACTTCGAGGCGCACATCAAACTTTTGCAAGAAGTAGGCAAGGGCATTAGCGTGCTTGGTGTTTTCCTCAACAATCAGGACTTTTTTCGGATGATGCATCAGGACGTACTCAATCTTCTGAAAGACATCGTGCATCTTTTCAAAGGCAATGGGTTTATCAATAAAATCGACAGCGCCTTTTAACAAACTTTCATTTTTAAACTGGTGCACCGACATAATATGCACCGGAATATGACGCGTGCTCGGATTGGCCTTCAGCTCTTCCATTACTTCCCAGCCATCTTTCACCGGTAGCTGGATGTCGAGGAGGATGCCCAGGGGCAGGAATTCTTTTGCCAGTTCCAGCCCTTCGTCGCCGCGCACCGCCACGATGCCCTTGTAGCCTTTTTCGCGCGTGTATTCCAACAGTGCTTTGGCAAAATTAATATCATCTTCAACGATCAGAATCACTTTGTCGGCACGGCCGATATGCGCCCGGTCATCGGGAATGCCACGGGGAACATCGGTGCTGATAAATTTCTTGCGGGTCACTTCGGCGGGTGCTGGTTCAGGAGGGGCTGCCGGTGTCGGTTGCGGTAACGCAACATTGTTTTTGCACAAGGGGATACGAAGTGTAAATTCGCTGCCCGCATTGACTTCACTGACCAGACGAATCTCACCACCCAATAATTTCACCAGTTCGCGGCTGATGGAAAGCCCCAAACCGGTACCACCATATTTGCGCTGGGTTGATCCGTCAGCCTGTTGGAAAGCTTCAAATACCAGATCCTGTTTGTCTTTGGGAATACCGATGCCGGTGTCTTTTACGATGATATCCAGCAGGCGTGTATCCTTGGCCACCGGTGTCACCGTCAGACTGACATAACCCTCGGCTGTAAATTTAAGTGCATTGGATACCAGGTTACGAATAATTTGTTCCAGGCGCAGCTTATCGGTCTCGATAGCTTCTGGTAGATCCGGCGACACCTGTACCTTGAATTCCAGGTTCTTGCCGAGTGCCACGGGTGTGAACAGGGATTTAATGTCATTCACAATCTCGGCGATGGGCACCCATTGATATTCCAGTTCCATCTTGCCGGATTCGATCTTCGACAAGTCGAGAATCTCATCAATGAGTGTCAACAAACCTTGCCCGGAAGTTTCAATCACACGGGCATATTCAATCTGGTCGCTGGTCAGGTTATGGTTGTTGGTTTCGGACATCAAGCGCGACAACAGCAGGATTGAGTTCAGTGGTGTGCGCAACTCGTGGGACATGTTGGCGAGGAATTCCGATTTGTAACGCATACTTTGCGCCAGGGCCTCGGCTTTTTCCTGAATCTCGATATTTCTGGCAGAGATAACCTGGTTTCGCTCTTCCAGTAACAGGCTGCGTTCTTCCAACGTCTGATTGGCAAAGTGCAATTCATCCTGTTGTGCTCGCAGCTCTTCTTCCGAGGCTTGCAGCTTCTCGGCCTGCATCTCCAGCTCGCTGTTGATATTTTCCAGCTCGGTGTGTTGTGCCTGCAGTTCTTCCGCTTGTGATTGGGTTTCGTCGAGCAACTCTTGCAAGCGGCGGCGATTCTGTGCAGCAGAGATAGCAATGCCGACGTTATGGACAGCGTTTTTCAAAAATTCTATTTCGCGCTCACTAAACTGATCCAGGGACGCCAGCTCAATCGCGCCCTTGATGGTATGTCCGTCCATAATCGGAATGGCGACGAGATGCCTGGGCAGTGCTTCACCCAGGCTGAACTTGATATAGATACTTTCCGGCGGAATATCTTTCAATTCCATCATGCGATTGGTGGCCACCGCCTGACCGATAACCCCTTCGCCCAGTTTAAAACGGCCTCGGGCCGGGTCGGCGGAATAGGCGTAGCCGGCAAAAAAGCGCAGTTCTTCGTGATCGAGAATATACACAGCGCCGGCGTGGGCATTGATGAAAGCGGCTATAAACTCAATAATGCTTTCGCACAGTTTTTCGATGTTGTGTTCGCCGATCATGACATCATTCAGTGACGCCATCCCACTTTGCGCCCACTCTTTATCGGACAGGATCTGAAATGACTGTTCCAGTGATGCTGCCATTTTATTGAGCGATACGGCGACGTTGCCGAGAGAATCGGATTGCTGGCTGTCGACCCGAATCGTGTAGTTGCCCAGGGCGATGCGATCAGCAACGCTCTTGATAATCTCAATGCGTTCGCCAATGTCCTTATCCTTGCGTTCCAGTTCTTTTTGCAACAAGGCCCGTTGGGCAAAATCATTTCTGATGCGCACATAAAACAGGGTGGTGATAAGCAAGGCAATCAGCGCAGCAATAACAATCAGGACGGTGGTGTATCTGGCTGAGCCATTCATATCCGCAACACGGCCTGCCAACAACTCGGTTTCATGCTGTTTAATGGTCGACAAGGTTTGTTCAACCTTGTCCATCAATTGCTTACCCTTGGCCAGACCCTCGGTATCAATCCTGCCGGTTGTGTCTTTGTGAGTAACCAATTGGTTAAGCAAAACCAGGCGGTTTTCGATGTGAGCCCGCAAGGTTTCGACAGATTCCTGTTGTACCGGATTGTCCACCGTCAATTCATTAAGCAGGTCCAGTGCGTCACGCGTGCTGCTTTGGGAGTATTTAAAAAACTCGAGGAACTCCGGGTCGCCCGTCAACAGGTAGCCCCGCTGTCCCGCTTCCGCCTCGCGCAAGGCCGCCAATATTTCTTCCGCATCAATGATGATCTTGTTAGAGTGATTAACCCAATGGACACTTGTCAGCAGGTTATTGATGCTGATGAACGAAGCGGTCGAGCTGATAAACAGCACCAGCAGTGATATACCAAAACCGATAAGCAGGTTGCTTGTGTATTTTTTCATGATTTATCGTCGACACGTTTGGCGGATTGTTTGATGGGCAGAACCATGATAAATCTGGCTCCCTGATTCTCGTTGCTTTCTACTGTGATAATACCGTTGTGGGTATCGATGACTTTTTTGACAATAGCCAACCCGATACCAGTGCCCTGCGTACCTTCACGTTGGTTCAGGCGCTGGAATATCTCAAAGATCTTGTCAGAGAATTTCTGATCAAAACCAATGCCGTTGTCTTGAAAGGTGATACGGCAGAATTGGCCGTGGTCATCTTGCGCCGCCGTGAATGACTTTTCCTTGACCAGCTCTGAGGTGATAGCGATTTCCGGATGTTGGGTCTCCTGGGAAAATTTGAGCGAATTGGTCAGCAGGTTCTGGAAGACCTGGCGCATCTGGCCCGGGATAGCTTCCATGTGAGGAAACTGGCCCAGATGAACCCTGGCGCCACGCGATTTTATTTCCCATTCAAAGTCCTGCAACAGGTCATTGATGACCGCATTAAGGTCAAGGGTTTCGTAGAAGTTCTTGTCGGGCAGGCGTGAATATTCAAGGACGTTTCTGATCAGGGTACTCATCTTGGCTGCGGATTCAGTAATCTTCTGCAACAGTTTGGTACTGTTGAACGAATCGTTGATATAGCGCTTGATTATCATATCGCTGAAGATCTGGATCTTGCGCAAGGGTTCCTGTAAATCGTGGGAGGCAATAAAGGCAAACTTTTGCAGTTCGGTGTTGCTGGCCTCGAGCTTCCTATTAATTTCAATTAGCTCGCGGGTGCGCTCTTCCACTTTTCTCTCAAGGGTTTGCGACATGAGTTTTTGCTCGTGGATATCGGTAAAGATACCCACCCAGCGCACAATTTTTTCATCTTTAATGACCGGTGTGAAATAGAGCACGTGAAAGCGGTAGTCTGCACCAGCCGGTAACTTCAGGCGAATTTCCTGCACACTTTGTTTGCCTGAGGCAATGGTATGTTTGATATGCGCAGCGATGGCGAAATTATCCGCTTCGGGAAATTGATCGGCCTGCTCGCTGTAGTTAAACCAGAGGTGGTTGACGAACTCAATCCCCCCATCCTGGCAGGTGGTAAATGCCATATGCGGCAGTGATTCCAGGGTAGACTTGAGCTCCTCCACCTTTTGCTCAAGTGCATTTTCTGCCTGCCGGCGAAACTCAATCTCTTCGCGCAGGAAATTATCTTTTTCGATTAACTGCCGCTTTCGCTCCGACAGCTTGTAAAAGGTTTTGATTTTTAATAGCAGGATATCCGCATCAACCGGTTTGGTGATGTAATCCACGGCACCCGAGGCGTAACCCTTGGCGATGTATTTTTTGTGGGTGTTAACCGCCGAGAGAAAAATAATGGGAATATCTTTGGTTTTGCTGTAACTCAAGATAGTTTCGGCAACCTCAAAACCGTCCATTTCCGGCATTTGCACATCAAGGATAATCAAGGCGTAACTGGAAGGGTTCTTCAGGATCAGCTTCAGCGCTTCTTCGCCGGAAGATGCCGCATGCACGCGAAAATTATTCAGCTCAAGCAGCGCTTGTAAGGAAAAGACATTTTCCTGGTTATCATCAACTATCAGAATCATAGAAATTAATACAGGCAGTTCAGGTTTTACTGTTAGGTAGAATTTTGATACAGCGCAAAGTTCGCGCGATATTAGCACGAGAATCCACTTGATTTACAAAAAAAGGGCCAGGTTACGCTGGAAGAGCATCACAAACAGGTTGGTTTTTAAGCAACGCTCGGCGGGCAAATTAAGCGGCAGAAAATGTTATCAGATGCCTTATGCTGGCTATGTACGCTTTGTCACACAACCTGCAAGAAACAAAACAGTAGGTCGGATTAGCCAAAGGCGTAATCCGATGTATTCTCTGAACAAGCTGTCGGATTACGGCGCGTATGCGCCTAATCCGACCTACGGGTATGAATTGAAAAAGATCCTCGACAGCCTTCTTCGACTAACTCCTTACAGAGTTCGCCGAAGAAGCGCTGTCGAAGAAAAATCGTCGGGCCGGTCACACGAGGCTAACCGAACTACCGACGAGGCCAAGCCATGAATTAATAAACCTCAAACTCCCACAAGGAATAACCGTAACCCGTTCCCCGTTGCGTGCCCAACATCCGCACATACCGACCGTTCGCCGACACCGGAATATCATCAATCCCGCCATCGCCATTCGCCTCGGAATGCACCGTCGTCCATTGGTTTGCATCATCGGACACCTGAATCTCGTAGCCGCGACCAAACGCGCCTTCCCAATTCAGCACCACACCCATGATCGAGCGGCTTGAACCCAGGTCCACATAAATCCACTGGTTATCGCTGAACTCGCTCGACCAACGCGTACCCGCGTTGCCATCCACGGCATAAGTTGCTGCCCAGACACCGCCCTCGGTGGAGGAGGCTACAACCGGTTGGCTTAACGCCAGATTGCCGCCGCTCACCACCGAACTGGACTGACTGCTGGAACTGGACACCAGGCTGCTCGACACACTCGACACGATGGACGAGCTGGATGAACTCACCACACTGGAACTGCTGGAAGAACTGCTCGCTACGCTTGACGCAACGGAAGAGCTTGAACTGCCAGTAGTCGTGGTGCCGTAAACCTCCAGCTCCCACAAGGAATATCCGTAACCCGTGCCGCGCACATTACCGAGCATGCGCAGGTAACGACCGGAACCGGCGATATCCTGGGAATCCACACCGCCGGTGCCGCCGGTGACGGTTTTCACCGTGGTCCACTGCGATGCATCATCAGACACCTGCAATTGATAATCACGACCGTAAGCCGCTTCCCAATTCAGCACCACGCGCGTCAGGTTGTAGCTCGCACCCAGGTCGACATAGATCCACTCAGCGTCACTCCAGCCACTTGCCCAACGGGTGTTGGTATTGCCATCCACCGCTTGTGCACCGGACATGGCACCGGCTTCGCTGGATGAGGTAAACACCGGGCGGTCCAGGGCGAGGTTACCGGTGGGTGTTGGCTCTTCATCATCGTCGTCATCGTTGCCGGTGGCCAAGTCCAACCAGTTCAACTGAATTGCGCTGTTAAATACCAGACGCAGTTTGTGTGAGCCGGCAGCTAGGTTCAGTGTTGCGTTGACGGTCTCCCAGGTTTGCAGATCGGCGGTGGCAGCCACATCGATAGTGGCAATTTGCTGGCCGTCGACGAGCACATCAATCGTGCCGCCCACGTCACTGGTTACGCGCGCGGCCACTTCATAAGCGCTGGCGCTGCTGACAATGTTGTACTCAATCCAATCGCCCGCTTCGGCCTCAGTAACACTCAGGAAACCATTGGCATCGGTGGTTTGCTCCAGGCGAATACCGCTCATGGTTGCATAGTTTTCTGCTTCAACGCGGGACGGCAAGTTATGCACACTCTCATCACCGTGGACCGGCATGTTCACATAAATGCTCCCCAGCTCATTGAGAACACCGGACTGACGATAGTCGAACAAGCCGTTGTAAGGGTGGCCGTTACGGCGACCGGTAAACCAGGCGTAGCGCTCGACGTCGTCATCGTTTTCGAAATAATCCACCGTTTGAATCAGGAAGCGCTTTTGATCTTCCAGCGTGGTGGTGTCATTCCAGGCTGAGAATTCCGTCATCCAAATGGGGCGGTTGTATTTCTTGAACAAATTCACGTACCACTCCACACCGCCGACATCTTCCATGTAGGCGTGAATCGAAATTGCATCCACGCGGCAGTCCGGACACACCGCAAAGAAATCGTCGAAGTAATCAATCGGGTCGTAGTAGGTGGTGCCATTTTCAGTAACGCAATTACCGCAGAAATTCATCGCCACGCTGACAATCTTTAAATCGAACTCATCGGCAATCGCTTCCAGGCGATACCACTCAGCGGCGGCTTGCGAGGGCGTCATATTGGCTTGATCGATAAAGTTTGGCTCGTTGAACGCGAGGATATATTTCACGTTCGGGTTGCTGGCAATGTAATCGCGCATGGCTTGGTCATTGAACGCACCGTTCCATGCCATGGGCGCAAATTCCACGCCGTAGTTGTCGAGAACATCTTCAATCATCACATCCGGACGATGGCTCCAGTTGTACCACCAGCTGATGCCTTTGGAGATCACTTCAAAATCTTCTACGGAATGATGGCCATAACCCAAACCGCGTTTGTCGCTTTTGGTTTGACCGTAATCGGCATCCACGAAGATAAAGGTTTTAGCGCTTGCACTCAGCTCGCCGTCGCTGACAGTCAGCGTTACGGTGTAGGTACCTTCGTCCGCATAGGTGTGTGACGCATTAGCGCCGCTGCCGGTGGTGCCGTCACCAAAGTCCCAGCTGTAGGTTAGTGCATCGCCGTTGACGTCATTGGATTTACTGCCATCGAAATCGACGGTAAGTCCGGCAGGGCCGCCCATAACGGATGGTTTTACTGCAGCGGTCGGCGCGCGATTAACCACCGGGCCATTGTGGCCGGGATCTTTGGCCGCCTGACCGCCGGAGAGGTAAACATCATCGATAGCGATGCTGGTAATTTCGCCCGTTCCCAACACTTGCAGCAATTGGCGTACATCAAACAGGTCAATATCTTTGGCCAGTTCGGCCACCGGAATCACAATCTCATGCCACTGGCCGTCGCGCGCAAAACCGTAAGGGTCATTACCCGCTTTGAAATAAATCCACTTCTGGCCAATCACGTTGACGTTGCCACTTTTGATACCGATCTGGAAGTCACCCTGGTCGGTGGTCTTCAAAGAGAAATGCAATTTGCCGTCAGGATTATCAAAGGCGGTTAAGTTAAAACCTTCGCGCGCGGTCAAGCCCATGCCGTACCAGCCCTTGCCGGTGGATTTCAAATTCAGTGAAGCGTTGCCTTCCAATACATTGCCGGTTTCCAAAGTAAGAGTATCGTCCCACAGGAACAAATCACCGTTTACGCCGAAACCGAAATCACCTGCGTCGCGGTGCGCCGGATTTTCGGTGTAGATGCCGAAGTTGCCGAATTCCGGTGCGGGCAACTCAATGCTTTCAGACAAATAAATATTGTCGATGGCGATTTCCATTACCGCACTCGGCGCCGGGCCGGAAATACTGAAAAAAGTTTTCACCGTTTCAAAATCCACGCCGCCGAATTTGCTCAACGGAATCGCTACATGGTGCCATTCGCCATCGCGTACCAAACCGTATTGCTCGCTGCCTTCGGCAAATTCAATACTGGCGTCGCCGCCGGAAGTACTGGCCATGCCGATGCTGAAGTTACTGGTGGAGGCGGTTTTGATATCGAGATGCAAATAACCATGCACATAGTTGCGCATGTTGTAATCCTTGTGCAGCAAGCCCATACCCCACCAGTCACCCGGCTGGATCTGATAAGCCAGTGCCGAACTACCTTCCGAGGGCGTGGTGGCCACAGTGGTCATGTTGTTCCAGATATACAGGTTGGTGCGGTCGCCCCAGTTAAGTTCACTTAACACCGGTGTGGTTTCGGTGGAGATACCGAAGTTGCCACTGGGCAGGTCGTCTTCCGCCAGATGCAATTCGGTGTATTCGTTCTCGTATAAGCGAACGTATTCCACCATCATCTTCGCGGGGAAGGGTGCGGTGATTTGCGCGGGATCGGTAATCTCCACAAAATTCCAGCCACCCACTGCAAGATTCAAAATAATATGGGCCGGGTCGGTGCGGAATTCCGACATGTTGGGGTCGGTAATATCCATGGTGAAGAAAGTGGTGTCGTCGACGGACATGCGCACTTCGGTGGGTGTCCATTCCAGGCGATAGTTGTGGTAATCGTCGTAGAGGTTGAACGGCAATACCACATCGTTGGCTGCATCAGCTTGCAGCCAATCGCTCCAGGTGCCGGTTTCGTGCCACCAGTGCATCGCGCCGGATACAGCATTATTCACGGTGCCGTCATCAATCGCGGATTTATAGCCAGCTTCGAGGATGTCCCACTCGCCGGACTTGGGCCAACCATCGATGCCGAAGTTGTTGCCCAGCATCCAGAAGGCGGGCCACAAACCATTGTCCAGGCGCGGCAATTTGATGCGCGCTTCGATGGTGCCGTATTTGAACGCCATGCGGCCATTGGTATGCAAACGGGCGGAGGTAAATTCTTTGCCTTCCATCTGTTCGCGGCGTGCTTCGATCACCAGCTTGCCATCGTCAAGGTAAGCGTTTTCGCTGGCGGCGGTGTAAAACTGCAATTCACCGTTGCCGTTACCGCTGCCGCCGGTGGTGAAGGTCCAGGTGGAGCGGTCAATGCGGTCGCCTTCGAATTCATCCGACCAGATCAATGTGGATTGGGCTGTGGAGGTTGCTGACCAGCTTAGACACAGGCCCGCCAGCAGCGTCGGTAAGAAAGGCCGATTAGGAATTTTCATGGTTTTCTTCCTGCATGGGTAAATTTTTCGTTATAGGAAATACAGCGTCAGGATAAGAATCGGAACTTGCCAGCTCTCTGATTATCGTTATTGGGAACCGTCTTCCGTGGGGTATGGACACAGTTGGAATCGCGTCTGAATAACCGCGCCCGCAAAGCCATTTATTATGTTGTTCTCGGGTAAGGAATGTTTACCGCAGCCTATAGCATCCCAAGTGCGGTGGGCGAGGACAACCGGCATCAGACAAGGCGGTCTCAGCACACGATAAGCTGGATGGACAAGCAGGAAATTGTGAAGTAGGTCGGATTAGCCAAAGGCGTAATCCGACACGATCTGGTTCAATACCAATAAGGCATTATTTAACGCCTTGTCACTTATGCAAAAACGCCCGAACCGCCTCGTTATAATTACGGCTCACTTTCAACCGCTCGCCACAGGTCAATAACACCACATAGTCCCCCTTGCTGAGGGATTGAATTGTTTGGATGCGCTCAATGTTCACAATCGTTGAACGATGGATGCGTTTAAACACCTGACCATCAAGCATGTTCACCAATTCCTTCACCGTGCTGCGCATGATGTGGGTCGTATCCTTGGCATGAATACACATGTAATCTCCGGCGGCATCAATCCAGTCGATGTCGGCTTCAGGAATCACCACTGCCGAACCGGCGTCGCGCACAATTATTTTGCGCGCAATGTTGTCGAGACTGGGCGATGTTATCTCTGTTTGTGCATCGGCATTGCCGGATAATTTTTTCACCACGGCATCAATGGCGCCGATCAAAGGTTGTTTATTATGGCCGCTGATCTGTGTGCCCTGATAACGATCCAGCGCGCGTTGCACTGCACGGGCGAGGCGCTCCTCGTCGAGCGGCTTGGGAATGTAATCCACGGCGTGCAGATCAAACGCATCCAGTGCATATTGTTGATAGGTGGTGATAAATACGATCATCGGCATCACATCGTTTTGCAATGCCTTGATTACTTCAAAACCGTTTTTGCCCGGCATTTGAATGTCGAGGAACATCAAATCCGGCGAGAGCTCCAGGGTTTTATCGATAGCTTCCCGGCCATTGCGACACTCTGCAATGATCTCAATTTCCGGAAAATCTTCCAGGCAGGTTTTTAGCACACTAAGCGCCAGCGGTTCATCATCCACAATAATGGTTCTGAGTTTCATCATGGCCTAATTTACCCGGTAAAGTTGTAGGTTTTTTTATTGGTATTATCCGGCACATCAGACACGACGCTTTCGTAGGGAATGCGAATACTGATATGCACACCGCTTGGTTGTGTCTCCTTGATCTGAAATTGATGCTGATCACCATAAAGCGTTTGTAAACGTTCACGCGTGTTGCGCAAGCCAACGCCAGTGGTTTGGCCCGGCGCGGGTTTTGCTCCGGCCAAACCGGGGCCGTTATCAATGACATCCAGCAAGAGTTCGCCATGTTCAACACTTGCCTTGATACGGATTTGTCCGCCTTCTTCACGGGTAGCGATTGCGTATTTGATAGCATTTTCAATCAGCGGTTGCAGTAACAGGCTGGGAACCCTGGCTGTCTTTGCTGGCTCGCTGATATCGAATTCAACGCTGAGCCGATCCGAGAAACGCACCTTTTCGATATTGACATACAGCGTCACGGTATTGATTTCATCTTCCAGATTGACCTGTAATTGCGGGTCATACTCCAGGGAATAACGTAGAAACTTCCCCAATTTGGCGATCATGCCCAAGGCCCGGTATTCATCTTTCAGTTTAATGAGTGCGTAAATGGCGTGCAGCGTGTTGAATAAGAAATGGGGGTTGATCTGGTAGCGCAGCATCTTTAATTGTGCTTCACGCGCGATGGACTCCGCTTTTAAACGTTTGATTTGTTCTTCTTTGGTATGGGCCACTTCTTTTAAACGTTCAGCATGTTCAATCTCCAGCAGGCGATAATAAATCATGCCGTGATACAACGCCGACCAACACAGGAAAATATAAAACGCACCGAAATACCAACCGCCAAAATCATTCCAGGTATTGACTTCACCGGTTAGCCAGATGTAGGTCACCACGCGTAAGGCCGTCCAGAGCGCTGCCACGGCGCCAGCCATGGACAGCACCAGACACATGCGCAGGATCGGCCCGAGCTTCCAGATGATTGAATAAAACCATCCCAGGGGAAAGGACAGTAACAGGCCCAATGCAGCCTGCAAAAACATATGTTCAACGTAAACCAGTTTGGTGGTGTTGTACCAGAAGACAATGCCCAGAAAAGGAACAACAGAGAGGCCAAACCAAAAGATAAACTGACCCACCCAGTATTGACTGGTGTGATCCTGCATAACCGTTTTCAGCAGGTTGGGTGATTGCATGATTATTATTCTCGGCCGATGGCAATCGCGATGCGTTGTCTTGTGTTATTAACTCTAGTGTAGGTTACCCCGAACTCCGTGTGTGATGTCCTCTCGCGACATAGGTCTTGCTGCCCAGCCCACAGGGGCCGGGCACCTGCTCGTTAAACGAGTTCAGCGAAGGTTTCCTTTGCCGCTTGTAATGTCATGTGGATATCGTCTTCCGTATGGGCTGCTGACATAAATCCGGCTTCGTAAGACGCCGGTGCCAGATAAATGCCGCGCTTCAACATGCCGTGGAAAAACTGATTAAAGCGTGGAATATTACAAGCCATAACCTGTTTGAAATTGGTTACCTTTTTTTCTTCGGTGAAGAAAAAGCCAAACATACTGCCGACATGGTTGGTTGTGAACGGAATACCGGCTTCATCGGCCAGCTGCTGCAAGCCTGTCACCAGTTGCTCGGTTCGGGCATTCAGTTGCGGATAGATCGCAGGATTCTCCAGCAGTTCGAGTGTTTTCAATCCGGCGGCCATGGCAACTGGATTACCCGACAGGGTGCCCGCCTGATATACCGGGCCGGAGGGCGCAATCATCTGCATCACATCGCGCCGCCCACCAAAGGCGCCCACCGGCATACCACCACCGATGACCTTACCGAGGGTCGTGATATCCGCTTTGATCTGATAATGCCCCTGAGCGCCGGTGTGGCTCACACGAAAGCCAGTCATCACCTCGTCAAGAATTAACAGGCTGCCATATTGATCACAGACATCGCGCAGTGTCTCCAGAAAACCTGGCACGGGTGGAACGCAATTCATATTACCCACCACTGGCTCGACAATGATGCAGGCAATTTTGTCACCCAGCGAGGCAAAACATTCGCGCACTTGCTGCGCATCGTTGTAGTCCAGCGTGATGGTGTGGTCCGCCAACACGGCGGGTACACCGGGCGAACTGGGTACACCCAGCGTCAATGCCCCAGAGCCCGCTTTGATCAACAAGGAGTCAGAGTGGCCGTGATAGCAGCCTTCAAATTTGATGATCTTATCGCGCCCGGTAAACGCGCGTGCCAAACGAATTGCACTCATGGTGGCTTCAGTGCCGGAGCTGACAAAACGTACCATGTCCATGCCGGGCATTAGCTGGCACAATTTTTCAGCCAGTGTGGTTTCACGTTCAGTGGGTGCGCCGAAACTCAAACCGAATTTTGCGGTTTCAATCACAGCATTGATCACATCGGGATGTGCGTGGCCGAGCACCATGGGTCCCCAGGATTGCACATAATCAATATAGCGTTTGCCATCCGCATCCCAGATATAGGCACCCAATGCTTTTTCAAAGAAAACCGGCGTTCCGCCCACCGCTTTGAATGCTCTGACCGGTGAATTCACACCGCCGGGAATGTGTTGTTGTGCTTGCAAAAATAAGGTTTCTGAACGGCTCATAAAAATTCCTTCAATCAATAATAGTTGACAGCTTATCGGGTGCTGCATCTCAAGGGACGCATCATCTCGTCTCGATATTTTTCTGCAACGCAATAAATACCTGTGCTTGTCGTTTGATATCGGTGGCAGCAAATAAACTGTGACTGACCGCCAGGGTATCAGCCCCCGCTGCCAATACCTGCGCGCCGTTTTCCAGGGTAATGCCACCGATGGCGACGATGGGCGTCGGCTCGCAGACATCACGCGCTGCGGTAAGTAGTGATAACGGTGCCGGTGGTGCGTCGGGCTTGGTGTTGGACGGGAAAAAACGGCCAAAGGCTACATAATTTGCCCCTTGTTTTATCGCCTGTTGTGCAAGGTCCAGAGATGCATGGCAAGTCACACCAATGATGGCATTAGCGCCCAGATGTTCGCGAGCAATAATCGGGCTGACATCATCTTGACCGAGGTGTACGCCGTGGGCACCGATGGCCTTGGCCAGCGGCACATCATCGTTGATAATCAGTTGTGCCTTATAGGCCTTGCAGAGCGCCAAGAGTTTTTTTGCGTCGGCGAGGCGTTGCGTATGATTACCGGATTTATCCCGGTATTGAATCAGCCGGCAGCCACCATCAAGCGCGGCGGTTACCCCGGCAAAAAGTGCTTCACCGGGCATCAAAAGACTGTCGGTAATTGCATACAGCGGTGTTGATGTAAAAGGATTCACAGGAGAAGTTACGCCATTATTTAAAAAGGTTTAACCACAACCAGGATAACGATACCCAGCAACAGCAACACCGGGAATTCGTTGAACCAGCGAAAAAACACGTGACTTCGTTGGCAGCGGTCGTCGCGCAAGTGCTTCAGGTAAACCAGGCAGGCATGGTGGTAACCCACGAGGATGATCACCAACGCCAATTTGCTCCAGTACCAGATTGACTGGGCGTAGTAGGCCCAATTCAAATGACTCAACCAGGCGCCGAAGATAAGCGTCGCGATCATCGAGGGCGTAGCAATCCCGCGATACAATTTTCGCTCCATTACCTTAAAACGTTCGCGGCTGATGTGGTCTTCGCTCATCGCGTGGTAAACGAATAACCGAGGCAAATAAAACAGCGCGGCAAACCAGGTAATGACGGAGATAATATGAAAGGCTTTGATCCAGAGCATAAATACAATCTCATCAGTTTCTTCGGTTCAGTTATCGAAAGATCGACGACGCTTTTCGCATTCCCTTGTGCGATAGAAGCCTGGGGGCAATGGTTGATCAGATTCGATAATAATTTTCCAGCTTCTCCCGCGTGACGATACCTTTGATCTTGTCTGTTCTTTTTATGTCGTCACTGCTCATGTCGGCCGAAGTGACATAAATCGCATCAACTTGCGCCGCATTCATGGCTTGCAAGGCTTCGTACAGGTTGGCTTCGATACTGACGGCTGTCAGCTGTAGCCGGCGTGCGGGCAGCTCAAGTAAATCCAACTGTCTGGCATCTTCAGTGTCATCGGTCAGCGGATGCTGTTCCAGATACAGCGCCAGGTCTGCCGGGTGCAGCAGTATGATGTCGTCCTCTATCAGAATCCAGTGCGGATGATGTTGCAGCAATGCCTGGGCGTGCTGCTGATCCAGCTGGCGTGCGGTGCGCACAAAGTGCCGATCCATCATGCCGCGCACGCCGGAACGGCTCAGCATCTGATGGATCATGCCAAATTCAGGGTTCAGTGGCTCGCGGTATTTGCCCTGGATGCGTAACAGTGTCTGGAATAATCCGTCGCAGCGAAAAACCCAGCGGGTGGTGAGGCAAGCGGCGACCACCACCAGCATACTCGGGAAAATAATGTGCGGATTGTAGGTCAACTCCAGGATGGCCATCATGGCCGCGAGCGGTGCATTCAGCACGGCGCCCATCATCGCGCCCATCCCGAGGATCACATAAAAGCCGACATCGCTGGCGGACCCGGGCATCAAGATATGCGCAATCACTCCCACTGCACCACCCAGTGTCGCACCCATGACCAGGCAAGGTCCGACCACCCCGCCTGGCATGCCGACCCCAAGGCTGACCCCGGTCGCAATCAGTTTGGCAATAACAATAGCGATCAATAAGCCGAGCCCTAACTCACCGGCAATGGATGCGCTGATCGTGTCATATCCGACCCCCATGATCTGTGGAAACCACAGCGCCAGCACACCGGTGACTACTCCGGCGAATAAAAAACGTAACCAGACCGGACGTTGTAAGGATTGTTTGCAACAGAGGGCTTGCAACCGGATAAATGCCGCCGCAAACACGGCAACAAACAGACCGGTAAGCGCCATAAACGGCAACTCAAAGATATTACCCATAACAATCTGCGGGGTAATAAACGTAATGTCCGGCCCAAATACCAAATGGGTGATAGTCGTACCGGCAACGGCCGCCAGGATCACCGGGATAAATCCCGCTATCGTGTATTCCATCATGACCACTTCCATGGCAAAGATCACCCCGGCCATCGGCGTATTGAAAGACGCAGCAATGGCCGCCGCCACACCGCAGCCCGCCAATGGGCGCAGGCTGTTATTGGGCAAACGCAACCATTGACCTAATAAGCTGCCGCAGCCAGCCCCAAGGTGTACCGCAGGACCTTCGCGACCGACGGATTGCCCGGTCAACAAGCACAGGGCACCGCCGCCAAACTGGTTAATGAAATTCCCCAGCGGCATGCGTCCCTGATGGTTTTGAAGACGATCAAGCACATGACCAATCCCGGCCGGGTGGTACAGTTTATTCACCCGCTGCAGAATCAGACCCAGTACCAGTCCGCCAATCACCGGCAACAGAAAGCGTGAACTCGCAGCCAGGGCTTCAAAGTTTTCGCCGTGATCAGGGAGCGAAAGACCCAGGGGAATGTCGATGACCCAACGGAACAGCACAATAATCAGGCCTGCCAGGATGCCGGTAATCAAACCCAATAACGTCAGCTGGGGTAAGGCATTTATATACGCCAGTTGGTCACGCAGTTTTTCTGCTTTCACCGATAGGCGGGAGCGAAGCGCCCGGAGTCTGGCATGTGCGGCCTGCGAGGCTTTGGTAAAGAGAACCATGATGACTCCCGACAAGGGGCGAGGGTGGGAGGTGTGGATCCGGCCCTTGCATTCAATACTTTCGATTTATCGACAAGGCTTTTATCATAGGCCCTCGATCAACGCCGGGCACAATAGCCCAGATGACAAGAGTTAAGCAAATGAAGGGGTTACACGTGATTAAAGCAGGTATCGTTGGCGGCACAGGTTATACCGGTGTCGAGTTGTTACGTTTACTCGTCAAGCATCCCCAGGTAGACGTCACGGTCATCACCTCCCGCGCCGAGGCCGGTATCAAGGTGGCGGATATGTACCCCAGTTTGCGCGGCCATATTGATCTTGCATTTAGCGAACCTGATGTTGATGTGTTGGGTGAGCTGGATGTGGTGTTTTTTGCTACACCGCACGGCGTTGCGCAGAACCTCATGCCATCCTTGATGAAGACCAACGCGCGTATTATTGATCTGTCCGCCGACTTCCGGATTCGCGATACCGCATTATGGGAGCGGTGGTATAACCAGAAGCACGGTTGTCCCGAGCTGGTTGCTCATGCGGTATATGGTTTGCCTGAAACCAATCGTGAAGCAATTCGTTCGGCTAAGCTGATTGCCTGTCCCGGTTGTTACCCCACAGCGACCCAGTTGGGCTTTTTACCGCTGATCGAAAATAACCTGGTTGACCCGGCCCGGCTGATTTCCAATGCCGCGAGCGGTGCCAGCGGTGCGGGCCGGCAGGCAAAGATCGATAATCTGCTGACGGAAATCACCGACAGCTTTAAAGCGTATGGGGTAGCGGGTCATCGTCACCTGCCGGAAATTGAACAGGGTTTACGCGATGTCCAGCCAGCCGGCAGTACACCGGCACAATTGACCTTTGTTCCTCACCTGCTACCGATGATTCGGGGTATCCATGCAACGCTATATGCCACTTTGTTAAAAGGGAACCAGGCGCCAGATTTGCAGTCTCTTTACGAGCAGCGCTATGCCAATGAACCTTTTGTCGATGTTTTACCTGCCGGTGAAATGCCTCAAACGCGGACTGTAAAAGGTTCGAACGTTTGTCGTATCTCCGTTTTTCGGCCCCAGGATCGCGATACGGTGGTGGTGTTGTCGGCCATCGACAACTTGACAAAAGGCGCATCTGGCCAGGCGGTTCAAAACATGAACATCATGTTTGGCTTTGATGAGAAAGCCGGTTTGGATGTGGTAGCTTTGCTGCCGTAATCAAGTCGCAGTGCGTTTTTGGTAGTGCGTGCGCTAGCCATTCAATACGCGTATTCACTATATAAAAGGCTGAATAGACGATGGCGGTAGTAAAAGGTAGTGCTCAATATCGCATGCGGGTGATGCCCTATCGCCCCATGCGGTTGGTATTTAATTACGTTGTTGGTTTCCTGGTGCTCGCGGGCGTGGCGGTTTCCTGCTACCTGATTGGTTATGATCATGGTGCGCAACAGTTGTCATTGCCTGGCGGTGCGCGGGACCAGCAACAGCAAAAGATCCTGACCTTAACCAAAGATGCTGAGGAATTGCGTCAGCAGGTTGCCAACCTAAAACTCAACGCTGATATTGATCAGCAGGCAAACAAAGATATACGCCGCCAGTTAATGCAACAAACGGTGCAGATCGCGGCCCTGGAGCGCGATATCGCGGTATATCGCAGCATGATGTCCTCCGGGCGCAACGCTAATCCCCAAGGTATCAGTATTGGTGTCTTTCATGTCACTCGTGCAGATCAGGCAGATGCCTACCATTACAAATTAGTCCTCCAAAAACTCGCTGCGATGGACGATCCCTTCCAGGGGGATTTAAACATCAAGATAGTCGGTGTGCAGACGTTGGGAGGCGAGGAGAAGCCGCGCAGTATTTCTCTGCACGAGTTATCCGATCAGGTTGCAGCGGAACAGATTTCCCTCAGCTTTAAGTATTTCCAGAATATCGAGGGTGACCTGGTGCTTCCGGGTGGGTTTAAACCCGAGAAAATACAGTTCCTGGTGAAATCCACTAATCGAAAACATCCGGCCACGATTGAAAATGAGCTGGAGTGGCAGCTCTCCGAACTTTGAAATACGAATATTTGCAGCCTGTTACACGATTCTTTGTCGCAAATGGGCTACTCTTACGCGCTTCGATCTTTTTATTGTCTTGAGAAACAAAGTTATGTGGGGCGGAAAGAAAACTATGGCTTTTTCTAACAATCACACCCTGATTTCGCGTGCAGCGAAGATCGTCGGCGATTTGCATTTCAGTGGTGATTTACAGATAGAAGGCAAAATCTGCGGTAATGTGATCGCTGAAGGCGATAAAGATGCCAAGTTAGTGGTTGCCGAGTCCGGATTGGTTGAAGGCGACATTCGCGCGCCGGTCGCTGTTATCAACGGTAAGGTTGTTGGAGATATCCACTCATCGAAGCATATCGAACTGGCAGCGAAGGCAATTGTTGAAGGCTCAATTCACTACCAGCTGATTGAGATGGTTAAGGGTTCGCAGGTTAACGGTAACCTGATATTTAGCGGTACCGCTGAATCACCTGCATCAGCAAAAAAACTGTCTGACGCCACTGGCACCACACCTGAATCCTCCACCAGCTTTCTCAAAACATCCGGGCAATAATAAAAGCCACTACGAATAGTTGACTGTTTTAGTTGGGTAAAGGGATAATATTTTTCCCTCTACCCAGAGGTACTGAAGAGTTCATCGGAGTTACTATGTCTGGCCCTGAAATTTACACCCCTCAAGCCCTGTTGGTTAGCGATAGCGCAGTAGCCAAAGTAAAAAGCTTGATAGACGAAGAGGGCAACAATGACCTCAAGCTGCGTGTTTACGTAACCGGTGGGGGTTGTTCCGGCTTTCAGTATGGGTTCACCTTCGATGAGGTCGTGGCCGAAGATGATTCGATAGTAGAGCGCGACGGTATAAAAGTATTGGTTGATGCGTTGAGTTATCCTTACCTCGCCGGTGCCAAGGTGGACTATGAGGAAGGGCTACAAGGGTCCAAATTTGTGATTCAGAACCCTAATGCATCCAGTACCTGTGGTTGCGGTTCATCCTTCTCTATCTAATCAATGCTTCAAGCGTAGTATACGCCCCCTAATATCACCGGCTTTCTCGCACCGGTGACCGCGCATAAATTACTACTCTCCCTGTTCAAGGTTTGCCTGGCCAGCCAGGCGAATGCTGTGGCCTCTATCCACTCAGGCGCGATACCCAATTCCGCGGTTGTTGCAACAGGGCAGTGGGGCATCAAGCCCTGAATAGCCTGACGCAGGGTATCGTTATAAGCACCACCACCGCAAAGAAAAATCTCTATACCCCCTTCTTTCGCGACTTTTTTTAACTGATCCGTAATCGTTCTGGCGGTGAATGCCAGCAGTGTGGCTTGCACGTCTTCAGGGCGCCGAGCACACTGGTATTGCCTCAGGCATGTATCGAGCCAGGCGGGGTTGAAGTCCTCTCTTCCCGTGCTTTTTGGCGGCGCCTGAAACAGGAAGGGGTGCTGCAACAGTGCCTCCAAAAGCTGTTCATCCGATGTGCCAGAGGCAGCCCAGGCCCCGGCGTTATCGTAAGTTTTCTTGTGGTGCTGCCATATCCAGGCGTCCATCAGCACGTTTCCGGGGCCGGTATCGAATCCTGTTGCTTCTCCAGATGTCGGTAACCATGTGATATTCGCGATGCCGCCAATATTAACGATGGCACGATTGACGGTCGTTGATTGAAATGCCGCTTGGTGAAATGCGGGTACCAGCGGTGCGCCTTGACCGCCTACAGCCATATCGCGTCGCCGAAAATCTGCCACCGTCGTTATGCCGGTTTGCTCAGCAATGATGTTAGGGTCGCCAACCTGTAAGGTGAAGGGGTGAGCTAGCGAACCTGGGGGACGATGACGCAAGGTTTGGCCGTGGCTGCCAATGGCGCTGAGTGTCTGATTACTTAAGCCAAGCTTTTCGATGAGCTCATGAACGGTGGCCGCGAATAACTCTCCCATTTGCACATCAAGTTGACCAAGGAGATCGATTTCATCCGGGCCGGTGGAAGCCAGGCGGTGTATCACCGCCCGGATATCAGGGGGGAGCGGTTTGCTATGTGAGCCAAGTAGCGCGGCTGTGTTGTTGGAAAAATCCACAGCAACCGCATCTATGGCATCCGCACTGGTACCAGACATTAAACCGAGGTAAATGTCGGTCATTGGCATGGCGATTAATTGTCGTCATCGCTCGCCATGGCGAGGCGTGATGAACCTTTAAATGCTTCCAGTTGTGCAACGACAGGCTGGGTTTGAGCCAGGAAATTCGCTTTTTCAGCAGAGGCAATAGAACGTGCTTTGGGTAGTTCCACCGTCATTGGATTGCGCACTACACCATTGACATAAAACTCATAATGCAGATGAGGGCCGGTTGAGAGTCCGGTAGTACCCACATAGCCAATGATTTGCCCCTGGCGAACCCGTGTACCCACCTTAACGCCTTTGCCAAAATTGTGCATATGCGCATACAGAGTCTGATATGCCTGGCCGTGCTGCAGAATCACGGTATTACCATATCCACCCTTGCGACCGGCAAAGATTACCTTGCCGTCACCGGATGCCTTGATCGGCGTTCCCCGTGCAGCGGCATAATCCGTGCCTTTATGAGCACGGATAGTGTGCAAAATGGGATGCTTGCGGTTGAGGTTGAAGTGGGAACTGATGCGGGCAAAATCCACCGGCATACGCAGGAATTCCTTGCGCATGCTCTCTCCGCTGGGGGTGTAATAGTGGGAAGCGCCTTCGGCGTTGGTATACCGGACAGATTGGAATGTTTTTCCCTGATTGGTGAATTCAGCTGCCAGAATCGCTCCGGTGCCAATCTTCTTGCCATCTAGATAGCGCTCTTCGTACATCACTCTGAATTGATCGCCGCGGTGAATATCCAGGGCAAAATCGATATCCCAGGCAAAAATGTTGGCGAGTTCCATAATTAAATTGCTGGCCATACCTGCATCTTTGCCGGCCATGAAAAGAGAGCTGTTGATGGTTGCCTGCCGGAAAGCCACTTGTATATCCGGTTGGCGCTCGATTTTTTTAGCAATAAAGCCATCTTCACTGCGGGTAAAATTAAGGCTGTTAAGCGTATCTTTTACGTAGTGCAGCTGGTGCAACTTTCCGTCGTCGTTAAGCTGGAAAGCGATAGTTTGCCCGGGGACAATGCGGCGTAACTCTTTTGCTTCCGCGCTTTCATTAAACAGCTCATAGATATCGCGATCATTCAGCCCGGCCCGTTGGAAAATAATGGACAGGCTGTCACCACTCTTAACGATGAACTCTTGCCACTTCGGCTCTTCTTTTATTGTTGATGCCTCTGCAGTAGCGGAGGCGAGAACCAGGGGGACCGGATTCAATGTTGAGTTGACCAAATCCTTAAGTCTCAGGGATACACCTAATGTAGACGTGAGTCCGGAGTGAGGTTGGTTGGATGGTGTATGGTTGACAAATTTCGGCGGGGTGGCTTGTGTAGGAAGATCTAAAGGCAGGCGCGTCTGGCGCGTCGCCTCGGCGTTTCCGGAAGGAACCGCAGCAAGCACGAAACAAAGCCCGGCAGCCAGAGTGCTGGCGGCGGCTAGATGTCCCTTGGGAAATTGCTGAAACAGACTGATCAGGAAATTTTTGTAATGCTTTTTAATGGGTTCCATAAGGAAGCTAAACCCGCGTTTATGAAGTTAATATAAGTCTTTGCATTTATAGCAGAAAAGTCCACTGATGACACCCCGCAACGCTGTAATTGCCAGATTTGATAATGGGCAGTCTTGTTTTTGAGACAAGATCCGGTATCTTGGCCAACCTTTCTCTATGTTTGGTTATAAAAGACCCTGACAATGCTAGCGGTGGACGGTGATATGCCCTCGGTTGATTCAAATTTACTACACGATTTACAAGCACGCGGACTCATCGCCCAAACGACGGGTGGGGAGGCTTTGGCTGATTATATGAGTTCTGGCTCGCGCACCTTGTATAGCGGATTTGATCCAACGGCGGATAGTCTTCATATCGGCCATTTAGTTCCCTTGCTTGCGTTGAAAAGATTTCAAATGGCGGGCCACAGACCCATTGCGCTGGTCGGCGGTGCTACGGGTTTGGTAGGTGATCCCAGTTTCAAGGCGCAAGAGCGCAAGCTCAATACGCCGGATGTTGTTGCGGGCTGGGCTGATCGGCTCAGGCAACAGGTTAGCCGTTTTATTGACTTTGATTGTGGTAGTAACTCGGCAGAGGTGGTTAATAACCTCGATTGGGTCGGGCAAATGAGCGTGCTCACCTTCTTGCGCGATATAGGAAAGCATTTTTCCGTCAACAACATGATCAACAAGGAATCGGTTAAGCAGCGCATTGAGCGCGAGGGGGAGGGTATCTCCTTCACAGAATTCACTTATATGCTGCTCCAGTCCCTGGACTTTGCTGAACTTTATCAGCGCTATGGCTGCACCTTGCAAATCGGTGGCAGTGATCAATGGGGCAATATCACCGGCGGCATAGATTTGACCCGCCGCCTTCACAGTGGGCATGTCTATGGTTTGACCATGCCTTTGGTTACCAAGGCTGATGGAACCAAGTTTGGCAAAACCGAGACGGGAACAGTTTGGCTGGACCCTGCCAAAACCTCCCCTTATGCGTTTTATCAATTCTGGCTTAATACAGCAGACGCAGATGTGTATAAGTTTCTGCGTTATTTCACCTTTATAAGTGTTGGCGAGATTGAGTGTATAGAAGAAGCAGACAGGAGTAGTGGGGTCAAGCCCGAGGCTCAGCGTATTCTCGCTGAGGAGATGACCGGTCTTGTGCACGGCGATAGCGGTCTCCTGGCTGCCCAAAGAATTACGCAAGCGCTATTCAGTGATGAGTTGAAGGCGTTAGGGCAGGATGACTTCGAGCAATTGCGTTTGGATGGCCTGCCCTCATCTAGGCTGGAGCGACACCAGTTAACCGATATGCCCCTTACGCAGTTGTTGGCGGATGCGCAAATGGCTGCATCGGGAAAGCAAGTTAAGGACGCCTTGGCTCGTGAGGCAGTATTCATAAACGGTCAGCCAAAATCTGCCGCTGATAATATGAAGACTCCAGAATGTTTTGCGTCCGAGGCATCTTTCTTTGGAAAATTTTATCTTTGTAAGCTTGGGAAGAAGAAATATCATTTGTTTGAAGTGAATTGAGTTGAGGATATGAGCTGTTTTGCTAGATGAGCCTGTGTTGAAAGTGCTCAGATTGTGTGTTGAATGATCTCGTTTGTTTGTTAATTGTTCGTCGCAAAAAATAATTGTAAAAAGGAGTTGCGCGGTGTGAGAAAGCGGGTATTATGCGCGCCTCTCCAGACGGGGAGCGGTTGAGAAAGGACGTGTTGACCGGCTTGTAAAACTTGAGTGAAATGAAGTGTTTACAAGCGAAAGCGAATGTGTATAATGCGCGCCTCCTCGGAGCGAGGAGAAGGGGAGTGGAGCGGAACGCTGAGGCGGAAGGCGACGTGACCCGGCAGCAAAAAAAGTTAAAAATTTGCTTGCCAAGAAACAAATGATGCGTATAATTCGCATCCCACGGTTGGAGGCGCTGCCCTCGCCGGTTCTTTAAC